>CALJKR010000086.1 GCA_937974555.1 uncultured Flavobacteriales bacterium | reverse complement strand
GTGATGAATGGATCATTGATTTCTTACACACCCAATTTTGGGTTCTGTGGAACAGATAGTTTGACCTACGCCATCTGCAATGCCATGGGCATGTGTGATACTGCGATGTTGATTATAGATGTTACTCCTACCGATGCTGACTCAGATGGTATTTCAGATTACTATGAAACCTTAGAGGGAGATGCGGACGAAGATGGAACCCCCAACTATTTGGATACAGATTCAGACAATGATGGAGTGAGTGATGCAGAGGAGGCTGGAACCACATCATTGTGTGATGCCAACTTCAAGGATTGCGACAACGATGGAACTCCAGATTATTTGGATTTCTTCACTTGCGGTGTTCAATTGGAAATTCCTGAAGGCTTCTCACCCAATGGTGACAATACCAATGACACTTGGGTTATTCCTGGTGTGAGTGAGTTCCCAGAAAACACCATCACGGTATTTAATCGATGGGGTGCCAAAGTATACGCTAAGTCACCTTATGACAACAGCTGGGACGGAACTTGCAATGAAAATGCCATCGGTGGAAATCTTTTGCCAGAGGGAACTTACTTCTATGTATTTACAACCGGGCCCAATGGAGAAACCAAAAATGGATATGTATACATTAAGCGTTAATGGATAAAAATTTGAAGAGTATGAAAAAGAATATATTAATCATCGGCTTGTTCCTTTTGCTTGGCGCTACAGCTTGGGGTCAGCAAGAGGCGATGTATACCCATTATATGTTCAATACGTTGGACATGAATCCGGCCTATGCAGGTAGCCGTGGGGCAATGTCCATCGTAGGATTGCGCAGAAATCAATGGGTTGGATTTGAAGGCGCCCCCATCACGCAAGGTATTAATATGAATACCCCCATTTTTGGTGATCACATGGCGGTTGGATTGAGTGCGAGCAGTGATGCCATAGGTCCAATTAAAACCACAAGCATGGTTGTGAGCTTGGCTTACAGAATGAAAATCAATGACGATGCTAAATTGTCTTTTGGTATCAACGGAGGGTTTAATTCGTTGAACACCCAGTTTAGTAGATTGGACTTGAATACGCCGGTGGATGAAGTTTTTGCTACCAGCGCCCAAAGTGATTGGTCACCCAATTTTGGTTTTGGTATGTATTATACCACCTCCAAATGGTATGCTGGAATTTCTGCACCTAGAATTTTGGAAAATACCTATAAAGTGAATACCTCTTCTGTTGGATTGCTTCAAGCCAGCAGACACTACTACATGATTGGAGGTGCCATATTGGATATCTCTCCGGTTGTGAAATACAGACCCTCTGTATTCTTTAAAGTAGTAGAAGGCGCTCCAGCACAATTGGATCTGACCAACATGTTTATCTTCCATGATTTGTTCTGGGTAGGTTCAATGATCAGAACAGGGGATGGTGCTGGCGCAATGGCTGGATTCAATATCAATCAAGATTTGCAATTGGGATATGCTTATGATTGGTCTTACAGTTTTGGCAGGGTTTCTAACCACAATGGTAGTCATGAGATTATGTTACGCTATGAATTGCGTTATGGAAGTCAAGAAAAAATTAAATCACCACGTTATTTTTAAGTCGATGCGCATTAGTTGTATTTTTTTGATTGTCATGAGCATTGCATTAAATGTCAATGCACAATCACGCATAGAGAAATTGGCCAATGAAGATTATTCTTCGTTTAACTTCAACAAGGCCATTGCGCGATTCCAGAAGGTGGATCCAAAAAACATTGAGATTTGGAGAAAACTGGCATACTCTAACGAGGTGTTGGGTAAATACAAAGACGCAGAGTTTTGCTGGAAGAAGGTAGCTGAGTCAGGCTATGCTTCTGGTGAGGACATGTATCAATATGCCCAAGCTTTGAAGTACTCCAAAAAGTACAATGAATCTCAAGAGTGGCTGAAAAAGGCCAATGAGAAATTGGAGAAGGATAGTCGCGTGCAAAGAAATTTGAGTTTGGAACATGGGGATTATGCTGAACTTCAAAAGGACAAAGGCAATGCGGCAGTTAAACATTTGGCTATGAATACAGCCGACCAAGATTTTGGTCCAACCATCATGGGAAGTCAAGTGGTATTTGCTTCAACCCGAGCGATGGAATCTCCAGTGTCTCGCATTTGGAATTGGAATGGCCTTCCTTTCTTGGAGTTGTATGTTGCGGATGTATTACCCAATCAAGATTTGGGCAATATCCATGAATTTCAAAAGAAAATGAAAGGCAAGTTCCATGAAGGTCCAGCTTCTTTCAATAAAAACTTGGACTTTGTAATGTTTACCAGAAACAATTACGGAGGAAGAGATAAGAATGGAGCCAGAGGTTTGCAATTGTATTCTTCTACCAAGGACGCAGAAGGTAAGTGGTCTAAACCTGCAGGCATTAATTTAAATAGTAGTGATTACAGCGTGGGTCATGCTGCTTTGTCTCCCGATGGAAAGACCATGTATTTTGTTTCTGAAATGCCAGGTGGTATGGGAGGAACTGATATTTATAAATCGGTTTTAACGGGCAATGGTAATTGGTCCAAACCTGAAAATCTTGGAAAGGATATCAATACAGAAGGAAATGAAATGTTCCCATTTTATCACGAATCTGGATTGTTGTACTTTGCCTCTGATGGACACCAAGGCTTGGGTGGCTTAGATAATTTTGTGGCAAAATTGGGAGAGGATGGTCGTGTGCAAGATTTATTGAATTTGGGATATCCAGTGAATTCTTCTTTTGATGATTTCTCCATTGTTTTCAATGCGGATATGAAGTCTGGATATTTCTCAAGCAACAGAAATGGAGGAAAGGGAAATGACGATATCTATGCTGTGAACGTTTTAAAGTCTTGGGAATTTGAAAAGAAAATTACCATTGTCGTCAAAGACAGCAAAGGCAATTTGTTGAGCCAGCAAGGTGTTGAATTGAATCTTGGCGATTCTACTATACAAGTGACCACTGCTTCCAATGGAGAGGCGATTGTGGATGCATTAACTTGGAAGGAAGTTTTGGCTCATGTTGAACGTCCTGCATTTTTCAATTCAGAACTGAAATTCCCTGCACATGATTTGAAAAAAGGGGATCGAGTGGAAATTATCATGAATCCATTGCCCATTTTTGATGTCGTTGGATTGGTTACAGATAAATCCAATAACCAGCCTTTGGCAGATGTAGCAGTGGAGTGGATCAATAAAAAGACAGGTGAGAAGAAGAACTATAGCACAACCAGCAACGGGGAGTTTCATGACATCCTAACACAAAATGTCTGGACAGATACTTTGAATTACAAAGTTGTTTTGAGTAAAAAAGGATATCTCAGTAAGGTGGTAAGCTATGAGCACATTTTGGTGGAAGATGGAAAGGTATCGGTGAACAAAGAAGCCGACTTGGCTTTGGATCCTTTAAAAGTGGGTCAAGATTTGGGTAAATTGGTTCAAGTAAACCCCATCTACTTCGACTTGGGTAAGTTTGATATTCGCCCAGATGCGGCCGCTGAATTGGACAAGATTGTTGAGTTTATGAATGCCAATCCAACGATGGTCATTGAATTGGGGTCACATACGGATTGTCGCTCTTCTAAAGCCTTTAACTTGAAGCTTTCTGACAACAGAGCCAAAGCCTCTGCTGAGTACATCAAAAAGAGAATCACGGATCCCAAGCGCATATACGGTAAGGGATACGGAGAATCCAAATTGGTGAATCAATGTGAGTGCGAAGGCAAGAAGGTTTCTAAAGTATGTACTGAGGAGGAACATCAAGCCAACCGAAGAACAGAGTTTAAATTGATTAAGATCTAAAAAAAAGAGTCGCATTTGCGACTCTTTTTTTATCCTATCCTTTTCATCACTTGTCGATTGATGTGATCGTAGAAGTCATGGGGCAAGAATGTGCGCCATTCCTCGGATTGGAGTTTGCCACCTGAAACGATGTAGCGATCAATCTGTGCTGAAGAAAAATCGCGAAGTACGTGATCTCGGAAATTAACCATCGCGATCCAGCCGTCCTCTTCCATCACGTCCTCCAACCATTCTTCGTAATAACATTCATCTGAACTGTGGAAATTGAGTACGTTTTCTCCAATTAAAATAAATTTGGAAATCCCTTCTTGAATCAACGCATCGATAATCTCTCGTTTTAAAATCATGATGTCGTTATAAAGTAAATCGTTCCACTCGCCGATGAGTTCGATTATGGCATAACCCTCTTCATATTCGGCATAAAGTATTTTTAAGAACAATGTCTGACTATCCATACTATCCCATTGTGGGTGTATGTAGTGATTGTATATTTTTTGGGAGAATTCAAATTCAGAATATTCTCTTTCAAAAAAAGGCGATCTCTGGTCTTCACTTGCGACGTAATAATCGCGCCAACCGTAAAAGGGTTCTAAATCATGCATGGCTTTCAAAGGCTTGAACGGCTTTTCTAACGGATCCGTGTTGTAATAAAAGTCCTTTGGCTGTTTCTATATCCAATCCTGTTTTTTCAGCCACCATTTTTGAGCCGCGCATTATCAATTTTTGATTGGACAATTGCATGTCCACCATTTTATTTCCAACAACACGACCCATGCCAATCATCACAGCGGTGGATATCATATTTAAAATGAGTTTTTGCGCAGTTCCAGATTTCATTCGGGTACTACCGGTCACCACTTCTGGACCCACAACGGCAACGATGGGGAATTGTGCTAACAAGGCCATTGGACTGCCCGCATTGCAAGTGATGGATCCGGTAATCATTCCCAATTCTTTGGCGGCCTCAATGGCTCCAATAACATACGGGGTGCGTCCACTGGCCGCTATTCCCACCAATACATCATCCGGAGAAGGAGAAAATTGAAGCAGATCCAATTTCCCTTGTTCGGCATTGTCCTCAGCTCCTTCGACAGGATAACGAATGGCTTCGTCACCGCCAGCGATGATTCCAATCACCCAATCATGAGGAACACCAAAGGTGGGCGGACACTCAGAAGCATCTACGATCCCCAATCTCCCGCTGGTTCCTGCTCCCATGTAAAAAAGCCTTCCTCCATTTTTCATTCTGGGAATAATCTCATCCACCAAAGCAGCAATGCTCGGAATGCATCCATTTACAATTTGTGGAACCAAGGTGTCTTCTTGGTTGATGTATTGCAAAACTTGAGTCGTTCCTACCTGCTCCAAATGATCATATCGGCTATTGCTTTCTGTGGTGTTTTCCATGTTTTTTGTGACGAAATAAATTCTTCGCTAACTTCGTTCTAAATTCGTTAAGATGAAAAAATTATTGTTGCTTGTTTTGGTGTGTGGTATGGAAATGATCAGTGTGGCGCAAACCGATACTACAGAAAGAACGCTATTGCTGTTGGATCGCGCGGCCATTCCAGGAAAGATTACCAGTGCCAGAAGAAAGTCAGACAATAACAATGTTAGGGGAGCATTGACCGATTACCGCGCGGTGTTGGATGTTGATTCTACACACTACATCGCATTGTACAATACAGCGGATTGTTACTATCGCCTCAAGAAATACCAAGTGGCATTGGATTATTTAAATAAAGCTACGGCCACTCAATCTTTTGTGTCTTCTGATGCAACTTTATTCTACGGCAAGTGCTACCATCGTTTGGGGCAATTGGATAAGGCAATTTCTTATTATGAGATGTATCTTAAAGATATATCTCCTTCAGAGCCCGTTTTCCCTGAGACCAAGCGCTACATACAAGAATGTCGCTACGCCAAGTCCATGATGGCCAAACCGGTCAATGTAAAAATTACCAATCTGGGAAAGGAAGTTAATTCTCGTTATGAAGAGTATTCACCCAGTGTTACTGCCGATGGTAATGCATTGTATTTTACTTCAAGAAGAGCCAATACCACAGGTGGTCGTGTGGATGAAAATTCTGACTTCAAGTTTTATGAGGATATTTATTTTTCAGTAAAAGATAAAAATGGGAAATGGAGTGAAGCTGAGAAAGTGGAGGGTAAGGTAAATACCGAAACCCATGATGGAATTTTGAGCATTACACCTGATGGTAAAGCCATGTATGTTTACAAGAATGATGGTAAGGTGGCGGGAGATATTTATTATTCCAAGTGGGACGAAAATATGCAGAAATTTACGGCTTCTGAGCCTTTGCTATTTCCCATCAATACCAAGCGTTTTGAGAGTTCAACCAGCATTACTGAAGATGGACAATTCTTGTATTTTGTGAGTGAACGCGAAAAAGGATTGGGCAGAGGAGATATTTATGTGAGTGAAAAGAAAAATGGCATTTGGACCGAACCCAAGAATCTCGGACCGATTATCAATACAACGGGGGATGAAAAATTTGTATTTGTCCACCCCAACGGAAAGTCAATCTTCTTTGCTTCTAACGGACATTTGTCATTGGGCGGGTATGATTTATTTCGCTCTGAATTCATCAACGGATCTTGGACAGCTCCAATGAATTTGGGATATCCTATCAATACAGTCAATGAGGAATCCACCATGTCCATTACCCGCGATAGCAAACTGATGTATTTGTCAGCGGAGTTTGCGGATTCATACGGGGAACGAGATTTGTATCAAATCGATATTGCCAATTATGAAATGGCCTCTTCAGCAGAAGCATTGTATCAGTACATCGAGGTGGAAGGATTTATCCATACCAAACGCGGAAAGGGCGTTAAAGGAATTGAGGTATACTGGATGGATGAATATGGCGTGGAAGTGGCCAAGGCTACAACGGACAAAGATGGATTGGCCAAGACCCAAATCATAGCCAACAGAAGTTATCAGATTGAAATTAGAGACGGAAATAAAAGTTTACATTCTAACATGAAAACCATCAATGCGGGTGCGAGTGAAGTCGACCGCAGATTGTCTATTCAACTTCCGTAAGTTTGATGGGCATTGGGGCGCAACTCCAAATTCCGTTTTCTGAAATGGGAACCATGAACTTCTCGGAGATTCCTTTGGATTTCATTCTTCGTTCATATTTTCCTGAAGGGAGTTGTGGATGTTCGCATATCACAACAAAATAGGCGTCTATCTCCGGTTTTATTTCCTTGGTTTTAAAAACAACTTGGGATTTTGTTTCAATTCCTCGATCCAGCTCCCATTGGTTTAATATTTGGTCCCCTTTTTTGTATTGAATCACAATGTGGGTATTGGACATAGTGGACCATTCATTGATGATATACAAACTCCATTCTTTTCCATTCCACTCCCCTGAGGCCAGGTAAGGGCCGTAAGCATAAGTCAATTGCTCCAAAAAGGGTTTGGGTTGAAAATGCCAGTCCATGGCACTCCATGAAAACGAAGGCCACACATCATTCAATTGCCAAAACATGGTGCCTCCGCATTTATCTGAATGTCTGCGTTGGGCTTCGATCCCCAAAGTCATTCCTTCTGCCTGGACATATTGCGTCAATTTTGCATAATCATGGTGCATGAGGGTTTCACCCGTAGGATGCCAATACAGCATGTACTGATGCATCAATGCAAAACCACGATTGTGTTTTTGGTGCATAACGATTCCTGGGTCTTTGGGATGAAATTCTGGTGATTGGCACATTTCATTTTGAACTTCTTGTGAAGGATAGCTCTGCATTCCAAACTCGGACATAAACCGTGGAATTTTGGTTTGAAGTACTTCAAAATTTTCAGCATCGTGCCATACTCCCCAATAATGTGAATCGCCTTCTACCAGTGAGCGAGCGTCCCCACGTCCCCAGAGGGGTGAGGATGGCCAATAAGGAATATCTGCGTATTGTTTGACTGTATTCGGAAGTGTCTTTAAAAACAACTGGTTGTAGGCACGTTGTATTTTTTTCTCTTGGTTGGGGTGCAATCCCATCTTCCAACCCCATCTCTCCCAACCTTCACTGTTTTCATTGTTTCCACACCAAAGCGCCATGCAAGGGTGGTGGCTTAGCCGCTTCACATGTTGCTCCGCTTCTTTTTGCACACTTTCCATGAACCCCGGATCTCCCGGATACATGGAGCATGCATACATGAAATCTTGCCACACCATAATGCCATACTCATCGCACAAATCATAGAAGATATCGGGTTCATAAATCCCCCCGCCCCATACTCTAAGCATATTGATATTGGCCGCTTGACAGCGCTCCATGAGCATGCGGTAATCGGCTTCGGTGGCTTGCTCATGGAAGTACCGAATGGGGATGTAATTGGCGCCTTTGATAAAGATCTTTTTGTCGTTCAGTTTGAAGTAAAACGAAGTTCCCCATTGATCTTTTTCTTGCACAAGGTCGATGCTCCTGGGGGAGGTACGGTAATTTTTCTGATCAATACATTGTCCATTGAACAGAAGGTTTACTTGAATATTGCGCAGGGCAGGCAGCCCTTGGTTGGGTCCCCAATTTTGGGAAATGGGTAAATTAAAAGTTAGGGTATTCTTTCCATTTTGCGCAGCTTGTCGCACAAGTTGAAACTCCGAATCCGTCACATCCAAAACCTGAATTTCACAGTTGTTGGAATTGGACAAACTTACGTCCACGGTTAATTCAATTGGCGCACTGGCTTTTCTCGGTAGTTTTAATTGAGAGGTTGCAATGTGAATGGGTGAGAGCACTTGAAAATATGGCGCTTGTCTTATTCCACAACCAGCCAATTTGGGTCCCCAATCCCATCCAAACTCATATTGAGGTTTTCTGGTAACCGCTCTTAGACTGTCTCCAGGAATGGGGTAGTCTAACTTTTTAAGTTTTTGCTCCGCAATTTTATAAGGTGAGTAAAAAACGATTCGCAGTTCATTTTGATTTTCAATGCGGTTGGTGATATCCACTGACCAATGCAAAAATGCATTGTCTGCTCTGAGTATCATTTGGTTGTTCCAGTACACATCACAGTATGTGTCGAGTTCAGGAAAATGTAGCCATAGTTTTTGATCTTTTTCCAGCACGGGACATTGGATACCTTGGGCTTTGTATTCCCAATCTTGATGGCTTACCCATTGTGCTTTTTCTTCTCCAGTGCCCAATAATGGATCCTGGATTAAGTGATTGTGTTGAAGGTCGAGGAAAATATTGCCCGGCACTTGGGCAGGGAATGAAATGGGATCATGGGCGGCACAGAAATTCCAACTTTCCGCAAGGAGAGGGAAGGTTTTGTTTTGAG
>CALJKR010000085.1 GCA_937974555.1 uncultured Flavobacteriales bacterium | reverse complement strand
GATTTTTGAGAGGTGGAAGTACAGCAGGCACAGACCAAGCAGGGTCAACCAAACTCCCCGTGATTCCATTTGCCATCAGCACCGCAGGGGCGCATACGCACAGTGTAGATCCAGCGTCTGTGAGTACCAATACAACTGGAGCGCATAGTCATAGTATTGCCTATTCAACCAGTAATATGGTTTCGGCTTGGGCTGTAAGTTCTGGGGGTGGAGCAGGTTGGAATATGAATGTACCCACTACAACAGGGTCGGCGGGAGACCATTCTCATACCGTGGACATAGCAGCAACTACCTCTACTTCCAATGGTGATCACAACCATACCATTTCAGGTGGTGATGCAGAAACTAGACCCATCAATACATCCATCGTTTGGTGTATCAAAGTGAAGCCAACAGCTGCTGCAGGAAACATTACCATCAATAACGTAAGCGGAACGGCTTCGGGGACAAATGGATTGACAGCCAATGCTTCCAATGTAAGATTGGGAGGCGCTTTGATAGAGTCGACAACAATTGACAAGGCGGGCTATGATTTGAATTTTACTGGAGCAGGAAATGTGGAAATCATGGGCAATGCGGCAGTAGGAACTTTAACACCTGTTGCGTCTGCTAAATTTCAAATTGATGCCTCCGACAAAGGATTTTTGGCGCCTCGCGTGGCTTTACTTTCGGTATTTGATAATACCACGATCGCCTCGCCTGTGGCAGGCTTGATGGTGTATTGCAATGGAGCAGGAGGTTTTGCAGAAGGTTATTATTTTTGGAACGGAACACAATGGGCCACCATAGCCACAGTTGCGGGTTCAGGAAATACTTATGGTGATGTCAAAACAGGTATTCAGGCTGCTGACCACGGCGGATGGGTGAAATTGGATGGTCGTGCCAAGTCCACATTGACGGCTGCACAACAATCACGCGCAACGACTTTGGGAATTGGAGCCAATATCCCCAATGCCAGTAACTCGGTGCTTATGCAAAATGGAACCACTTTGGGAAGCGTGAGTGGAACCAACGCCAAAACCATTGCGCAGAATCAACTGCCCAATGTTACATTGAATGGCAGAATTGCAGGTTCCGATGCAGGTGTGGTTAATATTACGAGTAGTGTATTAACCATGAAAGAAGCCAACAACAATTGGTGCAATAACGCCGCAGATCGTTACACTGGATATGGGATAGTTCAGATTCCATTGAATGGTGGTGTCACTCAACAGACATTGGATGTGACTCCCCAGAGTTTAAGTATCAATACATTTATATACCTCGGTAACTAAATCAAAATTGTAACAAATCACAATGAAAAAGTATATTTTCTCTTTCGCATTTGCCTTGGGAATGATAACAATTACCAAATCCCAAGTGGCTATCGGTACCAGTACTCCAGATGCATCGGCTAAATTTCAAATCGATGCAACAGACAAGGGTTTCTTGGCCCCTCGGGTTGCTTTGACTTCGTTGACAGACAATACAACCATCGCGTCACCCGCTACGGGTTTGATGGTGTATTGCAATGGAATCGGCGGTTTAGAGGCTGGTTTCTATTATTGGAACGGTTCTTCATGGACCAAGATGTCTCAGGTAAGCAATAACCAAGATTTGGGTTATGTTGTGGGTTGGCCAAGCAACGCAACGCCTCCTGGATATTTGTTGCCCTTGTCAGGCGGTACATACAACTGGGCGGATTACCCAGAGTTTCAAACTTTCAATGGAACCTATGCTTCGCAATTCATTGCCTCCAGCACAGCGACTACTTTCACATTGAAAGACATCAATAGCACAGGAAGATTTTTGAGAGGTGGAAGTACAGCAGGCACAGACCAAGCAGGTTCAACCAAACTCCCCGTGATTCCATTTGCCATCAGCACCGCTGGGGCGCATACGCACAGTGTGGACCCTGCAATTGCCAATACCAACACAACAGGTGCTCACGTGCATTCAGTCGATCCTCCCAGTACCAGCAGCAGTGCCGATGGAGCACATAGCCATACTTTGCATAGAAGAGCCAACGATGACAATGGGGCATTTGATCCTGGGAATGGAAGATGGAATGAAGGTTCTGCGGCCACTACCGATAGAGGTATTTGGTACAATGCGGTTCCAACATCCACAGTAGGTGCACACAGTCATACGACGGATATTGCTGCTTTTAACTCCGCAAGCAACGGTGATCATTTGCATACAGTGGATATTCCAGCAACGACCTCAACTTCAAACGGTGATCACACCCACACAATCTCAGGTGGAGATGCGGAAACTCGACCCATCAATACTTCTATCGTTTGGTGTATTAAAGTGAAGCCAACAGCAGCTGCTGGAAACATTACCATCAATAATGTGAGTGGAATTACGTCTGCCTCTAATGGTTTGACAGCCTCACCATCTGAAGTGAAATTGGGGGGTACATTGTCAGAGAATACAACCATTGCCAAGGGAACCAATAATTTGACTTTCACTGGCACTGGCACCTTGACCAACAACGGACCTTTTACCAATGTGGGAGCAGTGACGAACACAGGAAACATTGCAAATACTGGAAATATCAATAATACTGGAGTACTCACAAATACCGGAAAAGTAGGAGTTGGAACAGCTTCTCCCACTGCGGCAGTGCATGTTGAAAATGCAGGGGTTATCGCGACGGATAGCCCTGCTAGTAATAGTGTCCCCTCTATTTATGTAAATAATACAAACAATGCAAGCACAGGTGCTCATGCCATCAGTACACTTCGCGTACAACCCAACGGTGGAAATGCATTTAATGCTTGGGATGTAAATGGTGTATCTGGTTTTTCAATGGGATTGCACAACACAGGAACCGATCAGTTGGTGATTGCCAACAATTGGGATTTTAATATTACAGGGAATGCCAATAAGATTTTGACCATCAACAAAACTGGGCAATCAAGAGTGATTATCGCGGAGAGCACTGCAGGTAATTTCTCGTCTGCATGGCCTGTTGGTTGGGGAGGCGGATTGAGCACTTTTGATATCAGTTGCGCAAGTGTCTATTATAATGGTCTTGTCGCACAATCAGATAAGCGATTAAAAAATACCGTTCAAAACGTGGATGCCACTGTATTAGCCAAATACATGCAATTGCGTCCTGTGACTTATTATTGGAACGAAGGTAAATCAGAAGATAAAGGCCTTCAATATGGATTCATTGCTCAAGAAGTAGAGCAGGTATTTCCTGAGATGGTTTTTACTGCTGGAGATGAAATGCAGACCAAATCAATGAACTACCAAGCGTTGCACAGTATGACGGTAAAAATGGTTCAAACCCAACAGCAAACCATTGAGCGCCAACAGGCGCAAATTGATGCTTTGATGGAGCGTTTGGATAAATTAGAAAAAGGAAGTAAGAAGTAATTAGAACGAATAAAAATGAAAATGAAGAATATAATTTCAATCGCGTTTTTGTTGTTGTTGGGAATGACAACGAAAGCCCAATTCTACATTGGCACTGGTGAGAATATCCATGTGGTCAATGGTGGGTTGTTGTATACCAATGACAATGTCAGTGGTGCGGGTTCAATCAATGTGAATCTCTCTACTACAGAAGCCAAAGGTTCTATCAGCGGAGTAACCATTAATGCAGTTAATGGTACGATGAAAATGAGCGGCTCTGCGGATCAAGTGGTTGCTGGTGTTCGTTATGTAGACAATGCCATTAATCGTTTGTTCAATCACAATACCACAAGCATTACGATTGATGGAAAAGTGATTGTGTCTGATACGTTGTTCATGAATACAACAGGTACTCCATTGATTAAAATGCCCACTGGTGATACACTTTTGCTCAGTGCAGTTGTAAAGAATGGTGGAGAGTTTCAATTGAATGGTGGTGTTTTACATTTGAATCCAAGTGCTTTGGATTATTCATGCACTGCCAAAGTGAAAGGTGACGGTGGAACGCTATCAACATTGAATATCATCGAAAATCGTGACATTACTTTTGGGACCTTTAATTTGTCTACTACCGCTACCTTTAATTTGGAGACGATCAATAACCACATCGTTCGTTTTGCCAATAGTTCCGCTATTTCTTGGGCGGGAACGCAATTGACTATCAATGGTTGGCAAGGTGCATTTGATGGTACTTCTGGTACTGTTGGAAAAATTTATTTTGGTACTTCAGCTTCAGCTTTAACTGCAGCACAATTGGAAAAAATTCGTTTCTATGATGGAACTTATTACTATGATGCAACTTTGTTGTCTACCGGTGAATTGGTTCCTGCTGCGAATTCTATAACAACCGGATCTGTGGCTACAACCATATGTCCTGGAGCAGGTGCGACAAGCATTCCATTTACTTATACCAATGAAGCAAGTTTTGGATCTTCCACTACTTTCACAATTCAACTTTCTGATGCTTCTGGATCATTTGCTACAGCATCAACCTTGGGAACAGTGACTGGAAATGCTTCAGGTAGCCAAACTTTTTCATACAACTTTACTACCTCCAATATTACAGCCGGTTCAGGATATAGAATTCGTGTAATTAGCGATGCTCCTGCTATCAATGGCAGTAACAATGGATCTGACATTACTTTCCAACAAGTGAATCTATATTATCTCGATGCAGATGGTGATACTTATGGTGCTGCAGGATCTTCTGTAAATGATTGCTCTCAACCTTCTGGGTATGTTTCTGATAATACAGATTGTAATGATGCAAGCTCAACCGTTCATCTAGGTGCAACGGAAACTTGTAATTCGATTGATGATGATTGTGACGGATCTACAGACGAAGGTGTGCAAACCACTTATTATGCGGATGCAGATAACGACACATACGGAAACTCAACAGTGACTACTGCGGCATGTTCTGCACCAGCGGGATACGTTTCAAACAGTACGGATTGTAATGATGCGAGCGCATCGGTTCACCCTGGTGCAACAGAAACTTGTAACACGATCGATGACGATTGCGATGGTTCAACGGATGAGGGTGTTCAAACTACTTATTATGCAGATGCGGATAATGATACCTATGGTGATTTGACCGTGACTACTGCAGCATGTTCAGCACCCACTGGCTATGTTTCCAACAGCACCGATTGTAATGATGCCAGCGCATCGGTTCACCCTGGTGCAACGGAGACTTGTAACGGTATTGATGATGATTGTGATGGATCAACCGACGAAGGGGTTCAAACCACTTTCTATGCAGATGCGGACAACGACACATATGGTGATTTGGCAACAACGACAGCGGCGTGTTCAGCTCCAGCAGGATATGTTTCAAACAGCACCGATTGTAATGATGCGAGCGCATCGGTTCATCCTGGAGCAACCGAAACATGTAACAGTGTAGATGACGATTGTGATGGATCAACGGATGAAGGGGTTCAGACCACTTTCTATGCAGATGCGGACAACGACACATATGGTGATTTGGCAACAACGACAGCGGCGTGTTCAGCTCCAGCAGGATATGTTTCAAACAGCACCGATTGTAATGATGCGAGCGCATCGGTTCATCCTGGAGCAACCGAAACATGTAACAGTGTAGATGACGATTGCGATGGATCAACAGATGAAGGGGTTCAAACCACATTCTATGCCGATGCAGATAATGATACATACGGCGATTTGACAGTGAGCACATCCGCATGTACAGCACCAGCCGGCTATGTAACCAACAGTTCAGACTGTAATGATTCGAACAATGCTATAAATCCTGCAGCTACTGAAACGTGTAATAGTATAGATGATAACTGTAGCGGAACTGCTGATGAAGGCGTTACTACAACCTATTATGAGGATAACGATAGTGATACTTATGGTAGTTCAACTTCTTCAGTTCAAGCATGTTCTTTGCCTGCAGGTTACGTAACGAACAATACAGACTGTAACGACAACAATGGATCTGTAAATCCAGGAGCAACTGAATTGTGTGGAAATAGCATTGACGAAGACTGTTCAGGTTCCGATTTGACTTGTCCAACAGGAGGTCCAGGTTCAGCCTTGTTGTTGACCAACATTGGATTCTACGGTGCCACTTCACCAACAACATCGGTAAACTTGCCCATCGGAACCAATTCAGTAGAGAATCCTGGAAATGGTCAAGACAGATGGTTTAAGTTTGTAGCACAATACAACGCGATTCGTATCGCATTAACTGGGGCTTCTACAGCATCTGATGACAATGATATCAATTTGTTTGATAATCCAGCACAGTTGGGTGTTCAATTGATCCCGGTGGTTGGTGAAAATGCTGTATCTACTTCAGCTTTGGGAGCCGCTTTGGATGGAGGAAGTGAGACCTTGATTTATGATCAATTGGTACCTGGACAAACCTATTACATCTGTGTTAGAAATAACAACAGTGCACCCGGTGTTTGTGGAATGGTATGTCAATACTTGCGTGGTAGTGCCAATGACTTGGCGGTAGTAACTTCCAACAGCAATACCTTCACCAATTCATGTCAAAACTTCAAGTCTGTTTATCGATATGGCGCATCAAGCTATACCATTCATCGTTGGACAGGAGCCACAGCAACTGGATCCCCAGAGTTTAGCTTTGATAACAATATTCAAGTAGGTGGCGTAACAAGTTCATTCTGCCAATTGGGTAAATTTATACCAGCCAACTTGACCAACGCTGCGGTTCAATACACCACCAAAGTGGATGTTGTATACAACCTGACCGATGCTTTTGGAAATGCTGAGGTAGCAGTAGGATTGGGAGTAACAGGCGGTACATTCACCATGTCACCCGAATTGGATTTGAATGTTAGAACTTTGGATCGTTGTCCGGTATATAAGAGCGCGACAGCTGGAAGTATAGCTACCAACCGTTCGATTTGTGGAACACAACGTTATGAGTGGGAGTTCACACAAACCCTTCCAACGCCATCGTTGCCAGTTTACGAATTGGGAGCTGTAGGAGGATCACGTATCCTTTCTATGAACCAGATTGATGGTATAGCTGCGGGTCAAACGTATGGAGTGAAAATCAGAGGCAAACATTTTGATGGTGTGAGCAACACAGCATATGGAACATCGGCATGTGTTCGCACATTGGGAGCGGCCGGCATGCCAACAGCCAATGACGATGCTTCTGAAATCACGAACAACAACATGAGAGCTGTACTTTATCCCAACCCCAATGCTGGACAAGGATTCACATTGAATGTTGAAGGAATGGACGGCGATGTGGTGTTGAATGTAACCGATGCAACAGGCAAATTGGTAAAGACCATGCGTTATGTAGCAGAGGGAGGATTTACAGCACAGGTAGAATTTGCACAAGCCTTGGCGAGTGGATTGTACCAAGTAGAGATCATGAATGGCACGACAAGACAGACCATGAGAATGGCGGTTAACCGATAGTCTTAAGAAACAACGAATAAAAAAGCCCCGCTGAGAAGTGGGGCTTTTTTGTTGGGGGAAATGATCCTCAAGGCTTCAAATATTCCGGTGTCCAAATTTTATTACTCAAGTTCAAATCGCGGTCCATGATGGTGATTTGAAATTTGCAAGTGTCAAAATTGGAGGGCAAATAATACAATGGGTTGATGAATAATTCGATGGTTCCTTTTTGTGCTTTGTACTGTCCCAACGGGGTAGTAAAAGGGGCGCGATAGTAAAAAGGGATGATGTCAGGATCCAAGCAGGGATCCAATTCGACATGCTGCCATACATTGTTCTGCTTTTCATAATACTCGCAGAATATGTTATAGCGATTGCGACAATCGGCAAATGTGCCCGAGGTATCCGATTGCTCCAATCCAAAGTTGCCATCTCCATCGGTGAAGTTTAATATCAATGTGGCTCCACTGTCCGCGGTGGTAAATTCCTTTAAATTGATTTGTGGGGTGTCTGGATATTCATCCAATTGCATGCATGACCCCAATCCTACAACTGCGGAAATGGCAACGAATCGTGATACAGATTTTCTCATGCAAACAAATTTAGCCATAATTTTACCCAATGATTGATTCTATTCAACACGAAATACGCAGTTTTCATGTCAATGATTGGAACGGGCGGTGTATAGAATTATTTCATGATCAATTCCAAAACAATCCGTTGTATCGTGAGTATGTCCAATTGCTGGGTATCCAACCTTCCCAAGTAAATCTTTGGACCGATATTCCATTTTTGCCGGTTCGTTTCTTCAAATCCCATGCGGTGGTGAGGACGGGGTGTTCTTTGAATTTTTGGTTCGAATCCAGCGCCACAACGGGGCAGGTGCCTTCCAAACATTATGTGCAGGATAAGGAATTGTATGCGCTTTCTTTTCGAAAGTGCTTTGAGGCTTTTTATGGCTCTCCTGCTGATTATGTGATTTTGGCTCTGCTGCCTTCATACCTGGAAAGGGAACACTCCTCTTTGGTGCACATGGTCAACGATTTGATTCAGGATGCTGATCCATCGGGCAGTGGTTTTTTTCTCTACAATTTTAACGAATTGGTGGAGCAATGGAAACGGAACATGTCGTCAGGAAAGAAAACCCTGCTCTTTGGGGTGACCTTTGCGCTGATGGATTTGGCCGAACAATTTCCAATGCCGGTGTCCAATACCATTGTCCTTGAAACGGGCGGGATGAAAGGACGCGGAAGGGAACCCATTCGCCAAGAGGTTCATGCTGCCTTGCGTCAGGCTTGGGGCAAAGATTTCCAAATCCACAGTGAGTATGGGATGACTGAGTTGTTGAGCCAAGGATATTCGCAAGGGGATGAAGGTTTTGTTACACCACCCTGGATGCGCATTGTGTTGCGTGAGGTGGATGATCCTTTGGCGGTTTCTATGGACAACAAAAGGGGTGGGATCAATGTGGTGGATTGGGCCAATTTTTACTCTTGTCCCTTTATCGCCACAGACGATTTGGGCGAATGGGTGGGAGACAAATTCAAGGTCCTGGGTCGCTTGACTACCGCAGAAACACGGGGATGTAATTTATTATATGTTCCTTGAGGCAACCCTGAAACAATTCGTACGTCTTATTAAAGCGATGAGCAAATCGCAACCAAAGTACTTGGTTAAGATTGACAACGGTTGGCTTAACAAAGACATGATTTCCTAAACAAACGACAAGGGAAGCAGAAATGCTTCCCTTGTTGCTTCAGGCAACCCTATTTCCGCTATCTCGTCTTATTATTGAGCAACGTCGCTCAGTTAATTCTTTGAAATATGGAACTCCTTCTCACTTGGAGTGATGTATGGAAGCAATTTGCTCCTTATATCATGACCATTTGTATTCTGTCCGTTGTGGGGTTGATTGGGAAGTTGGCTTTGTTTAGTAAAGCAAATCAGCCGTATTGGGCTGCCTTTGTTCCGTTTTATGACGTGGTCATCACGATGCGACTGGTGGGTCGTCCGGATGCACACGCCTGGCGTCTATTTGTTCCTGTTTACAATATTTATTTCGCTTTTGTGGTCTGCATCGAAATTGCTCAGGCCTTTGGTAAAAACAAGACGTCCGATTATATCCTGGCTTGCCTATTTAATGTGTTTTATATTTTGAATTTGGCATTTTCCTACTCCCTGGAATACCAAGGGCCCGTCTATAAGACGAGCCCTTCTGTTCCGTTGGGTTCTGCTATGGCTTAAGCGGTAAGCAAAGCCTTGGCTTTTTCCATGACAACCGGCAATCCACTGGCATCTGTTCCACCGCAGGTGGCAAAGCTGGGTTGTCCACCGCCGCCGCCTTTGATTTCCTTGGACCACTCTTTTACCAATTGTCCTGCATGACAATTCCATGCCTGAACGGCGTCATCACTGAAGGCGATGGTGATCATGGGCTTGGCATCGCCTTGGGTGGTGATGACCGCCCCAAATGATGGGTATTCTGCTTTTAATTGAAAACAGATGTCCTTGACAGAACCTGCGTCTAATGCGGTTTCTATGAAAAGTAAATTCCTTCCGTTAATATTTTTGATTTCGTTCTTCCATTCAGATTTGATCTGCATGGCCTGCGCACGCATCAATTCCTCAATGTGTTTCTGCGCATCGGCCAACTTGCTCTGAAGATCACGAATGCCTTTTGAAACATCTTTGGTTTTCAAAATCAATCGGGCTTCTTCCAAGCTGTTTAATTCGCCCTGAATCCATTCTTCTGCCACGTGGCCTGCAATGGCTTCGATCCGACGAATGCCTGCCGCCACAGCGCCCTCTGATTGAAGTTTGAATTTCTTGATGGCCCCTGTGCTTGCAACATGCGTTCCTCCACAAAGTTCTATGCTGTTTCCAAATTGAATCATACGCACGCGGTCTCCATATTTTTCGCCAAACAACATCATAGCACCGCTGGCTTTGGCCTCGTCTATGGTGGCTGCACGATTTTCTAACAATGGGTAATTGGCTTGTATACGCTCATTGACCAAATGTTCAATTCGATTCAATTCTTCATCGTTGACTTTGGCAAAGTGTGAAAAGTCAAAACGCAAATATTCAGGATTGACCAAGGACCCTTTTTGCTCGACATGGGTTCCCAATACCTCACGCAATGCCTCGTGGAGTAGGTGGGTAGCGCTGTGGTGGGCGGTGGTGTTTGTTCTCCAATCCGCATCCACTTTGGCCCATACTTTCTTATCGGGTTGCTGGGGCAATTCCTCTGTAAAGTGCACGATCAATCCATTTTCTTTCTTCACATCAACCACGGCTATTTTGTCTTCCCCAACCATCAAGGTGCCGTGATCGCCCACTTGTCCTCCTCCTTCTGCATAAAATGGAGTTGTCTCCAATACCAATTGGAACATCTCTTTTCCTTTGGCTTTGATTCTGCGGTAACGGAGGATGGAGGTTTCGGTTTCCATTTGATCATATCCCACAAACTTGGTCTCGCCTGATTTAAGCTCCACCCAATCATCGGTTTCTAATTTGGTGGCCGCGCGACTTCTTTCTTTTTGTGCTTGCAAGTGTGTTTCAAATTCAGTGATGTTCACCTCTTTTTCATTTTCGCTCGCAATCAATTGGGTCAAATCGATGGGGAATCCAAAGGTGTCATATAGTTCAAACGCGATTGCGCCGGAGATGGTTTTGCCTTCGGTTTTTTGAATGACCTGATCCAATAACTCTATTCCCTTTTCCAATGTGCGCAAAAAGCTTTCTTCTTCTTCTTTGATGACTTGTCCGATGAGGTTTTTGTTTTTGGTCAACTCAGGAAATGCACTACCCATTTGTTGTTCCAATACCTGAAACACCTGATGAATAAAGGATTGTCTGAAATTTAAAAAGCTATATCCATAACGTACTGCACGACGCAAAATTCTTCGAATCACATATCCAGCTCCAGAACTGGAGGGCAATTGACCATCGGCAATGGCAAATGATACCGCTCTCACGTGATCCGCGATTACGCGCATGGCGACATCCTTTTTCTCGGCGGTAGCCGTGTATGCGATGCCGCTCAATGATTCTATTTTTTGAATCAAGGGGGTGAAAACATCGGTGTCATAGTTGGATTGCTTTCCTTGCAATACCATGCAAAGACGTTCAAATCCCATTCCGGTGTCTACATGTTTGTGGGGCAGCAATTCAAGAGAACCATCGGCTTTGCGATTGAATTGCATGAAAACGTTGTTCCAGATTTCAATCACTTGGGGATGATCATTGTTCACCAACAATCTTCCATCCACAGCTTCACGATCTGCTGCTGAGCGGATGTCTGCGTGGATTTCAGAACATGGACCACAGGGCCCCATGTCTCCCATTTCCCAGAAATTGTCTTTTTTATTTCCTTTCAAAATACGATCTTCAGCGATGTATTTTTTCCAGATATCATAACTCTCTTGGTCAAAGGCTAGATTCTCTTTTTCATCTCCTTCAAATACCGTTACGTACAATTGGTCTTTGGGAATTTTATAAACCTCAGTTAGCAAGGTCCAAGCCCATTGTATCGCTTCTTCCTTAAAGTAATCACCAAAACTCCAGTTGCCTAACATCTCAAACATGGTGTGGTGGTAGGTGTCCACTCCAACCTCTTCCAAATCATTGTGCTTTCCACTTACGCGTAAACACTTTTGGGTATTGGCAATTCGGGGATGAATGACAGGAGCATTGCCCAAGAATATATCCTTGAAAGGATTCATCCCAGCATTGGTAAACATCAGGGTGGGATCACCTTTGATGACCATGGGGGCAGATGAGACGATTTGGTGTTTTTGCGAGGCAAAAAAATCTAAAAACTGTTGTCGTATTTGTTGAGATGTCATATCGTATGGATAGGGTCACAAAACTAATGTCAAATCGCCAAAAAAAAGTGCTTAAATTTGTCTGAATACATTTTCTAAATTGGCCAAGTTTAAATACATATTCAACCCCACGACGCTGAACTTTGAGCAGATTAGCTACACGGTTCGTGATTATGTTTGGTTGGTGTTGAAATACCTCATTGTAGGTCTTGTCATTGGTGGGATGGGTGTGATTTTATATGCCTCTTTTTTCAAGGACCCTGAAACCTCTCGCCTACAGAAAGAGTTGAAGTATATGCAAGCCCAAGTGAAAGGGATGCGACAACAGATGGATACGCTGGATCGCTACGTGAATGTATTGGAGAAGCGGGACAATGAAATTTACAGAACGATCTTTGGAGCGGAGCCGATTGAAAGGAATTACACCGGTGGTGATTACTACCAGGAGTTGGCTTCATATTCCACCCAAGAAGGGATTATTGAAACCCAGAAGCGGTTGCAGGCCATACAGCATCAATTGGTGCAACAAAGTAAATCTTATGATGAGTTGATGTCATTGTCCAAAAAGCAAGATCAGTTTTTAGCCAGTCTTCCTGCAATTCAACCGGTAGACAATAAAGATCTAAAGCGAATGGCCTCTGGTTTTGGATTTAGAATACACCCCATTTACCGCGTAGCGCGCATGCATACGGGATTGGATTTTACCGCAGACATTGGAACAGAGATTTATGCCACGGGTGATGGAGTTGTGAAATCTCCCGATGGGGGAAGCGGTTATGGATTGCATATCGTGATTGATCACGGCTTTGGCTACCAAACACTTTATGCACATATGAGTAGGATGGCCGTGGGTCCTGGTACCAAGGTCAAAAGGGGACAAATCATAGGCTATGTGGGCAATACAGGGGTTTCTTCTGGACCTCACTTGCATTACGAAGTTATCAAAAATGGTCAGAAAGTGAATCCCGCTTACTATTTTTACAATGATTTATCTCCAGATCAATACGCCGCTTTGTTGGAACGCGCGTCTCAATCTGGACAATCTTTTGACTAATGCTGAATCGACACAATACCATAGAAAAAATATATTTCTCCATTGGGGAGGTAGCTGAAATGTTTCAAGTGAATGCTTCATTGTTGCGCTTTTGGGAGAAGGAATTTCCTCAGTTACAACCCCGAAAGAATACGCGTGGAAACAGAATGTATTCTAAAAAGGACATTGAGTTGTTTACCCAAATTCACCAGCTGGTGCGTGAGAAAGGTTATACCCTTGAAGGTGCAAAAAACGCATTGAAGAAAAAGGATGATGCGACAAGCAAACATGTGGTTATTGAGCGTTTGCAATTGGTGCGTCAAAAATTAGTAGATCTCTCCATTGCCGTTCAAGGTCAATGATTGCTAGGGTTTTAAAATCTACGGGTCATTGGTATGAAGTACAAACCGAAGATGGTGAATATTTCAAATGTCGAATTCGCGGAAAATTAAGAACCAAAGGCATCCAAACCACCAATCCCGTTGCAGCGGGGGATTTTGTTGAGATTATCTGGGATGAAAAAACAGAGGAAGGCATCGCGACCATCCAAGACATCTTGCCCAGAAAAAATTATATCATACGCAAATCGGTGAATCTGTCCAAAGAAGCGCAGATTGTGGCTGCCAATATCGACATTGCCTTTTTGGTTGTCACCCTATCTCGTCCTTCCACAACTACAGGTTTTGTGGATCGTTTTTTGGTCACTGCAGAAGCTTATGATATCCCTGTTACTATTTTATTTCACAAAGTGGATCAATATGATACCAGGGAGTTGGAGGAGCTCACTCGTTGGGAAAGGTTGTACCAAGATGCCGGTTATAACACCATGCGCAGTTCACTGGAATCGGGTGAAGGGATGCTAGAATTGAAAGCTGCTATGGTGAATCAAGTGGTCTTATTTTCAGGACACAGTGGTGTAGGGAAGTCTTCTTTGATTCAATATTTTGTTCCTGACCGGGACATAAGGGTAGGAGATATATCGGATTGGAGCGAAAAGGGTCAGCATACCACAACATTTGCGGAAGTATTTCCTACGGTGCAGGGAGGATGGATTATCGATACGCCAGGTATCAAAGGATTTGGATTGGTGGACATTCCCAAAGAGGAAATTGGATTGTACTTTAGGGAAATGTTTGCCTTGCTTCCCGATTGTAAGTTTAATACCTGTCAACATATAGAGGAGCCGGGTTGTGCGGTGAGAAGGGGGGTAGAGCAAGGGACAGTGGCGGCATCACGCTACAACAACTATCGCTCGATGTTGGAGGATGACAAAGGCAAAAGTCCGTACCGATGAATGAATATCGTTTTCCATATTGGGAGTTGGAACATGGGCTTATTGTTTTTCTGACCATTGCACTTCCACTGATTTCCATTCGCTGGGCCAAAACGGCCAGTGATCGCAACAAAGATTTGCTGGGTAGAGTTTTGGGAGTCATGCTGGTTCTTAACTGGTTGGCCTATCAGGTATACCGCATTCTTTTGGGCTATTGGAGTGTTCAGTACGATTTGCCTATGGAGCTCTGCAATTGGGCTATTTTCTTCACGGCAATTGCACTGTGGGTGAAGAAACAATGGATGGCGGAAGTGGCCTATTTCTGGGTGATGGCAGGGAGTGTCCATGGCATCATAACACCGGATATTCACCAACCCTTTCCTCATTTTACCTACATAACCTTTATGATTGGTCATACAGGTTTGGTATGGAGTGTATTGTATTTGGTAGGCGGGCTGAAAATACAACCTGCCGCTGGAGCAGTATGGCGGGCATTGGGATTTTCTCAAATTTATTTTTTATTGGCCATTGGTGTTAATGCAATGCTGGGAAGCAATTATGGTTACTTGAGAGAAAAACCCATGGGGGGATCTTTCTTGGATTTACTTCATCCATGGCCCTATTATCTGTTGGAATTGGAATTGATAGGGATTGTATCTTATTCCTTGGTATATCTGCCTTTTTGGTGGATGCAAAAGCAGTCCAAATAGATTTTATCTTTGTTGCAATGAGTAGCGCAAGTGCAGTGGCTGAAACGCCATTGATGAAACAATACAATGCCATCAAGGCAAAATATCCCGATGCCGTTTTGCTTTTTCGTGTCGGTGATTTTTATGAGACATTTGGTCAGGATGCGGTGCGTGCGGCCCAGGTTTTGGGTATCGTTTTGACCAAAAGAAAAAATGGAGCAGCAGCATACGTGGAGCTTGCTGGATTTCCTCATCATAGCCTGGATTCCTATCTTCCCAAGTTGGTAAAGGCTGGTTTGCGCGTCGCCATTTGTGATCAATTGGAAGATCCTAAAATGGTGAAAGGGATTGTAAAACGTGGTGTTACGGAATTGGTGACTCCAGGTGTTTCTTACAACGAAAAGACAATTGACTTAAAAGACCATCATTTTTTGGCAGCCGTTGCAGGAGGCAAGAAAGAATGGGGTGTTGCATTTGTCGACATTTCTACGGGTTTGTTTGAAGTGGCTCAGGGGTCTTTGGACTTTGTAAAAAAATTGCTTCATGTTTATCAACCCAAAGAAGTGCTGTTCCAAAAACATCGGGATGAAGAATTCAAATCCCATTTTGGCGATGGATTTGCGATTTTTAAAATGGACGATTGGGCTTTTACCACAGATTTTGGAAAAGATCAACTGAATCAACATTTTAAAACCCAAAGCCTGAAAGGCTTTGGTGTTGAGGAACAGGACATGGCCCTTGCAGCCTCGGGAGCTATTTTTCAATATTTAAAAGATACCCAACACGATAAACTGGATCACATTCAAAAAGTAACCCAATTGGATATGGGTCAGTTGGTGGGAATGGATGCTTTTACGGTTCGAAATCTGGAATTGCTATACACCCCACACGGAAATGGAAAGGCCCTGGTTGATATTTTGGACAACACCAAAAATCCCATGGGCGCTCGCTTACTGCGCAGATGGTTGCGCACTCCATTGCGTGATTTGGAAAAAATAAAATCACGGTTGGCTCAGGTTAGGGAGTGGAAAAATAACGCGGAACAATTGGAATGGGCACGCGAGGAATTGTCTGAATTGGGGGACTGGGAGCGAATAGCCGCTCGTGTAGCAGTGCAAAAAATTACCCCAAGGGAGTTGGTACAACTTGCTCGTTCGTTGTCTCAAGTATTAAAATGGAAGGATGCGGGGGACATGGCCAAATCGCTGTTTTCTTCGTTAAAGGATTTATCGCCTCTGGCTAACATGCTTCAGAAAATGTTGCATGAAGAGGCGCCACATGCCATTGGAAAAGGCTATACCATTGCCTCTGGAGTCAACGAGGAGTTGGATGAATTGCGCGGTTTGCAAACTTCAGGAAAAGATAAGTTAAGGGAGATTGAGGAAAGAGAAATTGAGCGAACGGGCATTACCTCACTTAAAATTGCCTTCAACAATGTGTTTGGATACTACTTGGAAGTGCGCAATACCCACAAGGACAAAGTGCCATTAGATTGGATTAGAAAGCAAACCTTGACGCAAGCAGAGCGATACATTACAGAAGAGCTCAAGGATTACGAAACAAAAATATTGGGAGCTGAAGAAAAGATATATGCCATTGAACAACGATTGTTTCAACAGCTTCTTTTGGATGTTATGCCCTACCTGACGGATATCCAAATCAATGCGTTGCGCATTGCTGAGGTGGATGTCCTGACTTGCTTTGCATTCAATGCTTTGACCTTTCACTACACAGAACCAGAAGTTTCAATGGATGATGTTTTGGAAATCAAGGAGGGACGACATCCCGTGATAGAACGACTGCTGCCTACGGGCGAACAATACATCTCCAATGATTTGCATTTAAATTCCAGTGCGCAACAGATCATGATGATTACGGGTCCCAACATGAGTGGTAAATCTGCCTTGTTGCGTCAAACAGCCTTGATTGTGCTCATGGCGCAAATGGGAAGTTTTGTTCCTGCTTCAGCAGCAAAAATTGGTTTGGTAGACAAAATATTCACACGTGTAGGCGCCTCTGATAATCTGTCTGGAGGAGAGTCCACATTTATGGTGGAGATGAATGAAACCGCCAGTATTCTCAATCAAATGACTGGTCGCAGTTTGATTTTGATGGATGAGATTGGTCGCGGTACAAGCACCTATGATGGGATCAGTATCGCCTGGGCCATTGCAGAATATTTGCATGAACATCCCAACCATCATCCCAAGACTTTATTTGCTACACATTACCATGAGCTCAATGAAATGACGCATCGCTTCAAAAGAATTAGAAATTTTAATGTGGCAGTTAAAGAAGAAAAGGGTCATGTCTTGTTTTTAAGAAAATTGAAAGAGGGTGGTAGTAACCACAGCTTTGGTATTCATGTTGCGCAGTTGGCAGGAATGCCAACCCAGGTTACACAACGCGCGAAGCAACTTTTAAAAGATTTGGAAGCCCAAAGGGGAGACCACCAAGAAACAAAGGAAGTGCTGGCTCAAGCACCGCAGCTCGCCATTTTTGAAATGGAGGACCCGCAATGGAATAAAATAAAGCAAGAGGTGTTGACTTTGGATGTCAACAATATGACACCCATAGAAGCGTTAAACTTTATCGCTAACCTAAAAAAGGAAGCACATAAATCTTAGGAATATGAAAATAAAAAGTTGTTTGCTCATCATTTCAATTTGTTTTTTCGGGTCATTGAACGCACAAAAAAAATCGGAGGTTTCGGACGAGCAAAAACAGAAAATAAATGCAGCTTTGGGCGAGTTTGTTACAGTGCCTGGGGGGAAGTTTTTAATGGGAAGTCCACTGAACGAAGAAGGACGCGGATTGGATGAAAAACAACATGAAGTGATACTATCGCCTTATGCCATTCAATCTACAGAAGTAACACAACGTCTTTGGACTTTGGTGATGCCGCAGAACCCATCCTCTGATCGCACTTGGTTGGATTATCCAGTCACTCATGTAAGTTACATGGACGCCATGGAGTTCATTGATAAATTAAACAAAATTACGGGAGATACATACGCATTGCCCACGGAGGCGCAATGGGAATTTGCTGCACGTGCCAACAATGAAAAGGCTTTATACGGCGGAGGTGATGGTGCCACGCCCAATGGATGGTTTGCCATTAACGCAGAGGGCAGGGTGCATGTTGTAGCGGAACTCTCTCCCAATGCATTGGGGTTGTATGATATGTCGGGCAATGTGGCGGAATGGTGTGTGGACCTATATGCAGACTACAGAATGGATGTCAAGAATAAAGTGGATCCTAGAGGTGCAGATCGATCCGACGAAGTGGTGGCTCGAGGCGGTCATTGGAAGGCAACAGCCCATGAGTGTCGAATTGCGGATAGAGCACCTGCCTCCAAGGATTGGCACAAAGATTATATCGGGTTTAGATTGGTGAAACTGAATTTGTAATTCCAATCAACTCTTGAAAGTATTGCGAATGGGAAGGGGAGCTGTGGGCTCCTCTTTTTGTTCCTCCTGAACAATCTCAGGTTCTTCAAAAGGTACAGCCACTGGAGTTTGGGATTGCAAACTTTGCATTTTTAGTGCTTTGCGAATACTGGCATTTAAGTCAAATCCAGCCAGAAGAATGATGCAGTTTAAATTCATCCAAATCAAAAGTACCATGAGGGTCCCCAATGATCCATACAATTTGTTGAACTGTGCAAAGTTGTTGATGAAGTATGCAAAGCCAATCGAGGTAGTCACAAATAACAATGTAGACATTACGGCTCCCACATTCCAGAATTTCCATGCCTTTCTCCTGCGCACCCCCATTCCAACATTGTACAATGTCGTATTCACCATGTAGATTAAAATCAAGGTGATGGCCCACCGGGCGGCGTCCAGCATGAATACCAACGCTTTATCCGCCAAAATTTCTTTGTCAGCAATAAAGCCCACGATGGTTTCTGAAAAGACAATGAGTGTGATAGCCGATGCTAGAATTATTCCCAAAACAAAAATGAGTAAGATACTGATTACCCTGCGTAGCAGTGGGTGGGTTTTGTCTTCGAAGTGGTAGCTCTCATTGAATCCCAATAGAATGGCATTGATGCTATTGGAGGCATAGTAAATCACCAAAATAAAACCAATAGAAATCAAAGAGCTGTATTTCTTGTTGATTAAATCATCCAGTGTCTCTTCTACCAATCCAAAGGTGTCACCAGGAAAGAAAGAGTGAATGCTATCCATCAATTCCTTTTGAAAGTTGGGAATTGGGACAAAGGGAATCAAGGACAACATCAAGATAATAGCGGGAAAGAATGCCAAAAAAAGACGAAAGGAAATGGCAGCTGCGCGTGTATTGATGGAGCCTTTGGAAAGTGCCTCTATAAAAAATCGCCCCACAATCAGCATAGAAAGACCTTCAAACCCTGGCCAGACGGTATTATCCAATCGCGCTTCGAGTTTTTTGCGCCAGATTTTTATGATGCCTTTTTGTTTTTGGGTCATGGATTAAAAAGATTTTAAGCTGAAATCCAATGCATGAATTTGGTGGGTCAAGGCGCCCATGGAGATGAAGTTTACTCCAGCCTCCGCATAATCAACCACATTTTCTTCGGTTATTCCGCCGGATGCTTCGGTCAATATTTTCCCATCAATCCAAGTCACTGCGGATTGGATTTGCTCTGGTGTGAAGTTATCCAGCAAAATGCGAAATGCGATGCCACTTTCAACAATGGTTTTTACATCATCCATGTTGCGCGCTTCGATCTCGATTGGAATTTGAAGTTGATTTTGTTTGAGGTAAGCGATGACATTGTCTATCGCTTGTTGCATTCCTCCAGCAAAATCGACATGATTGTCTTTAACCAAAATCATATCGTATAGACCAAATCGATGGTTTTCACCGCCACCAATTTTCACCGCCCACTTTTCAAATATCCTGAAGTTGGGTGTTGTTTTTCTGGTATCCAAAAGTTTGCAATCCGTATGACTGATCATACTTTGAATGCGATGGGTGTGGGTGGCAATTCCACTCATTCTTTGCATGATGTTGAGCATCAATCGCTCTGCGATGGTAATGTCTTGTGTTTTTCCTTCAATTACAAAAGCGATATCACCTGGATTAACCCATGTGCCATCTGCAATAAGTACGGAAATTTTTAATTCTGGATTGACATGAAATGCAACTCGAACTGCGGCTTCTACGCCCGCCAGTATTCCAGCTTGTTTGATTAGTAAACGCGCTTTTCCATGGTGTTCAGAAGGAATGGTGGCCAATGAAGTATGGTCTCCAGAGCCCATATCTTCTTTCAAGGCTTCCAAAATACCCAAATCTACTTTTGCTAAATCAATATCCAACATGTTGCAAATGTCATAAACATCTCTAAATGCAACAATGTTTCGATGTGTATTTTATCATTTATTTGAGGTATCGCCAACGAACGGGATAGAATTGACTTTCATAACCTACTCCAATGGGGTGTGAATCTGAAGGTAACAGCCAATAATTGCCCATGTCGACCGCAGGAATCGTTTGTCCCAAGACATTGTATACTTGAATGTTTTTTTGGTCATTACCAGTGAGATACGGAGGGTCAAATATCCATGGGTTTTCTTGGAAATGCAGATCGGTAAGTTTTGTTGTTGTTTCTATTATCAGTGTATCAGAGTAAACGCAGCCCCAGCGATCAACCATTTGAAAAGGGTAGGTTCCCGCTTCAGTAAGGTTAATGGGATTGCTATTCCAGTTTAGTCCCGTGACAGAATATGGGGGGTCATTTCCAGTGACTTCTAAGGTGCATTGCCACGCCATATCAACCTCTTGAATATCGATTGTGATAACGGGGGGCACGGGTACATATACGATGATGGTGGTATCTTGAATACATCCAGCATTGTTTTGCCACGTGGTATGAAATATGTTGCTTGTCACTGGAGTGATTGACAATAAACTTAAAGTGCTATCTAAGTTGACATTGGGGCAAGTGAATACGGATCCTGCACATTGCCAAAGGGTGTCCTCAAAATTCCAATGCCAAGGAGATAGATGATCAATTTGAATGAGCGTGTCAATGGTACAGGTTCCTTGACCAATGGAAATGTGATAATCTCCATCGGGTAGGTTTTGTGCTTGGAATAGAATTTCATTCGATTGATTATTCCAAATCAAAATGCTTCCCACACTATCCAGAGCACAAATATTTTGTGTTACCTGACTCGTTACATTTTCAAATGCTCCATGAATGACCAATGTGACGTTTTTGGATTGTCCAAAAGGCGCAGAAAGGGTAAAAGTATAGCTTCCTGGAGCGGTAATGTAGTGCGTACTATCAGTTGTTCCATCCCACCAAATGGCATTGAGCAAAGGCAATTTTTCAATCCAAAGCGTGTCGTGATTTTCACATAGTATGGTGTCTTCTATGCTCCACCATTCAGGATTTTGCATCTCATGGAAAACGTACATTTCATCTGCAGGCAAATCAAAGTATCGGTCTATTGCTCCTGATGGCCACTGCAGTATCAGACTATCAATGTGGTCGTATTCTCCAATCCCAATGATTTTGTTTTGTGCGTTTTGTGCTAGGTAATTTTCTCCTGCTTGGGTGTAACCATAGTGCCTTCTATTATTCACCCAAAATGTGTAATGGGTTCCAATTCCATTTCGGTTACTCAAGTGTCCCTCTAATCTGAATTTAATAAAATGTCCTGAATTGTTTGTTGTGTTTTGGTATAATTTGAAATTATATCCTTGGCGTGTAGACATGGCCACGTCATTGACCCCATCATTGTCAATATCCCCAATGGCTGAGGCAAATCCATTGGTGGGAAAATGAAACGTGCCGTTGTCTAATGTGAAATTTCCGTTGGGGGCATTTAAAAAAAAGTAATTTCCACTGGTGTCAGAAATGATGTCCGTTGAGTTTTGCGTAATCAAAAGATCAGAAAAACCATCGTTTTGTGCATCAAACCAAGTTGCACTCCAGCACCATTGGAATACATTGGCGCCTACTTGATCGGCTATTTCAACAAAATGTAAATTAGTACTTTGTTGCAAAAAGTGATTGCCAAAGAATCGATTGGTAACATAAAGATCCAAATCCCCATCACGATCAAAATCATTCCAGGAGTTACTCATCGCATCAGCGTCTATATTTAATCCAAGGGTTGTATCTGTTTCTGAATATGAAATACCGGATTCATTCCAATAAAATTCGTTTCCCTCGTAGAAATCATTGATCATGTACAAGTCGGGCCAGAGATCCTGATTTAAATCGACAAACGCGGGCTGGAAAGCATGCTTTTGGACATTGGCAAAGCCTGCATCGATGGACCAACTTTCAAATTGAAAATCCCCTTGATTAATCAAATACAGATTTTTACCAATACCGGAATAATTGGCTACACCCATATCCAGCAAACCATCTCGATTAATATCGCTCAACGCAATGCCTGCAAACATTTGTCCATCTTGTTGGATAATGTTGGATAGATTGCTAACATCTAAAAAAATTTGATTATCGATATTTCTATAGATGTGAATACCCCCATCGTAGGATGTAGTTATAAGATCATTGGTTCCATTGTTATCCAAATCTCCCCAGCAGGTAGCTACATTCTGTTGTCCAGAAAAAAAGTAATAGTGCGGCTCATAATAGCCGGCATTGTTTCTATATAATACAATGGGACCATTGGTTTGACATAACGTCAAGTCATCCCAACCATCTTCATCAAAATCAAAAAAGTTTACTCCTTCTCCTAAAACAGTCGTTGGGTAAGGTATGTAAATCCCCAATTCGATTGCCTTTTCAACAAAGGCAGGATCTTGGCCCAAACTGATGAAGTGGAAACACATAGCAAGAATTGATAAGAAAAAAGAACGGCACCGTCTACTGCACATACTAGTATTGGAATTTCGGCACAAGGATTTCCTTGTTGGTTTGTATAAAAATTTTCGGAGGGCAATTGGGTATCGTCCAAACTTGGCTACCTTCTTTTGTGAAAGGAATTCGCTGTCCCATGGTATTCCAGATCGAGACGATTTCTTCGGGAATTTCCTTTTGACAAAGCAACTGGTTGCCCACAACCAACCATTGGTTGTGAGAATGGATTTCGGAAATGAAATTTTGAAAAGAAACATCAATCCAAATGCTGTCTTCCCAAATGCATTGATTGCTGAAGATATAGAAAGGGTAATATCCTTGTTGAGTAACATGAACGGTTTGGCTTTGATTAGATTCAAAAAGCGCTTCTCCTGGTCCATTGAGGACCAGGTTTACCCATGTCTCCCCCGCGCTACAAATGCTATCCACCGCCAGGGTAGGAAGGTTTGTCAAAAGGATTTGAATGTTGGTGTCTAAGCTGCATCCCAGAATATTGGTCAATTGAAGATAGAAATTTTCATTTTCAATGGTCGGAGATTCTATCCATCCGGAAACCACCGTCAAGGGCAAATTGGAGAAAATAGAATTTTGCCATTGTATATTCTCATTTTCACAAACCGCAATGGTGTCGTCCATATTGACGATCCATTCTTGCGTAAACGTGATATCGAAAGTGGTATCCCATGCGCACCCATGCAGGTTAGTAAGGACTAGATTGTAGCTTTGAATTGGCAGTTGATTCAGGGGGTAGCTGGGATATATATTGGAGATGGCTGTAGTGTCTTCGATAATAATGGCTCCCCAACTCCCTTGTGAACAGATTGCGGGAACAATTTCCAAGTTGTGGTTCACTTGCCAAGAATCAATAGCCAAGTTGAAACTGTCAATGACGTGATTTTGGAATTGAACGGTGAGGAAGTGATTGCCTGATGTCAACCAACGGGAATTATTCAAGTTCCCGTCATCCCAGGTATAAGAATAGATTTCGGGCAATGTAATAAAAAGGCTATCATCGGGAGTGCACAAACCCATGGGGATGTTGGGAACATACCATCTGCTTTTGCCTTCCTTTACATTCAAATGAAATTGGTGATTGATATTGTAGTATTTGTCAATAATTCCGCTTGGCCAAATCCATATCAAACTATCTGCTTCAGAATGGGCTCCCAAACCCAAAATGAGATGCTGTGAATTCTGTCCCAAGTAGTTGTCGCCGGATTGGGTATATCCATATTGGACATTATCAGCGGTATACAAATAGTAATGGCAACCGACGCCATTTCTATTACTGATTAAACCTTCTGGGGTGATTCGGATGTAATGACTGTCGGTTGAATCCAAATTTTGGTACAATCTGAAAACATCCAAGTTAGCTGCAGAAGATGCAATGTCATATTTCCCATCTTGATTGAAGTCCCCTTTGCAGGTGTTGTAAGCGCTAAAAGGAAAAGTGTTGGTGTCTGAGGGTGCAAAGTTCCCATTCCCTTCAGCAAGAAAAAAATGAGCATTCCAACCGTTGTAACTATAGTCTGCACTGGCTGAGGTAACCAATAAATCGTTCCATTGATCATTGTTGATGTCAATCCACAATGATGACCAAGATTGTTGATGCACGCTCAATCCAACAGTATCTGCCCAAGGTTCAAAGTAACCTCCGCCATTGTTTCTTAAAAGTTCATTGCCAGGTTCAAGATTACTGATATAAACATCGAGATCTTGGTCATTGTCGAAATCGCACCAGCTGTTGCACATCGAATTAAGCGCAATATTTAGTCCAGTTGAGTCTGGAGCCAGGGTCCATAGGTTTTGCCCAGTTGAGTCTATGAAATTGTAGAAGAAGTCGTTTCCTTGCTGATAGTCGTTGGCAAAATATACATCTGGAAGGAGGTCAACATTGAGATCGATGCATGCGGGTTGGAAAGTGGCCTTTTGAAAAGTTTTAACCGCAGTATTATCATCGATAATGAAATGAAGATTTTGTTGATTGATAAAAGCAAAATTGCTGTTGTCGGTTTGATAGTTTGCAACAATCAAATCCAAATAGCCATCGGCATTGTAATCAGAGAGTGACATACCATAGAGCCATAGATTATTAAAATCACCAACCACATCAAGCCAATTGAAAGCGTTGGGAACCAAACTATAGTAGCCATTGTCTTGGGCATTGAACAGAAAAAGACCTTGATTGAGCGTAGAAAAAATAATTTCATTGTCTCCGTCATTGTCTAAATCTCCCCAAAGACAGCTTTTGGCTTGGTTAACCGGGAAATTCTGCCAGGGTTCAAACACCCCATTTACATTTTTGTATAGATAATTTCCTGAGAACTGGGAGCACAATGTCAAATCATCCCAACCATCATTGTCAAAGTCAAAAAAGCTAATTCCTTGACCAAATAGGCTGTTTTCATAAAAAAAAGAAACGCCCAAATCGCTTGCTACTTCTTCAAAAGGAACAGGATATTGGGCGTTACTGTTGCTACTCAAACAACATAATAAGGAAATCCAAATTATAAAACGGCTCAAGTAGTCTTTTAGTTAAGGTGATACTTTGACGATAAAATTTATCAAGGTTGCCTCCAGTTACTTAAAGTTTTTGAAATGAGAAGATAATTGAACAAAAATTTTCATTTTGTTGAAAATTCCCTATCTTTGCACCCCTCTAAACAGAAAACTCATGAGGGTGAAGCATCCTTATATCATTCCGTTCATCGGATTAAAACTAGGAACCCACACTTTTGAGTTTGAGTTAGGAGACGCGTTCTTTGCAGACTTTGAATATTCAGAGATTTCAACATCTGATTTCCAAGTGTTGGTGACGATTGAAAAAAAGTCAACCATGATGGAAGTGTTTATGGACTTGAATGGAACCATGCAATGGCCTTGTGACCGCTGCGGGGAGTTGATTCAAGTGCCGGTTTCAGGCACTGATCATTGGGTGATTAAACATGGTGACCAAACGGAAGATGAAGATGATGATATCTGGATATTTGGACCGCAAGAGTTCCAAATTGATATTCGACAACGTTTGTTTGAATTGGCTCATTTGTCCTTGCCTGTGCGCAGAACCCACGAAGAAGGGGAATGTGACCCGGCCATGATGACCAAAATGGGAGAGTTAGAAACAGAAGATGATTCGGATTCAAAATGGATCGCATTAAAAAACATGAAACTAGAAAACCCCTCAGATCAGTTGGAGGATGACGAAGACTGGGACGAGGATGACGAATAAAAACGGAAAAAGATGGCACATCCCAAACACCGAATTTCGCAGACGCGCCAAGCGAAGCGTCGCACGCACTACAAGTTGGAAGCACCTAACGTTGCTACTTGCCCAACTACTGGTCAACCTCACTTGTTCCACCATGCGCATTGGCATGAAGGAAAACTTTACTACAAGGGTAAAGTGGTGATGGAAAAAGAAAACGCCTAAGTCGTACACATTGTATTGTGAAAAATAAGCCCTGCATTGCAGGGCTTTTGTGTTTACCTTCGCCCCTTCAATATTAAGTTTACGTTACGCATGAAAATTACAGCAGCAATTACCGGTATTCAAGGCTATGTGCCAGCAGATTTGTTGACCAATGCCGACTTAGAGAAGATGGTGGATACCAATGACGAGTGGATCAAATCGCGAACAGGAATTTCCGAGCGCCATATCCTTAAGGGAGAGGGCTTGGGTACAAGCGATATGGCTGCCGAAGCTGTAAAAGGTTTGTTGGCCAAGAAAAACATGCAGCCGGATGAAATTGATTTGTTGATATGCGCAACCGTTACCGCTGACCACCAATTCCCAGCAACGGCCAATATCATCTGTGATAAAATTGGAGCTCGAAATTGTTGGGCTTTTGATGTGAATGCGGCTTGCTCTGGATTTATTTACGCTTTGTCTACAGCCACCCAGTTTATTGAAACTGGAAAATACAAGAAAGTGGTGGTGGTGGGTGCCGATAAAATGTCTTCTATCGTAGACTACACGGATCGTACAACTTGTGTTTTGTTTGGTGATGGATCGGGCGCTGTTCTTTTGGAGGCGAGCACGGACGACACAGGAATCAAAGATTTTATTTTGAAATCAGATGGTGCGGGTCGTCACTTCTTGCATCAAAAAGCCGGAGGATCAGTAAAGCCTGCTTCTCACGCAACCGTCGATGCACGTGAACATTTTGTCTTCCAAGACGGTCAGCCGGTATTCAAAGCGGCAGTAGTAAGCATGGCCGATGTGAGTGCGGAAATCATGGAAAAAAACGGATTGACAGCAGACGACGTAGCCTACTTGGTTCCCCACCAAGCCAACTTGCGTATCATTGACGCCACGGCGCGTCGAATGGGGGTTGGTCCAGAGAAAGTAATGGTCAATATTGAGCGTTATGGAAACACCACATCCGGTACCATTCCTTTGTGTTTGTGGGAGTGGGAAAAGAAATTAAAGAAAGGAGATAACTTGATTTTAGCTGCCTTTGGAGGTGGATTCACGTGGGGTGCCGTTTGGGTAAAATGGTCTTACGATAGCTAAAAACACGCTTAATTTTCCTTGAGTATATTTGCCAACGATAAATCGAACGAAAATGAATATCAAAGAAATTCAAGACCTGATCAAATTTGTCTCCAAGAGTGGAGTCAGTGAAGTGGAAATCGAGCAGAAAGATTTTAAGATCACGATTAAAACACCAGTGGGTGGAAGTCCCATCGCAGCGATGGCACCCATGGCCCCTGTAGCCATGCAAATGCCCGTTGCCGCTCCCGTTGCGGCACCTGCACCTGTTGCTGCTGCGCCTGCTCCAGCCGCCGCACCAGCCAATGACAGTCATTTGATTGAAATCAAAAGCCCCATGATTGGTACTTTCTACCGCTCTGCTGGTCCAGATAAGCCACCATTTGTTGAAGTGGGTCAAAGCATCAAGCCTGGTGATAAAGTATGTATCATCGAGGCGATGAAGTTGTTCAACGAAATCGAATCTGAAATCTCAGGTACAATCGTGAAAGTGTTGGTGAACGACAGTTCTCCAATCGAGTACGATCAACCTTTGTTCTTGGTAGAACCCGCTTAATCTTTTCAAGCATGTTCAAGAAAATTTTAATTGCTAACCGCGGCGAAATCGCTTTGCGCGTCATTCGTACGTGCAAGGAAATGGGTATCGCAACGGTTGCTGTATACTCCACTGCGGATCGCGATAGTCTTCACGTTCGCTTTGCAGATGAGGCCGTTTGTATCGGTCCTCCCGCATCCAAAGATTCTTATTTGAAAATCTCAAATATCATCGCGGCAGCGGAAATTACCAATGCAGATGCCATTCACCCGGGTTATGGGTTTTTGTCAGAAAATGCAACCTTCTCCAAGGTTTGTAAAGAAAATGGCATTAAGTTCATCGGCGCTTCTCCTGAGATGATTGAGGCGATGGGCGACAAGTCATCGGCCAAACAAACCATGAAGAATGCAGGTGTACCTTGTATTCCAGGTTCTGACGGCATTTTGGAGTCTTTGGAAGAAGCACACAAAATTGCAAAAGAAATCAAGTATCCTGTGATGTTGAAAGCCACCGCAGGTGGTGGTGGAAAAGGGATGCGCGTGGTTTTCAATGCTGAGTCTTTGGACGATGCATGGGAAGCGGTTCGCCGTGAGGCGGGTGCTGCTTTTGGAAACGATGGCATCTACATGGAGAAGTTTGTAGAAGAGCCACGTCACATTGAAATCCAAATTGCAGGAGATAAAAATGGCAAGGCTTGTCACTTGTCAGAGCGTGATTGCTCGATCCAAAGACGTCACCAAAAATTGGTGGAGGAAACGCCTTCTCCTTATATGACGGATGAACTTCGTGAGAAGATGGGACAAGCGGCCATTAAGGCGGCTGAGGCGGTTCAATATGAAGGGGTAGGAACGGTTGAGTTTTTGGTTGACAAAAACCGCGATTTCTATTTCATGGAAATGAATACCCGTATCCAAGTTGAACATACCATTACGGAGGAAGTAATCAATTATGATTTGGTGAAAGAGCAAATCAAATTGGCGGCAGGTGAACCCATTTCTGGACGCAACTACTATCCCAAGATGCACAGTATTCAATGTCGTATCAATGCAGAAGATCCATTCAAGAACTTTGCTCCTTGTCCTGGAAAAATCTCTGCTTACCACAGTCCCGGTGGGCATGGTGTGCGATTGGATACCCACGCATACGCTGGATACGTGATTCCGCCCAACTATGACAGTATGATTTCCAAGTTGATTACCGTGGCGCAAACGCGTGAAGAGGCAATCACCAAAATGCAACGCGCATTGGATGAATACATCATCGAGGGAATTAAAACCACCATTCCTTTCCATCAGCGTTTGATGAAAGATCCTGATTTTAGAGCAGGAAATTTCACCACGAAGTTTATGGAAACTTTTGAAATGTAAGACAACATGGCTAAAATACTCTTGGTAGACGACGAGGCCAGCATTCGCATGGCGTTGAAAGAAATCTTAGAGTATGAAAGTCATACCGTTATTGAGTCTCCTGATGCACAAGCTGCTTTAAAAGCTGTGGGTCAGGAGACTTTTGATTTGATAATATCCGATATCAAAATGCCCAAAATGGATGGGCTTGAGTTTCTATCCAAAGTCAAAGAAATGGGCATTGAAAGTCCGGTCGTGATGATTACCGGACATGGTTCCATCGATACCGCTGTAGAGGCATTGAAGAAAGGGGCCTTTGATTTTATTCAAAAGCCGCTGGATCTCAATCGCATTTTGGTTACTGTGCGCAATGCAACGCAGGCGGGTCAAATGGTGCGGGAAACCCAAACGCTCAAGAAAAAGGTGGCCCGTATCGTAGGCACCCAAATCATTGGAAAGAGCAAAGGCATACAAGAAGTGATAGCCATGGTAGATACGGTGGCACCTACGGATGCGCGCGTACTGATCTTAGGACCCAATGGCGCAGGGAAAGAATTGATTGCGCGGCAGCTGCATGAAAAGAGCAACCGCGCAACGGGTCCTTTTGTGGAAGTGAACTGCGCGGCTATTCCGGGTGAGTTAATAGAGAGCGAGTTGTTTGGGCATGAAAAAGGCGCTTTCACCAGTGCCATCAAAACCAAGCCCGGTAAGTTTGAATTGGCTGAAGGAGGCACCCTATTCCTAGATGAAATAGGAGACATGAGCATCACTGCTCAAGCCAAAGTATTGCGAGCTTTGCAAGAGCATCGCATACAACGCGTAGGCGGAGAAAAGGACATCAAAGTCAATGTTCGTGTTTTGGCGGCCACCAACAAGGATCTCAAAGAAGAGATTGCAGCAGGGAGGTTTAGAGAAGATTTGTACCACAGATTGAGTGTTATTGTGGTTAAAGTTCCATCGTTGGCTGATCGTGCGGAAGATGTTCCCATGCTGAGCGAGTATTTTTTAGAAAAAGTATGTGAGGACTATGGTCGTCCTTTGAAGAAAATCGAAGCCGGTGCATTGAAGTTGTTGCAGAAGCAACCCTGGACGGGCAATATCAGAGAGCTCCGCAATATCATTGAGCGATTGGTGATCCTCGGTGGCGAGGTGATTTCTGAATCTGATGTCAAGCGTTTGGTCAATTAGTCGCCAATCCCGGCGGGAGGAATTCTTTCATCCCGAAAAACATCATATAAAAAATATAGAATTTTTGTAATTGACGCAGGGATATGGTGCATTTTTGCATCATGAAAAGCCTTGCGCTGTGTGCGTTTCTCCTATTTTCTTGTACTTTATCAAGTCAGGAACTGTTTTTTAAACAAATGCCCTTTCTTTTTTATAGTACGGTTCGTGAAAGTTTTGTGATTTGGGATGGGGACACCGTATATACTGCCAAGAAAAATACGAACACGTGGACCAAGCGTGTCATCCATTATTCTGAGGCGATGAGTGCGGAGGAATTGAAAGAGCAATATTTCCCCATGAACACAAGTAAAGCAGATTATTTTGTCATGGGAGGATGTGGCAAAGTGTGGCAATGGATGGGTGATTCTTTGGTTCGCATAGATCACTCTTTTGCCCACAAAAATCAGTTTGGTTCGTGTGCTTATGTCTTCCACGATACCCTCATGATGACCGGCGGCTATGGATTTTTTCAAACCAAAAACATCACCACCTCTTTTGACCAGTCTGCGGGCGGTTGGTTTTTGCGGAAAACCAAAGGCCCCATGCCGCCTGATCGTTGCAATTCCTATTATTTTCAGGGCAAAGAGGACATTTATTTTTGGGGAGGTGAAGTGAGAAATACCTTGGGCGAAGATACTTTGCATTCCCTGTGGAAATTGCATTTGCCCAGTTATACCTGGCAGGCCGTGGGTGTAATACATCCAGATATACAATTGCCCTTGATAAGAGGCAAGTTTTACCCAAGCAGTGCGGGCAATTGGGTGCAATTGGGCAGTCGCATGCTCCGTTTTGACGCCAATGCGCTGCGGGTGGAGGAGTATCAAGCCGATCGATTTTACGATGTTCAAGGCTTTGTCGCTGCAGGAGATGAGGCCATGATCGCTATGTTTCATCACGATGCGAGTGGCATATTTGTTCGCCTTTCCAATTTGACTCAATTTTTGGGTCCCATCAAAAAACAGCACCCCATGATCATGCGTATCCCTGAGGCCCACGAGCAAACTTGGGCGGTGGTGGGCATGTTATGCTATGGGTGGATGATTGGCGTTTTGGGATATTATTGGGTGTTGGTGCGAAGAAGAAAAAGATTGGAGAAGGCCATAGAGGCGCGCGAGGAGGACGTGTTGTGGTCGGAACTGGAGTTGGCCATCTTGGCGCAATTTTGGACCGCAGGCATGGATGGAATCGAGGTGTCAGAGATGAATCACCATTTCAATCATGGGGATCCCAATTTTGACACCTTGAAGAAGCGACGAGAGTTAAAATTGAAAGAACTTCGAAAGAAACTGTCGCTCCACACCGGAATTAGTGAGGCCGAGATTTACCAAGAAGAGCGTTTGACATCGGATCGTCGCGTCAAAAAAATCGTATTAAATCCGGCAATAAAGCGCGAAAAATTAGGAATTCCCGTATCTCGCGCATGATTTCCCCTTATTAATCGAACGCTCACGCACCGCTTATCTCAAATTTGGGTTTCAAGTTTTTGGATTTGAGACAGCGGTGCGGGGAATGAGATTGGCATGGATTCTTTTCGGTTATCCTGTTGGTATCATCCGCACCGTTTTGTTTTTCCTATCCGGTGGACTAAAGTCCACCTCCAACTTGTCGCCGATCCGCTGATTCACCGGGCGCAGTCCAAGTCCCTCACGGTCGCACCGCGGAAGCGAGGAAAAGAAAAATTTCGATTGGAGAACAGCATGCGGAAAGCGCTTGTCGTTACGAGCGAAGCGAAACTTTCCGCATGAT
>CALJKR010000084.1 GCA_937974555.1 uncultured Flavobacteriales bacterium | reverse complement strand
CCATTGAAGAAAATGGTACGCTTGAAAACAGGACCCCATTTGTTGGTCTCGTCTTTTACACGAATATTGAAAAGCGTTGAGCCGCTCTGATTTTCCCAAGTCAAATGATTTCGAAGTAATATCTCCATAGCAGAATCAAAATTGCCATCAAAAGCAACAATGACATTTCCAGTTCCAGCACCGGGATCAAAAACCCCGAAATAGTATTCTGCGAAGGTGATATTTAAACCACGTGCTGTTGGAAGCTCATCACGGAATACAGTCTTCTTATACACCGGACCCCATTGATTGGATTCATCCTTAAATCGAATATTGAACAAGGTAGAAGCGCCAGAAAAATTCCAAGCATATCCTTGTGAAAACGCCTGCTCCAAAGCATCGTTATACTCGCCATCAAAAGCCAAAATGGTTGTACCTGTTCCTTGTCCAGGATCAAAAGTTCCAAAATAGAACTCACCCGCAGTCACCTTCACCAATCGGAAGGTTGGAGGTGATTGAACAGACAAAGTCTTTTTGAAAACAGGACCCCAATTGTTGGATTCATCTTTAACACGCACGTTAAACAAGGTCATTCCGTTGGATAAACTCCAAGTAACATTTGAATTCAAAGCTGTTTCAACCGCATCTGACCAGTTGCCATCCAAAACCAACAAAGTAGTTCCACTACCTTGTCCTGGATCAGTTACACCGAAAAAGAATTCACCTGTCTGAATCTTACACAAACGCGGGTTGGCGCTTGGTGATTGTACGGAAATCGTCTTCTTAAAAAGCGGACCCCAAAGATTGTTACCATCCTTGGCTCTGATGTTGAATAAATGCAATCCAGAAGATAAACTCCAAGTAGCATTCAATGCCGTAGCACTCTCAATGGCCTCATTCCAGTTGCCATCAAAGACAACCAGTTGAGTACCGTTTCCTTGCCCCGGATCTGAACTTCCAAAAAAGTATTCCCCTTGAGAAACTTTTACTTCATTGGTCGTTGGCAAATTGGTGGTCAAGAAAATGACTTTCTTGAATGTTGGTCCCCAGTTGTTTGAAATGTCCTTTACACGAACATTAAAACGAATGGGACTGGTCATATTGGGAATGGTCTGCCCAGTAGCTACAAGCGATTCGATTACGTCGCTAAACGTACCATCTGTCGCTGTAAAAGCAGTTCCATTTCCACTACCAGGATCCATGGTACCCCAGAAATACTCACCCGCAATAATGCGTGATTGAGCCTCACTGGCCAAGGAACCCAACAACAAGAAAAGAACGAAAAATATTCTTTTCTTCATGATGTTTTAGTTTCTGTGGTATGCTTTGGCTTTGATATCAACGTTTTGACCTGGGAACAAATCCGCAGGAATAGACAAGTTGTAAATAAACGCGCGACTTCCGTTCGGGTTAGAAGCTGGGAAGTAGTTGTTCCAAGTATTCGGTCCACCAAAACGTCCACGATCTCCTACAGTCAAGTCGATATCATAGAACTCATGGTTGGGGTTTCCAGCATTTACAGTGGTTCCTGTAGTACCAATTACCTTGGTCAACACCAAAGGATTGGAGGCTGTTGGGGCAGTGCATGGAATATCAATTCCATTGTATGTCCACTCAAAGAATCCAGCTGTAGAAGGGTTAGGAAACAATGAAGTTGTTGTTGAATAGCTTAATCCTGTTGCATAAGAAGTATCCCAGTAATATCCGTAGGTATATAACGGATAACCAGAGTACGAACCACCACTATTGAAGTTGATTGTTCCTAAAAAATTATTACCAGAGAACTTGAAGTTGTATGCAGGGACTCCAGCAGAGGCCAACATCCAAGAAGCATTATTGATTACATCGTTGTTGTAAAACTCATTGGAAACAGACGTACTACTATTCCATTTATACCAAGTCAAATTGTTCATCAAACAATTGCTCATTGAAACGGCGTAATTGTCAGCTCTCATATCAAAAGATGACATGATTGAATCTGCAGTCAACACAATTTTCTCAGTAGTGTTTAAGCTGTTTGCTTCGTCAGTAATGGAAAGCGTATTGGTTTTGGAAGCGATAAAACTACCATAGCGCATGGTCGTTGAATTGGCCACTGAAGTGCGAATCGCCAATAATTCATAGGCATCCGCTGAAACGGTCAAATCACCCATTTTGCAATCCACAAACGACACCAATGCTCTGTTGGTTTGAGTGGCTGTGTTGGTGCTCAATGTGTAACTGTAGATTCCCATATTCATACCCACAATGTATAGCTTCATTCCTGCACTACCATTTACAGTAATGTTTCCAGCATAACGAATGTAAGCTCCAGCCGTTTGAGGGGCGATGGTCAACGATTTGTTGATGGTCAATGCACCTTCTGAGTACAAACCTGTAGCGACCAAAATACGGTCACCGTTTGTAGCAGCAGTGATTGCTGAAGAAATAGATGAGAACATGGTAGTTCCGTTTCCTGATCCATAGGTGGCATCTACGAAACGATCTGTTGCAAATGTCGTTGCAGCGCAGAACATGGCTAGAATAAAGCTGAGTTTTTTCATTTGTTTAGGTTTTGGATTTTCTAAGTGAGCTAAGATAAACGAACACAGATTATAGACAAAAAAAAGGGGAGCAAGTTGCTCCCCTTTTAACATTTCAAAATTTTTATTTATCCATTTAAAGCTTCAGCTCCAGCGACGATTTCCAAAATCTCTCCGGTAATCGCTGCTTGACGGGCTTTGTTATAGGTTAATTTCAAACCTTTCACCAATTCTCCCGCGTTGTCCGTTGCCTTGTGCATCGCAGTCATACGAGCACCATGCTCAGAAGCAAAACTGTCCAAAAGCGCCTTGTACAATTGCACCTTCAAGCTTCTTGGAATCAATTCCGCGACAATTTGTTCTTTGGCTGGTTCAAAAATATAATCAACGCTGCTACTCGCACCAGCAGTAGATGGTGGCAACACTGGCAACAACTGCTCAGCCGTCACCACTTGCACAGCTGCGTTTTTAAAACGATTGTATACCACAACTACCTTGTCTACTTTTCCTTCTGCAAAAGCTTGGATAATATTTTCAGCAATCTCAGATGCGTGCTCAAAACTCAAGCGATCAAAAATAGCGTTGGGCGCAGGATTCATGGCTTCCGTCCAATTGGCTGTTTTTCTAAAGAAATCAGCTCCCTTCTTACCCATTCCCAAAATTTGAACTTTGGCATGAGCATGTTGGGCCACCACTCGACGCGCTTCCTTGATCACGTTGTTGTTAAATCCACCGCACAATCCACGATTGCTAGTTACCACAACAACCCAAACGTTTTTCTCTTCTCGCTGTTGAGAATAGATACTTCCTTCCACACCAACACTTGCGCTGGCATTTTCCAAAATATCCTTCAACTTCTCAGCATAAGGTCTCATACGAGTGATGGCATCTTGCGCGCGCTTCAATTTTGCTGCAGAAACCATCTTCATGGCAGAGGTAATCTGCATGGTGGAATTCACAGAAACGATTCGCGTACGTATTTCTTTCAGATTGGCCATCTCTGTCTTAGTATTGAGAAGATAAATCTTTGGCTACTTGCTCCAATACATTGGTTACATCATCCCCAATATTGCCATTGCGGATAGCGTCCAATGTGTCTTTGTGAGACAACTCCAAGCGAGTCAAGAAGTCATTTTCAAATTTCTTTACTTGATCAACAGGTACTCGAGACAACAAACCTTTGGTACCACAGTAGATAATTGCAACTTGCTTTTCTACAGTGATTGGGCTGTTTTGACCTTGCTTCAAGATTTCCACGTTACGCTTACCCTTTTCCAATACAAATTTGGTTGCTTCGTCAAGATCAGAACCGAACTTAGCAAAAGCTTCCAATTCGCGGTATTGTGCTTGATCCAACTTCAAAGTACCCGCTACCTTTTTCATGGATTTGATCTGAGCAGATCCACCCACACGGCTTACAGAGATACCTACGTTGATCGCAGGACGAACACCGGCATTGAACAAATTTGACTCCAAGAAAATCTGACCATCGGTAATGGAGATTACGTTGGTTGGAATGTAAGCAGAAACGTCACCGGCTTGGGTTTCGATGATTGGCAAAGCGGTCAAAGAACCACCACCCTTCACTTTACTTCTCAAGCTTTCTGGAAGATCATTCATCTTCTCAGCTACACTTTGTGTTTCATTCACTTTTGCTGCGCGCTCTAACAAGCGGCTATGCAAATAGAATACGTCTCCAGGATAAGCCTCACGTCCGGGTGGGCGACGCAACAACAATGACACCTCACGGTAAGCCACCGCTTGCTTAGACAAATCATCATAAACAATCAAAGCTGGACGACCTGTATCACGGAAATACTCACCAATTGCACAACCGGCAAATGGAGCGTAGAACTGAAGAGGTGCTGGATCAGCAGCTGTTGCAGCCACTACTACTGTATAGGCCATCGCACCAGCATCCTGTAACATTTGCACTGTACCCGCAACTGTAGAACCCTTTTGTCCACAAGCTACATAAATACAAAATACAGGTTCTCCCTTATCAAAAAATTCTTTTTGATTGATGATGGTATCAATCGCAACGGTAGTTTTACCTGTTTGACGGTCACCAATGATCAACTCACGTTGTCCACGACCAATCGGAATCATCGCGTCAATCGCTTTGATACCGGTTTGCAATGGCTCTTTTACAGGCTGACGGTAAATTACCCCTGGCGCTTTACGCTCAATGGGCATTTCATACAACTCACCACTCACTGCACCTTTACCATCAATAGGCTCGCCCAATGTATTCACTACACGACCAATCAATCCTTCACCCACTTTGATGCTGGCGATACGGCCTGTACGTTTTACTGTAGCTCCCTCTTTCAAGTCGCCTGCAGGTCCCAACAATACAGCACCCACGTTGTCCTCTTCCAAGTTCAACGCGATACCTTTTACTCCATTATCAAACTCAATCAACTCTCCTGATTGAACGTTGGAAATTCCATAAATACGCGCAATACCATCACCTACTTGAAGGATGGTACCCACTTCTTGGATATCCGATTCGGTTTTCAATCCTGCGAGTTGCTCTCGTAGGATGGCTGAAATTTCGCCGGGTTTAACCTCTGCCATAATTTCTTTTTTTTACTAATTAGATTCCAGGAACAAATTCGTTCTCAGAAAATTCACGTTTTAACTGTTTGATTTTTTGCGCAATGGATGCATCCAATTGCTGATCTCCCACACGAACCACGAAACCACCGATCAAGTTGGCATCAACTCTTTCCGTCATTTCAATTTGTGATGAGGTCAATGATTGTGCAGCCTTTAAAATCGCTTGACGAGATGCATCATTCAATGGAGCCGCTGTCACCACCTCAGCTAAAACTTGATTGCGGTGTATACGTACCAAATCGATAAAGGAGCCTGCGACATCTTTTAAAAATGCCTCACGTCCCTTCTCGATCATCAAATGCATAAATTTTAATGTCGTTGCCTCCATGTTCTTTTCAAACAACGTAGAAACAACTTTCCATTTTAAATCACCCTTGACAACAGGGCTCGTCAACATCAATTCCAGCTCACGACTTCCACGAATGGTCGCATGCAAATCACCCATGTTTTGGGCAACAGCATCTACTTCCTTGCGCTCAACGCACAAATCAAGCAGTGACTTCGCATAACGGTAGGCTATTCTTGACATTTTAGTTGGCTTTCAAATCTTGAATCAATTTGCTGTTTAAAGCGCTTTGCTTCTCCGCGTCGCTCAAATTGTCTTTGACCAATTTCTCGGCAATTTCAATAGACAATGTAGCCACTTGGTTCTTCAGCTCTTCAATTGCAGCTTTCTTTTGTGTCTCAATTTCGCGTTGAGCATTGGCCAACAATTGAGCAGCTTCACGCGCAGCGCGCTCTTTGGCTTCACTACGCATTTTGTCACCCATCTCTTTGGCTTCTTTTAAAATAAGCTCACGCTCTTCGCGGGCTTCTTTCAAAAGTTGCTCGTTTCCGGATTTCAAAGATGCCATTTCTTCTTTTGCCAACTCAGCTTGCTTCAAAGCGTTAGCAATTCCTTGCTCGCGCTCTTCCAAGGTCTGCAAAATAGGACCCCAGGCCATCTTTTTCAAGATAAGCAAAACAGAGATAAAGGCAATAGAAGCCCAAAAGACAGTGCCCACGGAGACACTTAACAATCCTTCCATGAGAATAAAATTATATGTTTACAGTATCGCTTGAGATTATCCCAAAGCTACCAACAAGCACACGATAACCGCGAAAAGGGCAACACCTTCAACCAAAGCCGCAGCTACGATCATGTTTGCACGCAAATCACCTGTTGCTTCTGGTTGACGAGCAATTGACTCCAATGCAGAGCTTCCGATACGACCTACACCGATACCAGCACCGATTGCTGCACATCCTGCTCCGATACCTGCTAATCCTTGTTGGATTCCTGCTTCTAATAAAACTGACAATAGTTCCATTGTTTTTTTTTTTATGATTGTTATTGATTTTTAAATTAATGGTGATCCTCTTCGTGGTGGTGTTCTTGGGTGGCATCCCCAAAATACAACGCCGCCAATAAAGTGAATACGTAAGCTTGTAAAAATGCGACCAATAGCTCAATGAAGAACATGAAGATCATGAACAACACTGCCCCAACTCCTACGCCATATCCAGCAATGGCACTGTTTTGTCCAAACAACAACACCAATCCAACAAAAGCCAAGATGATGATGTGACCCGCAGTAATATTGGCCGTCAAACGAATCATCAATACGGTTGGTTTGATGAAAATACTCAAAGCTTCAATGGGCACCAAGATCAACTTGATTCCAAAAGGAATTCCAGGAGGCCAGAAAATGTGTCCCCAATAATGTGCGTTTCCGTTTATCGAAGTAATGATGAATACCAATGTAGCCAAAACCAAAGTGATACTCAATGTTCCGGTAATGTTGAAACCGCCCAAGAATGGAATCAATCCCAACATGTTACACATCCAAATGAAAAAGAAAACGGTCAAAAGGAAAGGCATAAAAGATGCCGCCTTTTTCTTACCGATGGAAGGGATTGCCACTTCATCACGAACAAACAAAATGAACGGCTCGATGGCATTTTGCAAACCTGTTGGCGCTTTGTTCGCTCCCTCTCTGTAACGTGCAGCCACCGAACGGAAAATAATCACCATCAAAACAATGATGAACAACATTCCAAAAACAGACTTGGTAATTGAAAAATCCATTGGCTTTTCATGCGCCACTTCCGCACCATGTTCCGCATGTGCACCATGCCCTTCATGACTTTCGCCAGAAGAAACCACTATAGACTCGTGGTGATTTTCATACGTGGTACCAGAAGAAGCTGTATATGGCTTGAACTGCAATTCGCCTTTCTCATCAAAACCGTTCCAAAAAGCTGAAGACATAAACACTTCTAAATGACCGTGATTCCAAAGAATTACGGGAAGTGGCATGTAAATTTTTCCGATAAAATGAATCTGATGTGCGTCTGAAATGTGGTGCATGATCATGGCACCTGGGTTGAACTTCTCCTCTTCCTGCGCCACTTCTTCATGTGAGACATTTGCAACCGATGCAGTGTCTTTGGATGTATGCTCATGAACAGTATGGGTGTCGTGTTGGCCATATGCAACAACGCCACAGATCATCAACGCCAACATCAAATAGCTTCTCATTATTCCTACTGTATTTTGAACAAAATGCATCTTTATTGCTAGTTTAAGCGGTGCAAATGTAATAATGAAATCTACATTTTTAGGTAAGAAAAAATAATTTTTATCAAGTTTTTTCCGCCTTTACTCCACTTCCAAAAGGAAATAGTTCTTTTTCCCTCTTTGCAATAAAATGTAACGGTTATTGAGGAAATCTTGGTCTGTAATTACCTGCTCGGCCGATGCCTTGGTCTTGTTAATCGAAATGCTATTTTCTTGGAGTGCTCTTCTTGCTTCACCGTTGGAAGGCAGGAAGCCACTTTTGACCAATAAATTCAAAATGGACATGCCTTCGACCCATTCCTCACGGCTTATTTTTCCCTGGGCCACTCCCTCAAATATCTCCTGAATTTGCTCATCATTGAGTGCCTTTAATGCGCTAACATCCGAATTTCCAAAAAGAATTTGAGAAGCCGCAATGGACTGCTCCAATGCTTCTTCGCCATGCACGCGCGCTGTTATCTCCTCTGCCAATGCCTTCTGCAGCATTCTGCGCCCTGGGTCCGATGCATGCTCGGCAATCACAGCTTCTATTTCTTCTCTGGTTTTTAGTGAGAATATTTTCAAATAACCTGGCGCATCTGCATCGGCCGCATTCAACCAAAACTGATAGAACTTATAAGGTGAGGTTCGCTTGGCATCCAACCAAATATTGCCTCCTTCGGTTTTCCCAAATTTGGTTCCATCTGCCTTTTTAATTAACGGCGTGGTTAAAGCAAAGGCCTCACCACCTTCCATTCTCCGAATCAATTCAGTTCCCGTTGTAATGTTTCCCCATTGATCTGATCCGCCCATTTGCAATTGAACGCCTTCATTTTTCCACAAATGAAAAAAGTCGTAACCCTGGATCAATTGATATGTGAATTCAGTGAAACTCATGCCTTCCTTATCGGCTCCTGTAATTCTGTTTTTTACAGAATCCTTGGCCATCATATAATTGATGGTAAGTCTCTTGCCTACATCCCGAATAAATCCAAGGAAGCTAAAGTCCTTGAACCAATCGTAATTGTTCACTATAATTGCTGCATTGTCACCGGAGAAATCAAGGAATTTCTCCAATTGTTTTCTCTGACAAGCTTGATTATGCAATAATGTCTCTTCAGACAATAAATTTCGCTCTTGTGATTTTCCCGATGGATCACCTATCATTCCCGTCGCGCCTCCAATCAAAGCGATTGGCTGATGGCCTGCGCGCTGAAAATGCATCAAAGTCATGATTTGAACCAAATTGCCGACACCCAAAGAGTCTGCTGTGGGGTCAAATCCGATATAGCCACGTACCTTGCCTTTCAATAACAATTCCTCTGTACCCGGCATTGCATCGTGCAGCATGCCTCTCCACTTTAACTCTTCTATAAAATTCGTTTTCATCTTTCGCAAAAATAAGGGGTTTACAAGTAGGGCAATACTTTCTCTAATTGAATACCACGTGATCCTTTAATCAAAATCAATTTACCGGAAAGCGAAACTTGCTGCAAGTGTTCACACAAAGCTTCAACATTTGCAAACCACCTAAATCGATCCTTGGCAAATTCAAATTCTTTTCCAACCAAAATTGCAGGAACCGCCTGGCTCAGGATCACGTCAACGATGTGTTGATGTTCTGCAACCGATTCACTACCCATTTCTCTCATTTCACCAACAATCGCCAAAATGTCCTGCCCTTGTTGTTTCGCCAAATGGACAATTGCATTTTCCAAAGAGGTTGGATTGGCATTGTAAGCATCCAAAATTAGCCTGTTCTTTTGGGTCTCTTTCCACTGAGACCGCATATTCTCCGGGATATAGGCCGAAATAGCATCACAACAATCCTGCTCTGATACTTCAAAATATCGACCGATTTCCCATGCCACTGCTACATTGAAAAGATTATATAATCCTGCAAGATGACATTGCAAATGCCAGGGATTGCCCTTTTCCATGATGACTATTTCCATCCCTGAACCCAAATCTTTCGCTTCATATTTGTCCATGGATTCAAAAGAAATCACTTCCATTCCTGTGGTTATTTCCAACATAAAAGGCAATTCATGATTGACGAAAATGCAACCTTTGGTTTGATGCAAGTAATCATACAATTCCTTCTTGCCCTTTTTCACGCCTTCTTGTCCACCAAATCCCTCCAGATGAGCCTTGCCAATATTGGTTATATATCCATGCGTGGGTTTGGCATATAAACAATAGGAGGCTATTTCCCTTTGATGATTGGCGCCCATTTCTATTACTGCAATTTCAGTATCCGCAGGCGTTGACAATATGGTCAGTGGAATCCCAATGTGATTGTTCAGATTTCCTCTGGTTGCATGCACCTTGTATCGCTTGGCCAGCACATCCCGCATCAATTCTTTGGTAGTGGTTTTTCCATTGCTTCCAGTTAAAGCGATTACAGGGAATTCCCATGTATCTCTGTAATCCAAAGCCAACTGTTGCAAAGCCTCAAGGACGTCACCAACTACAATGATTCTAGGGTCTACAATTTTTGGCTCATCCACAATTACCAATGAGCACCCATGATCCAATGCTTCCTTTTGAAAATCATTTCCATTGAAATTTTGACCTTTCAATGCAAAGAATAGGGCTCCTCGGGTCAGTTGCCTGGTATCCGTCGTCACTACACGTGATTGCATGTAATGATCAAAAATGATCTCTCGGTTGGATTTCATGAAACAAAAATAAAAAACCCTCAATCGCTTGAGGGTTTTAAATCAATTTTTATTCAAAGACTATTCATCTTCCTCACCACGTGTACCCAATCCTACAGGGCTACCTACACGTGTCATGGCACAACGGAATCCCAATGTTGCCAATGAACGACGCTCATCCAAATATCTTCTGGTTCCTGGGATGGTGTAGTACGCACGATCTCTCCAGCTACCGCCTTTGATAACGCGTGTTCTATTATTCACCAAAGTTGTTCTTCCCCAATCGTACATGCGGTTTTGGTCGGTTTCCTTGTCCACCTGTCCTGAGCCATAGTAGATAGAACTTTGATAATCTCCATCCAAGTAATCGATGTTGTCCGCACGCTGATAATTGCGGCGATCGATATTCTCTTCCACATTTACGTTACGCATTTTCTGATGACCCGATGTGTTGGTGATGTAATCCGCAATCGCATCACGAATATCAGGAGCAATTACCGACTCAGAGCTGGTTACTTCTTCCATAACTTCAGCCATCTTTTCTTGTGCCTCATCGTATTTACGCTCTTGATTCTTCACCTTAGCGTCTTCTACTTTTGTTTTCAAGCTTGTCAACAACTGACTATCTTCTGGAGTCAAGTGAGATTGCTGATTGGCTTCACGCTCGTATTTGGTCAAGAAAGAATCTACACCGGCGATGTCGTAAATATTCTTGTCGTATTTATCAGCGATACTACCATCACTGTTCAATACTTTGGTTTGATAAACGTTACCACGGAAAGGACGGAACTCAGACTTGTCTTCAGCTGACAAAGGACGGTAAACATCCATTACCCATTCTGTAACATTACCCGCCATGTTGTACAAACCATAATCGTTGGGAGGATAAGCATAAACAGGAGCTGTAATCTCCGCGTTGTCATTCAATGCACCTGCTACCCCCATATAGTCACCATTGCCACGAACGAAGTTTGCACGGATCGAACCAAAGTAAGAACCATCTGTTCCATCGTTACGAACGAAATGGCCATCCCATGGATAAGAACGACGATCAGTCACCAACTCTTGGAAAGAGTTACCGATCAAACCCAATGCAGCATATTCCCATTCCGCTTCTGTAGGTAGGCGGTAGCTGGGCAATAAAATTCCATCTTCCATTCTTACACGACGGTAGCCTTTACCACCTTCGTTTTTGGGATTGTTGTCTTTAACACCAGGAGATTTTTGCTCGCCTTGGTATTGTCCGGCAAAATAAGTTTCAGTAGTGAAATGCTCAGAAGCATTTTGTGCGGCTGTATTCCATTTCAAGATTTTCTCACGAATCAAAATGAATTCATTCACGCGATCCGTTCTCCATTGGCAATAATCATTGGCTTGCAACCAGTTTACTCCTACCACTGGATAGTCACGGTATGAAGGATGACGGAAGTAGTAATCAACAAAAGGCTCGTTGTACTCCATTTTCTCACGCCAAACCAAAGTATCAGGCAATGCACGGTTCACCAATTCAGGGAATTCCTCACCATAAACAAGTTTCATCCAGTACAAATAATCCAACCAATATTGATTGGTGACCTCTGTTTCATCCATGTAGAATGAGGAAACCGTTACACGGCGTGGGATATTGTCCCATGTGAACTTCAAATCCTCTTCAACACGCCCCATGGTAAAAGTTCCACCTTCGATCAATACCAAGCCTGGACCAGTTTCCTGTTCACGGTATTTATTTTTAGTAAAACCTCCATTCTCGGGATTGTTGTATTCCCATGCAGTAGCCCCAGAGTTGTTCTTTTTACAAGAGACCATTGCTTGTGAGCAAACAAGCAAGGACAACAAGGCAAAATAAATTGAACGGTTTTTCATGATTTCCTTTTCTTTTTATTCAATAAATTAAAACGATGGACAAGCGACAGATCTGAATTTTACTTTTCTTCTTACACAAGGAAAGTTCACACTCACTGAAAGTTCGTGAGAACCACCGGTAGAAGGCGTTAATTCAGAAATCGTAATATCGTAGCTATAACCAAAGTTGAAATGTTCTGTTTTAATACCCAATGTACAGATGAAAGAATCTCTGTAATTGTTTCCAAACATAAATCCTCTGAACCAAACACCAGCCACAATTGGGCCTTTGTTCACATAGGTTCCGAAGTTTAATTGTTGGAATTCTCCTTGTCTGCGGTACATAATGTTAGGTGAAATCCAAGAGGTTTCCCCTTTGAAGCTGCGTTTGAAAGGCAACATTGCACCAATATGACCTGTGTATTTCATTGGCAAACGGCTGGTACCTACAACCAAAGACTCATTGGGTTCGGTCAAGTGATGCACAGCAACTCCGAAATACAACTTGTCGGTGTAACCCACCAATCCAGTTGAAAAATCTATACCTGTGGCCTTTCCACCGCGTGGAATATCAGCGGTTTCATAGATAAACCCTTTGCGTGGATCAATCATATCACCAAAAGTCAATTTGCTCCAATCCAACGATTTTTGAAAATAAGTCACCTGTAAGGCCGCTTTCATGGTGAATTTCTTACCCATGGGCTGGGTGTAAGAGTATACACCACTGATCGTGTTGGAAGTCAAAGTACTCTGTGCAGCACGATCATTCATCACCAACAAACCAATACCTCCGCGCGCCGCATCCACATGCTGATCATAAGATACAGCCGATGTAATAAAAGCACCTGATAAATTGGGCCATTGATTGCGGTAATTCATTACCAATCGTGGACACTTAGACGAACCCGCAAACGCAGGGTTCAAATACATTGGACTAGTATAAAACTGAGTGAACTCGGGGTCTTGCGCTTTACCTTGGAAGGCAAAAAACAAGACGATGAACATCACTCCTATCCCTATTTTTCGGTCTTTCTTCATTGCAAGATCTCCTAATTCATGTCGTATCTAATTTACAATAATACAACAATTCTCTAAATTATCAACATTTCACACAATAAATGAACTTCTTTTTTGTTCGGCTTAACCGTATTTCCTTTGCAGTATGAAAAAAAATGGATTTTCCCTGGTTGTAACCCTGATGTTAATAACGTCATTTCTTAACAGTTATTGTCAAGGGAACTCAACTTTCATTTTTCAAAATGTTTTTTCGGACACCATCGAATGGCCCAAGAATCTGGTTTGGATTACCGAAGAAAACATATCATTGCCATTTGTGGTTTTTGAAATTGACAACCCGGATCAGCTGCTCATTGAACAAGCCAACTTATCTCCAACTTTCACTGGGAAGCGATTTCCAAAAAACAATTGGGCTCCTCCGATTGGTTTCAATAAGCTAAAGCATTACCGAATCGAGTATAAAAAAAATGGGCCCCAATGGAAAACGTTGCTCCTGGTTTCACCCAAATTTTGGCAAGAAAGATCTTGGCAGTTTTGGTCGAGCCTTGAAGTTGAAATTACATGGAAGACAGATAAAATCAATGTTCAATCCCAGCGCGGTGGCAACGTGGTGTATGCCGATCACTCCGTGCTGTCTTCTGGTACTTGGTACCAACTTGCCATTGCCAAAGATGGGGTGTATAAAATCGATAAAAATGTTTTTGAGACATGGGGACTTTCATTAAGTCAACTGACACCTCAATCCATCAATGTATATGGAAATGGTGGTCGAATGCTCTCCCCAAAAAACACAGATTTTCGTCCGGATGATCTTCAAAAAATTCCCATCTTTTTCAATGGAGAGCAAGACGGGGTTTTTAATAACAACGACTATATTCTTTTCTATGGTGAAGGACCGGATGATTGGAAACTGACCTACCACACAGGCATCAACAAAAATAGGTGGTTCCCATCCAAGCATTTCTACTCTGATAGTGCTTACTACTATGTTAGAATTGATGACAGTTCCCCTTTACGAATTCAGGAAAATCCAGAAATCACCGCTTCTGCCACGCACATCGTTAATCAATACCAAGATTACGCTTTTGTAGAAAATGAATTGGTAAATCTGGGCAAAGCCGGACGTGAATTCTACGGTGAAGCTTTAAATGCAGGTAGCAGCGTGACGTACAATTTTAACTTCACACAGTTAACCGGTGAAGCGTTTATTGAATTTGCAGGCGCGGTGCAATCCGTTGGACAAAATAGCACCGTAACATACAATTTAGGCGGACAAACAGGATCTGTTTCCACCTCTCCTGTTGGCGGGACTTCTACTTCTAACTACGCCAATTTGGTTTCACACTGGGTGAATATCGCCCCAACAGGCAGTAGCATTCCCACCAGTTTTGGATTCACCCCGGGCAATGCCGATGCCCAAGCATGGATTGACTACGTCTCAGTTAACGTAACCCGAAACATGGTATTTGCGGGTACACCCATGCGCCTAAGAGACACCACCGCTATTGCCCCTGGAGCGATTGCGGAATATGTCCTGTCCAATGCCTCTAATGTATCTCAGGTGTGGGACATAACTTCTCCCGGAAATCCAATCAAAATGATCATCAACAACAACAGCGGAACGGTTAGCTGGAAATCCATGCATGATCAATTGCACGAATTCATTGTCTTTTTTAACAATACAGTTTTTAATGTTTCTCCAAGAGGACGAATAGACAATCAGGATTTACATGCATGGAATGATGTTGATTTGGTGATTGTCTCAGCCCCACTTCATCTCAGCATCGCAGAGCAAATAGCCCAGATCCATCGGGAGGAAGGAATGATCGTTCAGGTCACTACACCCCAGCAAGTGTATCATGAATTCTCCAGTGGCAACCCCGATGTAACGGCAATCCGACAGCTGATGAAAATGTTGTACGATCGCGCCAATGGAAACCCATCATTGCAACCCAAAAACTTGCTTATGCTTGGAGACGGAGCCTACAACACCAATCGAACTCTGGAAATTCAAAAAGGATACAATGTCATTGTATTTGAATCTGATTACAGCCTCTCACCCTTATCTTCATACGTCAGTGATGATTATTTTGTGATGCTCTCCGATGACGATGATGCGAGCTCATTGGGTAGTTTGGAATGTGGTGTTGGAAGAATTCCTGCAGAAAGCCCAGAAGAAGCCCAAGCTGCTTTGAGAAAAATCAAAGCCTATATCAGTGTCAGTGACAAACTAAATGCAGACGAAAATTGTTCCATAACACAAAACAATTCATCCATGGGTACATGGCGAAATTTACTCACATTTGTTTCGGATGACCAAGATGGAAGTGGAGGAGCGTATGAGCAAGTGCATCTCATTAGTGCAGACTCATTGACCCGAATCGTAGCAAAAAATTACCCAGAGTACGACATCCAAAAAATATACATGGATGCATACACACAGCAAACCACTCCAGGAGGAGAGCGCTATCCTGCGGTAGAAACAGCCATTAAAAACAGAGTAAATGCCGGATCATTGTTGGTAACCTACGTAGGACATGGAGGAGAACGCGGCTGGGCACATGAGCGAATTTTGGATATCCCCACCATTCAAGGATTTGAGAACCTTTATCGCCTACCCGTATTTTTAACCGCCACGTGCGAATTGGCAAGGTTTGATGATCCCACCTACAAAAGTGCAGGAGAACTATTGGTTATGAATCCAAATGGCGGAGCCATTGCCATGTTGACAACGACCCGCGTTGTTTTTAGTGGTGAAAATTTTGAAATGGATCTTTCCTTTTATGAACATGCATTGAACGATGC
>CALJKR010000083.1 GCA_937974555.1 uncultured Flavobacteriales bacterium | reverse complement strand
CACATTGCAGGCTACATCTTGGAGAGTGGCCGCGCTGTGGTGTTGGCCGTCAACAAATGGGACGCGGTGGACGCCTACCAACGCGAGTTGTTGCAGCGCTCAATTGAAACCAATGCCCTCAATCAAAATGCATTGACTTATCCCAGTTTCAGCCAATTCGTTCACTTCAATTACCACATCGGTAGAAAATTCAATTTGGTTCATCGCTTGGATTATCATTTCAATTACACCAAGGACATTACTGATGGCAGTCGCACAGCCAGTCAAAGATCAACCACTGTAGGTTATTCATTCTTCTACAACTTGCAAGATTCTAGATCCATCGACTTTACCTTTTTCTCAGGGGCCAATCATCGCGGTGTCTTGACTCCATGGAAACCAGGTGGAATGACTGGTGATGCAGATTTTGCTTTCAACCAATTGTACATGGGACGTTCTGAAACCGATGGTATTTGGTCACAACAAATTCAAAATGGACATGGATTATTGGCTACCCCTGCCGCACAAAATTTCAATTTCCGATTGATTTCCGCTCGTTTGGAATGCAGCATCCCCTATTCATTGCCTTTGAAAGTATACGGAGCCAGTGCATGGGGAATCAACAAAGTATCCGCAGCCAATGTTCTAAGTAGCTTCTACAACGGTTGGGATTCAGATGCAAAAAATGCAACTACCTTTATGTGGAGCGCCGGGGTACACTATACTGTTGCTCAAAATTTAATGGATATATACATTCCGGTCATTTCATCTCAAAACATTTTGGACGCGCAAAAAGCCAACAACATCAAATGGTTGCAGAGCATCACATTCCGAATGAACTTGACTACGCTAAATCCATTTGAAGTCGTTGGAAAAACACTTTCAAAATTGGAATGAGGAAAACCTATTTCATATCTGACTTGCACCTCGGAAGTCCTTCTCACGACTCAAGCTTGAAACGTGAGAAGGCTTTTGTAGCTTGGTTAGATGCTGCATCACATGATGCGGATGCCATTTATTTGGTAGGAGATGTTTTTGATTTTTGGTTTGAGTACAAGCGAGCTGTTCCCAGAGGCTTTGTCAGATGTCTGGGTAAAATAGCCGAAATCACCGACAGTGGAATTCCTGTTTATTGGTTTACTGGTAATCATGACATGTGGATCTTTGATTACCTGCCCCAAGAATGTGGCATTCAATTGCTGCGCAAACCCATCAGCATTTCTTTACATGATAAAAAAGTGATGGTGGGTCATGGAGATGGGTTGGGTCCTGGTGACCACGCATACAAATTCATGAAAGCCTTTTTCGACAGCAGCATTTGTCAATGGTTATTTGCTAGGCTGCATCCCAATTTTGGAATTTGGCTTGCCTCTTCGATGTCCGGTTACAGCAGAGGCAAAGCCATAGAAAAAGACAAGATTTTTCATGGCGACCAAGAATGGCTATTTCAACATTGTCAACAAGAAGAATACAAGCAGCACCATGATCTCTACATTTTTGGTCACCGCCATTTCCCAGGAGAGATGAAGGTGAATGAAAGAAGTTCGTATTGGAATTTAGGAGATTGGTTGCACCATTACACCTACGGCGTATTGGATCAAAATGGATTTGAACTAAAAAAGTGGGAAATTTAGTTTCCTAAAATTCTGCCTTTTCCAATCGCCGCTTCATCGTAATCGGGCTTAATCTTCAACGCCATCTCATAATCCGCCAGCGCCAATTTCTTGTTTCCCATTTTTTCATAGCAGACACCACGACTGTAATAGGCTTGAAAATAAGAAGGGAAAAGTTTAATGGCCTGCGTGAAATTCTCTACCCCCTTGGTGTACTCTTTTAGATACGTGCAATACACAAAGCCTTTGTTATAGAATGCGGTGCTAAAATTACCGTCAATTTTAGCGATGGTATCGTAACAATTCAAAGCCAAATTATAATACTCGTTCTTGCGTGCACCATTCTCTTGAAGGAACATTGCCCGGTTATACCAAACTTCGATGCTCCTTGGACGCAATTGAATGGCTGTCTTGTAATACTCTTCAGCCAAATCGTTGCCCTGCGCAGCCATCAACAAAGCCAATTCAATGTACGCATCGTAAAATTCAGGATCCACTTCCACTGCGGTTTGATAGGACGATATTGCATTCACAGTATCCTTTTTGGCCTTGAACAAACGCGCCTTGAAATAGTACGCTTGTGGGTTTGTCATTTGCACTTTCAACACATTGTCCAAATGGTCCATCGCCACGTCGAAGTTATTCAATAAGATCTCTATACTCGCTGTTTTAATCAAACCGTCCACATATTGAGGTTCCTTCTCAATGCTCTTCTTGTAACATAAAAAAGCGTGCTGGACATCCTGCTGTTTCCAAAACAACTCTCCCTTTTCATAATGGACCACCGCCTTGTTGCTATCCAATTCCATGGCCCGCTGAATATCTTTAAAGGCATCGGCAAATTGGCTAATCTGGCCAAGGTAACGCGCACGGTCCACGTAGTTTATATAGTTCTCCGGATCGTCCAAAATTCTTTGATTCAAAGCCGTTAAAACACTATCCGGTCCATTCTTACTCTGTACAGATTGTGGTGCGTTGGAAGAGCCGCAACCCGTGGACAAAATTCCCACAGCCACCATGGAGGCCAGGACCACCGCAAAAAAGAAATTAACTTTATTCATATTGATTTGGATGGCACTAAAATACATCACCTTTCTGAGTTAACTACGTACTTTTGTTTCATGTCCAGGAAGTTCAAGATAATTTTCAGTCTACTCACAATCATCTTGATTTGGGTTTCATCCAATCTGAATTTTGGTAAACGAAATTGGCAGTATATCCTTGAGGCCGATGCCAAAGGATACTACGCCTACCTGCCCGCTGTTTTCATCTACCACGACTTAAATTTTGGTTTCTTTGACCACATTGAAAAAGAAAAATACTACAATGTAAACACCTATTATGATTATCGCATTGGTTGGAAAAACCATGTCATCGATAAATATTACATCGGTGTTGCCGTGGCACAGATGCCCTTCTTTTTTATTTCCCACGGATTGACCTTACTGACGGGGAAGGAAGCTGATGGCTATTCCTATTGGTACCCGGTTGGTGTCAATCTTGCCGCCATTTTTTACGGGCTCGCAGGATTGTACTGTCTATATCGATGGCTCCGATTGAAAAGCATTTCAGACACTGCCGCTTTATGGGCAGTGGTGATTTGCGGTGTCGGAACGCACTTGTTTTATTACATCATTGGTGAAGGTGGAATGTCACATGTCTATTCATTTTTCTTCATCAATTTGTGGCTACTCATTACCACCATATTTTTAATTGAATTAAAATCAAAATGGCTCCTGCTCTCTTCCCTGGTTTTGGGAATGATCGTGATTTTGAGGCCGGTTAATGGTCTTATCGTTTTGGGACTCCCTATGTTGTTTGACCGTCCAAAAGACATTCTCCAATTTTTAACCAAGCAATTTCATGCTTTCAAGTTTACCCTTGTATGGGCCGTTTTTTGCTTCGCGATTCCCGTGGCCATCCAAATGCTCTATTACAAATTGGCCACTGGGGATTGGTGGGTATACTCTTACGGTGAAGAAGGTTTCCACTTTTCAGATCCCCACATGATGGATATTCTCTTCAGTTACAAAAAAGGTCTTTTTCTTTACACGCCCATTTGTCTGGTAGGTCTCTTGCTGGGCCTGATTAGCCGCGGGAGTTTTGCTAAACAAAAATTTTATGCATTCTTTTTCTTCACGACAATCACCTATGTGCTATCCTCATGGTGGATGTGGTATTACGGCGGCAGTTTTTCATCTCGGGTGTATATAGAATTTCTATTTCTTTTTACTTGGCCCATTGCGGATTTCATTCAGCATTCAGAAAGAAAATCTTGGAAAATTTCAATCCAAGGGTTGATTATTATTTTAATCATCCTTTGTCAAATTCAAACCTATCAATACCGATATTTTCAAATCCATTGGGTGGACATGAACAAAGAAAAATACTGGGATGTATTTCTTCGGTTGGATAAAATTGAACGATAAAACATGCGTAAACTTTTGCGCAAAAAAAAGGGATGCCAAGCATCCCTTTTCATTTTCATAGAAGCAGTTCCATTATGAATTACCCGCTTTGGCTTGCGCGATTGCCGCGCGAACTTTTGCTTCGATTTCTTCTTTCAATTCTGGGTTATCATCCAACAATTGTTTCACTGCATCGCGACCTTGACCCAATTTGGTTTCGCCATAGCTGAACCAACTTCCGCTCTTCTTGATCACGTTGTGATCCACACCCATGTCAATGATTTCTCCCAATAAGGAAATTCCATTTCCATAAATGATATCAAACTCCGCCTGACGGAAAGGAGGTGCGACTTTATTCTTGACCACTTTTACCTTGGTGCGATTTCCGATTGCATTTTCTCCGTCCTTGATTTGAGAGGAACGACGAATATCGATACGAACAGAAGCATAGAACTTCAAAGCATTACCCCCAGTTGTTGTTTCTGGATTTCCAAACATGACCCCAATTTTTTCACGCAATTGGTTGATGAAAATGCAACAGCACTTGGTTTTGCTAATAGAAGCAGTCAATTTTCTCAATGCCTTGGACATCAAGCGCGCTTGCACACCCACATTGGAATCCCCCATTTCACCTTCAATCTCTGATCTAGGGGTCAAGGCAGCTACGGAGTCGATTACAATCAAATCAATGGCTCCGGAGCGAATCAAATTATCGGCAATTTCCAATGCTTGCTCTCCGTTGTCGGGTTGAGAGATAAGAAGATTCTCTGTATCCACGCCCAAAGCCTCTGCATAAAATTTATCAAATGCATGCTCCGCATCGATAATGGCACAAATCCCGCCTTGCTTCTGCGCTTCGGCAATCGCATGGATAGCAAGGGTGGTTTTACCTGAAGATTCAGGACCATATATCTCTACAATTCTTCCTTTGGGATAACCACCAATTCCAAGCGCGCTATCCAATCCAACAGAACCTGAAGGAATCACCTCCATCTGTTCAATGGCATCATCGCCCAATTTCATCACAGCACCTTTACCATAAGTTTTTTCCAACTTATCCATGGCCATTTGTAGTGCCTTTAATTTTTCTTTGTTTACTTCTGACATTGCGTTAGTTTTTTAGTTTGACAAATATGTATGATGCGGTTTGTAATGAATTTACAACTCAATTATTTTTTTTCGTTGGATACAAATCTTGAATTACAAAATACACTGCTATATACACCGCGGTAAAAATAGAGGCATACAAAAAAGCGCGATTGGGCTGCTGTCCCATCCCTTTGGCATTTTCTACAAAACGTTCATGCAAACGATGACCGATGATCCAACTCAATGCAAAAAGAAAAGGAACCAATATCCAATACCACATTCTTGCTTTTTTCGACATACGCAATATTTTTTGCTAAATTGCGTAAAGAATCGAGAAACATACACTAATTACTTATCAACTTTATGCGTCATTTATTCGCAATTTTAGCCATAAGCCTTGCTTGTAGCACCGGTTGGGCACAACAAACCGCCCATAACACTCCTGCAAAAACAGAAAAAAAACCGGTATCATACCTCGTTAAAATGGACGTCTTATCACCCATTTTCAGAACAGCCAATGTCACTTTTGAAAAACCACTTTCCAATGTTTCTTCATTAAACTTGGGCATCCTGTATCAAGATCAATCTTCAGCGGTTTCCAATGCCGCTTATTTAAGTCGTTTTGCCGCAACTGCGGAATACAAATACTACATGTCCAAAACAGATGCACCCAAAGGATTTTACGTGGGATCATTTTTACGTTATCAATGGTTAAAATCGGAAGATTGGATTTGGAATGGTATATACGACCAATGGGGAAATTACATCTCTACTTATGCTTACCAAGCGCGAGAACTTTCTACCATTGGTGCAGGAATGAGCGTGGGATACCAGCACATCTTCAAAGATAAAATTGCGATTGATGTATACCTAGGACCAGTGTACAACTCCGGAGACAAACGCATCGACCCCACTTCACCATACAACGAAAGACCCAACGACGTGTTTAAACCCTATGTGGGATATTTTATGCGCTCTGGATTTTCGGTAGGACTTGTGTTTTAATGCAACTGTGTTAGAATCAACCCTCGGCATAGGCTAACCGATAAACCTTTCCGAGGGTTGTTCTCTAACGCAAAATCAACCGTTAATTGGGCATTCTAAAACGACTTTTGGGAATGATAAACTCCCCACTGCTGGGCTCTTGTATCATTTGATAAAACTCTTTGCACAAATAATTCAAAGAACGCGTGCAACGCTTGTTCTCTAAATAACTCTCCCATACCTCCAATGCCAAACGCTTGGTTACATCCCATGCATAATGATTGTAACCTTCTGGACGAGAAAAGGAATCAATGTACCTTCTTACTTCTGCTAAGTTTTTCATATCGCAACAATGTTTAATTGAACGATACAAACTAACTTTACTGGATTGTAAAGGATTTACAACAAGAAAAAAAATTTAATTTTCTTTGAAAGAAGACGAAAAAAATAAAAGTTGGATTAAAAAAATGGGCTGGGCCACTTTGATTTTCTTCATTGTGAAAGGCACCATCTCCACCCTGCTATTCATTTGGGCGGGAAGCCAATTGAGCTCCTGCTAAATCACTCCAACATCAACGCCTGCATAGCGCGAAGCTCACTTACTTTCTTGTCATCATGATTTGCAATGGCTTCGTTGATTAAAGTATTAATCATTCGTCCTACCCATTCTAATCGACCCGCATTATTGAAAAAGCGATCATCATATGGATATTGCATCGCTACCAACATGCCCTCTATTTCTTCTCTCGAGACAATTTGTCCACCTTGATGCGGATGTACATAAAACAAATTATCCACGCCTCCCTTGTAATCCAATTCTTGATAAGCCAATATGCAATCTCCAGGAACGGATATCGCCGGCAATTGCACTTCCAAAGATTCTGCTATCCATGAATACAAGGCGCCCAAAATCAATGGCTCGCCTCGCTTGGTATGCAACAAATCACTTAAAGTATTGTGGCCTTGCGTCACATGGCTTACTCCTTCAAATTGATGAACCCGGAATAAAATGGTATTGAATACATTAATGACCTCAACAGCAGTTAAAAAATCATTCATCTCCAACCAAATATCTTGGCGAATCTTCATGACCTGCTGCTTCAATTCGCGCTCGCTCTCCGTGGGATGGGCAAATCGATTTAAAATCAACATGGCCTCCAATAAATCTTGATCATGGCTTTCCTTCCACTCTCTCAAGCGCATGTATATGGCGCGATACTGCAGCTCTTGTATCAGGGTTTCGACACGTCTTTGGAACAACGGCCCATACTGATTCTGCTCCCAATACTGTTCAAGCTGTGGAATCAATCCATCTCCCATTCTCGATAATTCCTGCTTGACTTGTGCAAAGATCTCCTCATCTGGATCCTCCATCAATTGAATCAATGCACTTACTTCACCCTGCATACTCGTAATTTTGTCTTTCAAAACTACTCGCTATCAAACGCAGGAATTTTAGTATTTCTTTTTATTATTCACACGGGATTTTTCAAAATGCAGCAATCGCTTTTTGAATCAATCGATCGATATCCTTCGCGGGAGTTGCCGCAAATTCCTGTGTTTTTCTATTGGCCAAAACGACACAGCATGTCAAAGCCTGATGTCCCAAAAGACCGGCCATGGCATACAATCCCGCACATTCCATTTCCAAATTGGCAATAACCTTTCCTTTCCACTCAAATACCGATTCCGCTTCAAAGGACTCCCATTTGCTCTTCAAACGAACAGAGCGACCTTGGGGTCCATAAAATCCATTGGCGGTGTAGGTTATTCCCTGCTGATCGGCAATCGCATAATATTCTTGCAATGCCGAAGAGCCCTTGGCTGCATATAAATTGGGACGATCGATTCCTTGCGCTTTCAGTGCCTCCATCAAGGCCATCTCCTCCGGCTCAAATTCCATTTCGTAAGCATAAGGCACTCCATCAAATGCAAAGGCATATTGAGAAGCCACGATGGTTCCAGGTTGGATATCAGCGCACAAAGTACCACAAGTCCCCAATCGCAAAAAACGCAATTCTCTGAGTTGCGAATTGACACTACGATCTCCTGGACTCACATTGACCGCCGCATCCAATTCGGAAATCAATATTTCGATATTGTCTACACCGATGCCCGATGAAACCACGGTCAAAGGTTTGCCCTTTAAAAATCCTGTATGCAAAACAAATTCACGTCGATGAATTTGATGGGTGATGGAATCAAAAAACGAACTAATTACCGATACCCGATCGGGATCTCCAACTATCCAAACATCTGGCGCCACGTGTTCTTCACTAATGCCCAAATGATAAACAGACCCATCCGAATTGAATATCAGATGGGTCTGCGGTATGGTTTCTTTTGATTTTCTGTACTGGGTTGGACGCATTAGCTATTGAGCATCACCGGCATAACCAACATCAAGATATCCTCGTTTTCATCCACCATTTCAACGGGACGCATGATGCCCGCGCGATTGGGCGCACTCATCTCAATGGTCACGTTGTCGCAATCCAAATTGCTCAACATCTCTTGCAAAAAGCGACTGTTGAATCCAATTTCCATATCATCCCCGCTGTACGTGCATGACAATTGCTCATTGGCTTCATTGCTGTAATCCAAATCTTCAGCAGAAATGTGCAATACACTTCCTCCCATTTTCAATCGAACTTGGTGTGTGGTCTTGTTTGCAAAAATGCTCACACGACGAATAGACTGCAATAAGTCGGCACGATCAATGGTCAATTTGAAAGGATTCTCCTTGGGAATAACCGCCTCGTAATTGGGGTATTTCCCTTCGATCAAACGACACATCAAAGACACATTGTCAAATGTAAACTGGGCATTGTTGTCAGAATAAGCAACAGCTACATCTGATTTGACAGACCCCAAAATACCTTTCATCAAATTCAAAGGTTTGCGAGGTACGATGAAAGTTGCAGGATCTCCACCTGCCTCTGTTCGGGTATAGCGAACCAATTTGTGTGCATCAGTAGCCACAAAACGGGTTTCGGTTTCATTGATTTCGAAATAAACCCCACTCATTACAGGACGCATATCGTCATTACCGGCCGCGAACAACGTTTTGTTGATGGCACGAGACATTACATCTCCCGGAATTTTAAAAGCTTTGTCGCTATCCATTGAAGGCGCTTTGGGAAAATCGTCCCCATTGACACCCGTCAATTTGTACTTACCAAACTCCGAAGCAATTTCAATTCCGTAGGTTTTGGAATCGATGGTAAAAGTCAATGGATGCTCGGGAATCGATTTTAAAATATCCATCAACAATTTGGCTGGTACACACAACACCCCTTCGCCTTTGGTATCGATATTTTCCAATCGAACGGTAATGGCTGTTTCCAAATCGGAGGCGCTCACCACCAATTCCTGTGGACGAATTTCGAAAAGGAAATTATCCAAAATAGGCAAAGAATTGCTGCTGTTTAATACACCACCCAACAATTGAAGTGACTTGTGTAAAAGCGAACTGTTAACGACAATATTCATAGTAATTCATTTCTAATTAAGGCAAATATAAGGTGAGGCAAGCATAAACTTCATGACCAAAAGTCCATTTATCAACAATCAAAAATGGAATGGCTCAACATGCGTATGCACGGCATAAACCTGATTGATTTGGGCCTTGATTGCATCATTCACTTCATGTGCAATGGCGTGTCCTTCTTCAACGGAAAGTTGACCATTGACTTGTATCGTGATGTCCACAAACCACTCAAATCCTGTTTTCCTCACAAAGCAAGATTCCACTTTTTGTACGCCGTGAATTTGCTTCGCGATGTCCACCACCCTATCTACATTTTCTTTGGGCAAGGCTTGGTCCATCAATTCAGAGAAGGAAGAAACAAATATTTTCCCGCCGTTCCAGGCGATGAAAACCGCAGCCACCATGGCCGCCCAATCATCCGCTGTTTCAAATCCAGGTCCACCCACCAAAGCAATCACAATTCCAATGAAAGCCGCAACAGACGAAAGTGCATCCGCACGATGGTGCTGCGCCTCGGCCTTTACTGCTTGACTTTCGATATCATCCCCAGTTCGTTGAACCATTCGGTAGGTCAATTCTTTGCCACCAACAATGGCCGCCAACACCAACAAGGTCCACCATTCGGGCGAAGGATGCGGGGTGTTGATCAATTGCATGGATTGATAAAAAATCATGAAAGCCGCACCAAACAGCATCAGGCTCACCACACCAGCCGCCATGGGTTCGGCCTTGCCATGGCCATAAGGATGATCCTCGTCTGGCGGCTTGGCGGCAGTGCGCAAACCAATCCAAACCAAAATGGATGAGAGCACATCGCTACCACTCTCAATGGCATCCGCAATCAATGCATAACTGTGTCCAAAAACACCAGACAAGGCTTTGACAATCGCCAATAGGAAGTTGAGGGCAATTCCCTTTTTAACCGCTTGAATCCCCTGATAGGCAGGGTGATCCGTATTAATGTTCGTCTGACTCATGTTCACCTTCCTGCTCTGGATTCAATCCAGCAGGTGGCGTTTGGTACAACTCAGGATGACTCAATTTACCACCTTCGTGGGCCGCAATAGACATGGTGAACAAGACACCCACCAATCCAATCAATGCGATGATAGGAAAAGCCTTGATTTCGGTTTGTTTCTTTCGCTCGATAAAAAAAACAACGATAGTCAATACGGCTACACCCAAAGCACTAAAATGAGCGACCTCAGCCAACTCCTCATGTTCATGAATGGCACGGTGATTCATTCCCCACTCTTCCATCACCTCTTCCGCTTCTTCACCAGTGGCCATAGCAGCCATGCTCATCAACCCCATCACCACCATGATCATCATCGCTAAGTTCTTTAAAATTGTGGTGGGTTTGAAAAAATTCACCACCCAAAGGATCAATGCAAACAATGCCAAAAACATCGGCACGTGATTGAAAAGAAAATGCAGTTGTACGCCGTTCATCTTTCAAATATAGGGAATAGTAGTAACCAAAGAAAATTCACATCATATCAATTAACATAGAACCAAGACTAGCAAGAAGCTAGCCTCAATCCTGTTTTTCAATCCAACCAATCTTTTCCAAATGATCAACAATATCTGGAATCATTGGCTTTATTTTCTCCAATTTAGGAGATGGCTGAAATTTGGCCACTAGCATTGCATTTTGCAATTCAATAGAGGGTTCTTCTTCAGGGCCTTTTTTTCTCTTCAACATAAAACAAATTTAATCAATTCTTTGAGTAACGGTAAAAACTATACTGCCATTTTGATGAACTAGCATTTCTATTTTCAAATTAGAATGCCATGAGTGAAAACTTTTATTGATTTGCCTTCGAAACAATCGATCACGTGAAATTGAATTTCCTGTAAAGGTTATTTTCGCTTTACTATCAGAGAGCAAAAAAAGTTGAATACAGTGCACCACGGTTTCCATAACCCTTTCAGTATCGCCATTGTCTGAAATGACATTATCCATTAATCGATTTGTTGACGGGTCAAAGTCCAGCAAGCTCAGATGGTACAAATTCGGTATGTCTCCCATTTTATCGAATTGCACGCACTTGATGATTGTTCTTCTTCCTTCACTCTTAAACCAAAATTGATGGGTGCCGCCAAACTGATAATGGATTTGATAATGTCTCTCCATTTCACAAATAGAGCGCGCTTACCGCTAACAAACAAGAAACACATAAGGACGCATATTCGATACAAAGCGCTCTAATGAGCTGCACTACAGGAACGCGGCACGACGGCTTTCTCATTCTGTTTCTGTTTCCCGCTCTAATTCTGTTTCTCACTCTGCTTATGCTAATCATTCTTCACTTTTTGTTTGATCAAAAAGTGAAACAAAAAATCAAGTCGCACCGTCCCGACGAGCGTGGCTATCGGGACGCTCGGGTGACGGCTTTCTAACTTCGATTGAGTTGGTGGGAAAATTTCCGATTCACTGATCCACCGATTCACCTGGCGAATGCAATTCGCCGTTACCTCTTCATCCCTTGAATAAACTGATCAAACAAGTACCTTGAATCATGCGGACCTGCACTTGCCTCGGGGTGATATTGCACACTGAATACGTTCTTGTTCTTTAGTGCAATACCTGCAATGGTATCGTCATTCAAGTGAATGTGCGTTACCTCAACGTCATCTTGAGATGCGATGCTCTCTTTGGAAATCACAAAACCATGGTTTTGACTGGTTATTTCTGACTTGCCGGTTTTCAAATTCTTGATGGGATGATTGATTCCACGGTGGCCGTTGAACATCTTTACTGTTTTCAACCCTTGACTCAATCCAATGATCTGATGGCCCAAGCAAATGCCAAAACCGGGAACACCTGAATCAATCAAATCTTTCACCAGCTGAATGCTCGATGGCATCGCAGATGGATCACCAGGTCCATTGCTATACATAATGCCACTCGGCTTCCAATCCAAAACTTCCTGCGCTGTGGTGTGCATTGGAAACACCTTGCAATAGGCGCCTCGTTCTGTCAAACATCGCACGATATTTTTCTTGATTCCAAAATCAATGACCGCAACACGAATGGCGCTATTTTCATCTCCTTCAAAAAAAGGTTCCTTGCAACAAACCTCTTGGGACAAAGACAAGCCATCCATGGAAGGGACCTCGGCCAATTGCGCCTTCAACTCTTCGATGCTTTTGCTTTCATCCGAACAGATGATGCAGTTCATGGCACCTGACTTTCTGATATGACGAACCAGTGCGCGTGTATCGATATCTGAAATACCCACCACATTATCACGTACCAAATAATCCTGCAAAGTTCCGATTGGACCGATGCGACTGGCAACGTCAGAAAATTTCTTGATGATCACACCAGAAACTTTACAAGTTTCACTTTCAATCTCGTCTACATGCACACCGTAGTTGCCAATGTGCGCTGTTGCCATGACCAATACTTGACCGAAATACGAAGGGTCTGTAAAAACCTCTTGGTAGCCGGTCATGGCCGTATTGAAAGCGATTTCTCCCGTTGTAACTCCAACGTATCCACAAGATTTTCCTTGAAATACAGTGCCATCAGCTAGAACTAAGACGGCAGGTTGACTAATGCGATTCATTAGACTGCGAAATTAAAACATTTCATAGAAGGGATGAATGAAAGATTTGAACAAAGTTTGAAGGGAGATGAGGAGATGAGGAGATGAAGTTAATGGTAACCTATGCTCTCTTTCCCAAACCCATAACCCATAACCCATAACCCACAACCCATAACACCTAACACATAACACATAACCCTAACCCCTAACCCATTAACTCACTTTTATTATCTTGCGCTCATGGAAATGAAAAAATTGGGCTTCTGGGAAATTTGGAACATGAGTTTCGGGTTCTTGGGTATTCAAATGGGCTTTGCGTTACAGAATGGAAATGCCTCTCGTATCTTACAGGAGTATGGTGCCGATGTGCACGAACTTTCTTGGTTCTGGTTGGTGGCACCACTGACCGGCATGATCGTTCAACCCATTATTGGCTATTACAGCGACCGCACTTGGAATCGTTTGGGAAGACGTAAGCCCTATTTTTTAGCAGGAACCTTGATTTGCTGTTTGGCATTGATCGCCCTTCCCAACAGCGGGGCTTGGTTTACAGCCAAATCCGCTTTGATGATTGGCGCCGGTGTTTTAATGTTGATGGATGCCAGTATCAATGTGGCCATGGAACCTTTCCGCGCCTTGGTTGCGGACAATTTACCTGATCACCAACGGACCTACGGATTCACCATCCAAACTTTTTTGATTGGCATTGGTGCAGTAGTCGGCTCGTGGCTTCCGTGGATGTTGACCAACTGGTTTGGCGTGTCCAATGAAGGAGCCAATGGTGGTGTAGGTGACAATGTCATTTACTCCTTTTATTTCGGGGCCTTGGTTTTCATTACAACCATCCTGATTACCATTTGGAAAACCCGCGAATATCCTCCGCATGAATACGAAGCCATTCATGGTAAAATGGAAGAAGAGAAATTGGGATTTGGTCAAATTGTCAAAGACTTTGTCAATATGCCTGCGACGATGCGCCAATTGGGATTGGTTCAGTTTTTCACTTGGTTCGCACTATTCACGATGTGGGTATTTACCACGCCTGCTTTGGTGGAGCATGTCTTTCAAATTCCAGTCGATGCGGATGGTCATCCCATTGGGGCTGAGGCCGTACAGCGCGCCAAAGATGCAGGGGATTGGGTTGGAATTTTGTTCGGTATTTACAACGGAGTAAGTGCCATTTATGCATTGCTTTTGCCCAGCATCGCTTCCAAATTGGGAAGAAAAGGAACCCATGCACTTTCTCTTGGTGCTGGTGGAATTGGTTTGATTAGCATCTTTTTCATTCACGATGCCAATTGGATGATTGTTCCAATGATCGGAATTGGAATGGCTTGGGCCTCTATCCTTGCCATGCCTTACGCCATTCTCGCGGGCTCCATCCCCGCCGGAAAAATGGGTGTATACATGGGAATATTCAATTTCTTTATCACGCTTCCTCAGATCGTCAATGGCGTTTTTGGGGGACCAATGGTGAAATATCTCTTCGAAGGTCACGCGATTTACGCGATTGTTCTGGGTGGTATTTTCATGCTGTGCGCTGCCTTGGTTGTGATCTTTGTGAAAGAGCAAAACAATATTCGCATTCGCTAAAATTCAGCCTATCTTTGCCGCCCCATGGCGATAACAGCTGAATCTTTCTTGCCCACGGCGTTTGGTGATTTTCGAATTCTTACTTTTTCGAAGGAGGATTTGTTTCACCCCCATGTGGTATTGGTCAGCGCGAAATCTGCCGAAATCCCAACCATTAGAATACATTCCGAGTGCTTAACGGGTGATGTTTTTGCTTCATTGCGTTGCGATTGTGGAGATCAACTTCATCAATCTCTAAAGCTCATTCAGGAAAATGGCGGTGCGCTGCTTTATTTAAGACAAGAAGGTCGCGGAATTGGATTGACCGAGAAAATCAAAGCCTACGCTTTGCAAGAACAAGGACATGACACCTTCAAAGCAAATGAGCTTTTGGGGCATGGACAGGATGAAAGAGATTTCAATATCGTTCTAGAAATGTTGAACCACTTGAATTGGAAAAACATCAAGCTCATCACCAACAATCCAGATAAATTGGCTTTTCTACAGCGCAATGGAATTCAAGTTAGCGAGCGCATTCCGATTGTCATGAATGCCAATCCACACAACGCCGCATATCTCACAGCCAAGAAAAACATCAAGGGCCATCTCCTCTGATTTAAAAAGGATCCGCTGGTGTGGTTGGCGTATACTGCAGTTTGGGTTCTGCATATTCGTCGCTGTTATCAACCGGATCAGAAAGTCTCCAACCAATAGAGAAACCTACCATCAATTGAGATTGCACCACTTTGGAAGGATCTACAAAGTCAAACACGCCTTCCATTTGCGAAGATTGATTCCACATTAATCCAGATTCAGCAAAGAAATTCTCCGATCTATACCCCAAGCCTGAAGACAACCACCAGCGCATATTTGCCGCTGCATTCATTGGCGTTTGAATACCCAATCCTCCTCTTACCAAGAACTGTCCTGGGAGTCGCAATTCAACCCCGCTTTGGACCCGATGACTGGTTTTACCCAAACTGGCGATGGCGCGATTTTCATCATTGTAGGAATAGGTAAAATCTCCGACCGATTCTATACTCGATTGATTGAGCGACATATTGCACCAATCCAAAGTCCACATCATACGAGGACCTACATTCATCGCGCTGCTCAATTGAAAAATTTGAGGAGTGGTAATGGCATATTCAATGCTGTTTACAGGTGAAGATGCCTCCAATGAGGAATTTAAAAAATCCGTTCGAAGGGAAGAACTAAATTCATCCGTGAATCGTATTCTACGCGGTGCTGTCCATGAAGCGCCCACTTTCCACCATGGCGCCCATTGGGGTTGATAGATCCCTCCCAATCTAAAGGTAAGCGCCGATCCTGTGGCTGAAAGGCTCTGGGTATATTCAAACAGCTTCAGGGTATCCGATAAGCTCTGGTATTCTTCCTGGTGCTTAAGTTCATACCCATAAGTCACCCCTTGTAAACCCACATTGGCTCCGATGTAGAGCTGGTTATCATAGTTGGCCGCGATGGTATAATTGGCTTCCCAAGTTTTGCCCGTTTCGTCCGTGTTTTTTTTGATCTTATTGTCCCCTCCCGAATAATTTGCCCAATACTGATCAACAGTTCCGGGTACTGTATCTATTCCATATGTATTCCAAGCCAAACCCGAATTAAAGGGCAATGTAGAAACGACATCATTGTGGTTGATTCCATTGGCATAGGATGCAAACTGATCCAGAAGCGAAACATTGGTTGTATTGAATGTTGTGCTAACACTACGATTGTACAATTGGGTCACCCCGTAATTCAAAGCCGTATTCCAATACTTCCACTTACCAGAAGGAATAACCCTATTTCTGACATATTGAATATGATCTATGGGAAGATTAATATTGGCCGAGGTATTGTTTTGATTGTTCCAATTGGAGGTTTGGAACCCCAATATCAACTTAGCCCCCATATCAAACACACCTGATCGGTACACCCCAATACCCGCGGGGTTGAGGTAAACCGCTGATGGGTCGGCACCCACTGCACCGTAAGCGCCGGCCATTCCCATTGAGCGAATCGATCCGAAATTACCAAAATCAGAATAACGAAAAGCATCTACTTGATTTTGCGCCTGAAAACCCATCGGTAGTGCAAAAAAAAGTATGACAAGTATGTTTAAAAATCTCATGGTCGTTTGCCTGAACTTCTTGTAGTACCTGAATTTCCTGATGATCGACTTGGGCTGCTTGAACTTCCCGAGTTGGAAGGACGAGAAACCGAAGGTGCTGGAGCGGGACGACTCACCTCTTGTCTAACTTGGGGCTGGGCTCTTGGACGTTCTGTCTGAACCGGTCTGCTCACGGAAGCTGGTTGTTGATTGGGCTTCACTTGCGTTCGTTGTGATGGGCGCTGTTGGTTTTGTACAGGCGCGGGAACGGAAGGGGTAGTTGTAAATACCTCTGAAATGGTTTGTTTGCGATGCGGTGGCACTCCGCTGGTTCCAAGCGACTTTGGTCGACGATGAATAACGGGATGAGAAGATGGAGCTGTTGAAACCGTGCCGGATGGACGCGCTACGCTAATCACCTGATCTGCTGAGCCACCTGTGTTTCCGCCATTGTTACCATTCCAATAATACGGATTGTAAAAACCACCGCTATTCCAACCATAAGGATTGTAACCACTTCCGTATGGCATATAACTACCGTTACTGGAATATGGACTGTACATCGAATAAGGGTTATAACTGGAATAAGGATAATAACCATTGCCGTACATTCCATTTCCCAAATAAGGCATGGTCTGCATTCCTAAACCCAACATCCAAGAACTGTTACTACCGTAACCGCCGTAACCACCATAACCACCATAACCACCATAATTGGAATAAGGTGAAGACCATGGCGAATTGAAAGAAGAGTTGCCCCATGAATTGGAGGAAACCGCATTGGGGTCATAGACCATTCGCCATCCCAAAACTGGATCCCAGACAGGTACCATACCCTGTGTCTGATTGGTTTGGGAGGAATCCAAAAAAGAAGGCGCGTAGGAATTTCTTCGTGCAGCGTCTTCAGAATAGAAATCTTCACCATCCGACTGTGGTTTCGCAAGTTGTCCTCCTGCGACAGGTTCTGGACGACCAAACTTCTCTCCGGGCTGCCAGTATGCTTCGTCCGTTTCGTAGGTATCTGAAAGCGGCTCCATGATTGTGCAAGAAGACAATAAAAAGATGATGGCAAACACCATCCCGATGGATCTTAACATTTGCTTCGTCATAATAAGCTTGTTTCTAACAAAGGTAAGCTTTAGATCCCAAGACGGAAAACTATTGCGTGAGTATTTTCCGTTAAGAATCGTCAATTGAATTTCGACCCAAAATATGCCCTATTTTTGAAACTCAATTTCAATTAAAATGGCAGAGAAACTTACCTCAAGAGAAGTAGATTATTCAAAATGGTACAACGAGTTGGTGATGATGGCAGACCTGGCCCAACACAGTGATGTGAAAGGTTGCATGGTAATCAAACCATACGGATATGCCATTTGGGAAAAAATGAAAGATGCTTTGGACAAGATGTTCAAGGAAACAGGGCATCAAAATGCATACTTCCCATTGTTCATCCCCAAATCTTACTTGAGCAAAGAAGCTTCTCACGTGGAAGGATTTGCCAAAGAGTGCGCCGTTGTTACACATTACCGTTTAAAAACAGAAAATGGCGAAGTCGTTGTTGATCCTGATGCCAAATTGGAAGAAGAACTGATTGTTCGCCCTACCAGCGAAACCATCATCTGGCATACATACAAAGGGTGGATTCAGAGCTACCGCGACTTACCAATATTGATCAATCAGTGGGCCAATGTGGTTCGTTGGGAAATGAGAACAAGATTGTTCTTACGTACCGCTGAATTTTTATGGCAGGAAGGTCATACCGCACATTCGACGGCACAAGAAGCCATCGCTGAAACAGAGAAGATGTTGGATGTCTACGCTGACTTTGCGGAAAACTGGATGGCCATGCCCGTTATCAAAGGTAAAAAATCAGCCAATGAAAGATTTGCTGGTGCCTTGGACACGTTGTGCATAGAGGCATTGATGCAAGATGGGAAAGCGCTTCAAGCGGGAACGTCTCACTTTTTGGGTCAGAATTTCGCCAAAGCTTTTGACGTTAAGTTTGCTACAAAAGAAGGTCAACAAGAATATGTTTGGGCCACTTCTTGGGGTGTATCCACCCGATTAATGGGTGCCCTCATCATGACGCACAGCGATGACAAAGGTTTGCGCTTGCCTCCTAAATTGGCACCCATACATGTGGTAATTGTGCCCATTTACAAAGGCGTTGAGCAAATCGATGGAATTTATCAAAAAGTAAAACCCATGATGGATGAACTAAAATCCATGGGATACACGGTGAAATTTGATGATGATGACACCAAAAGAAGCGGCTGGAAATTTGCTGAATACGAATTGAAAGGAGTTCCTGTAAGAATCGCTGTAGGACCGCGTGATTTAGAAAACGGAACGTTGGAAGTAGCCAGAAGAGACAACGGCGAAAAATCATCCATAGCCATTGACGGGGCAGCAAATAAAATTCACGACTTGCTAAACGAAATTCAAGCCACCATGTTGGCTGAATCCAAAAAATTCCGAAACGAACACATTACCGAAGTAAATTCTTACGAGGAGTTTAAAGAAGTATTGGAAACCAAAGGCGGATTTATTTCCGCGCATTGGGACGGTACAAGTGAAACCGAAGAACGAGTTAAGAATGAAACCAAAGCCACGATCCGTTGTATTCCACTGGATCAGAAATTAGAGGATGGCATTTGTATGGTTACTGGAAAACCCAGCACAGGACGTGTTCTTTTTGCTAAAGCTTATTAATGATGACACCACAAGAAGGGATCTTGCATTTACTCTCAGAGAAAAGCACACTAAAACAAGATGTTTATCATCTTACCATTGATGTTTTCAAGGAACTCAAAACCAAATTAGAATCGAGTATAGAAAGAATCAAACATGATTTTGGGAGCAAAGATTCTCGTGTGGAATTTTATTACAAAAACAAAGGCGATCTCCAAGCAGAAATAAAGGTTGCGGGTGACGTCTTGGTTTTTCAAATGCACACCAATGTATTTCAGTTTGAGCCCACACACCCCTTGTGGAAAAGTGGCTACTTTTTAAATGATCCCAAAAACAGCTATGTGGGCGTGATCAACATTTACAATTTTCTCTCTGATTCTTTTAAGTACAATCGTGAGCAAGACTTGGGTTATTTAATCGGCAGAATTTTCATCAACAAAGACCGACACTTCTGTGTTCAAGGCAAAAGGCAATTGGGTTTTTTGTTTCAAGACATGATCAATGGTGTTTTGGATGATCATGCCCTTCAAGCCATTGTCGATAGCACCATCTTGTACACCTTGAATTTCGATATGTACATTCCGCCTTATGAGGCCATTCAACAACTCACTGTTTTTGATATGCAAACCCTGAATCATGGTATCTCAGGCGCAACAGGAAAAAGATTGGGATTCCAATTTGGCATTGAGTCTGATCCCGCCAGCTTGTAATCAATAGATCCAAATTTTAAAAGAAGGGTCCATCGGATCAATCATTGAAAGCCATTCCTGAAAAGGGATGGCTTTTTTGTGATGAGCAATCAACCAATAGTTGTTTCGTTCCTGCAAAGCGTTCAAGGGGCTTACCACCTCTACCCAGCGCTCTACCCATTGCATATTTTCAGCATCTTTTCTTTTTCGGACGCGGTCTATTTTTGCTCTGATTTGCTCAATCCCGGATTGGGCTTTTTTCAACTCCCCCTCCAGGCTCGCCAATAAAGTGGGATCTTCATTTTGCACTGACTCGCGCGCTTCTTGATATAGCTTACTCAATTTTTCTCCCAAACTTCCCAATGGCAATTCGCCCCAATGCGCCAATAAACGATCCTTCAATTGTTTTTCATTCCATTGGAAAGCACTTTCATCAAATCCCTTCTCACCCCATTTTTGCATCAACCTCTCTGGAATCACACAACCTCTCTCTCGCAAAGCAAAAGCGGCATGAGGAATTTGCATCTCCTCCATGCAAGTCATCACCTGCTTCCAATATCGCTGCTCGGATGGTCCTCCAACATAAACCACGTTAGGCAATATGTGCTCTTGATACATGATGCGCAAAGCCACATTGGGACTGATATCCCCAGGGGCATTTTTGGCCAATACCTCGTATTGGCTTGGATCCAATCTCAAACGCTCTTTATTCTCAAGTGAAAATAAATTACAGGTCTTAATCTCAATCTCTCCCGAAGCAACACCCAATCTTTGGGCGGTTTTGTATAAACTGGAATGCAAGGCATCTTGCTCAAATACGGGCAAAGCCGAGATTTTTAAACGCACATCATCCGCATCCAACACGACCAAACCACTTTCCTTGAAATAATGGTTCACCAATTGTCTGTAGGCTCCAGACAAAGACGAGGATTGCTTGTAAATGCGTATGACTTCTTCCGGGAATGCGTCGGAAGGAAAATCTTCGTTCCATTTCAACAACGCATCTACCGTTTCGTCACAAGGCATGCGGCCAACTGCTCCTGTGTGCAAAGTAGTCCAACTTCTTCTTTTGCTTCCTGATTGTATTTGCGCAATTTCAGGCCAGTCGTGATCCTCTGTTGCCATCCAAAACACCGGAACAAAATGCTGTTCCGGAAATTCCAATTTCCACTTTTCCGCTAAATGAATGGCGGTAGCAAGCTTATGCAAGATCATCCATGGTCCCATGCCGGTGACCATTTGCTGCCCAGTGGTAATCGTGTAGGTATCTGCAGAGAGAAGCATATTGATATTGGACTCAACGCGAGCCGTGGTCTCCACACCTGCATATTGGGATTTCAAAACATCAACCAAAATGCTCCTTTGTTCTTCGGAAAAAGTCTTCCTGGATTCAAGACGCGTAAACCGTGATGACCATGCATCACCTATGCTTTGTACAGAAGGATAAAAATCCTGAATTGATTTTTTGAACCACAAATTCACCCTGCGAATTTAGTGATTGTCCGCTATCTTATCAGATAAACATTGCCCCGATGACTTTCCTTAATATCCTTGGTGTTGACATATTCCAAGGTCCAAAAAAAAGTTTCCGCATCTACAGCTTTATCAACCTCACTGGCTGTCCAGCCTTGCATAGCCGATTTAGAATGATAAATCAATTGTCCCCAGCGATTAAATATTTTCAAGTCCCAACCCTGAATCTCATGGTCCAAAGCCAAAAATGCATCATTGGTTCCATCCTCATTGGGAGTAAAAGAATTGGGTACATATATCACATCTGCTTTGACCGCCTCTACCACTTCTTCTATCCCCGAGTTGATAATGGGATTGACGAAATCAGAAGAATCCATCAACTTCTCTACCCTAATGTCATCAAAGAAATAATAAGACATCGTTGAATTGGCATTTCCCCGATTGATAATGGCCTTGTTATCATCCGAACCAAACAACCCAATCGTCATGAATAAGTCATTGGACTCTGCAACAAACTCAATCGTCGCCTCACGCCACGTAGTGGAATATAACTCTTGGCGAAAAATAAATTGAGGATTTAGCTGTATAGGCGAAACTCCGGATTGCTGCGGCAACTCCGATGAAAGTAAAACTCCCAAATCAGAGATCGTCAAACCCGAAACAGATACTGGTGTTGGAGTACCCGATGTCCAAGGTATCGAAATTTTGTATTTGGCGCCAATTGTTAAGGGCTCTGTAAACTGGACCGATAAATATTCCCTGGTGTTGGTTCCTTTGGTGGATGCCAATGCCAATCCCATCATGCCCTGTCCGGAATATGCAGGTACAATAGCAAAGGGGGTTTCAGGTAAATCACATGAGGCACTTCCCAATGCATGGTAATAATCTGGCGAAGCCAAACCATTGTTTGAGGGATTGAATACCCCGTTAACATTGTACCATTGGCCCAATCCATTGGGCAACCCAAAGTAATTTTCAAAATCAAATTTTGCCCATTGCGCTCCTGCCATGAGGGGGGTGAAGGCAACAATTAGAATTAAAAATCTGATTTGGCTCATAGGCATACTGGGTACACGAATGTAATCAGATTTAATACTCCCAGGAAATCCCAAATGTTAAATCAAACGGTATACTAACAACCGGACCCATGGGAGATGAAATGGAAGTTGTGGGCCAATGTCCTGCAATAGCAGCAAAAATCTTGGTATCCGCACTTAATCTGCGCTGAGCAGCTATGCGTCCATACATCGACCACTGTGAATAAGTAGCACTTTCCCATGTGCCTTGAATCAATTTCTTTTCATCCAAACTGATCAGGGTGGCCTTTCCCGAATTTGTCGTCGTTTTAGAATAAACTGCGCCCAAAAATCCCTGATAGCTCCACAATGAGCGAGGAGCTTCATACGCAAACACCCAATACACGGGCAGCTCAACCGACTTGGCTTTAAAACTACCCGCATGGGTTTGCAAAAGTGTTGTATCCAACTCGAAAAATCCAGTGGAGTCGACATCAATTAAATCGATTTGAACCAAGCCTTCGGGTTGGTAACGAAATCCGTATGCCCCTTCGTCCTCGTTGGTCAGGGGCAACGCCCATTCCGTGCGGCGAGTCAACGATTTTGAATTCCAACCCAAACCCAATCCAATGGTCTCATTCCACATGGCATATCCTGAAAACCCAAAACTGGGCGACCATCGCCAATGCTGATGATCAACATTGAACTGCGCTATGGACTGTGCGGATTGATAAGAAGACCAAATGTCCTTTTGAATCATTCCACCCGCTGCGATCTGAATACCCCACTTGATAGTCCTGGGAATACGCCTATAATCGGCTTGGTAATTCATCCAAATTTCTGAATCGCCGGAAGCTACGGTTTCCTCTTCTAAATAGACTTTCTCTCCCCCGATGATTAAAGTATCCAATGTAGGTATTGCTGAAGCGGAAATGCTAAAGCAAATAATACCCAGGATGAAAATCACCGATCGCATGCTCAAGGCTTGGGAACAATCAGCTTCAATTTGCGGGTACCTTGTTTGGACTGCTTGACTTTTGACCCGACCGTTGGAGTTGATTGTGCAGGATTCTCATTTTGCGGAAGGGGACGCTGAACACTGTCTTGCGCTTGCACCTGGTCCAACTTCGGCAAATCTTGGCTCTCCTGGGTAATCACTGCATTGTCGCTCGGATGACTGCTACCAGAAACAATGTTGGACGAACCGCGACTTTTGTTCTTTTGAATCAAGGCCTTTTGGCTTACCTCTGATTCGGAAGTTTTGGTGCTCTTATTGATTTCAGGAACGGCCACTGAGCCAGATTTCTCTTGTGATGGAGAAACGGTCTGAATCTGGGGTTGAATCCTTTCAACTGGTTTGGGCCAAAGTCCGAATACAATGGCCGTGATCACTGCACACATGGATGTCCAACGAAGCAAAATCTTACGGCGTCTGCGTTGATTGGCTTGTTGAATGGCGCTTTCCATTACACTTAACGGCGCTTCTACCTGTTGATCTCTGATTTGATCAAAAATATTTTGCATCGAATTTCGCTCGCTCATTTTCATTTTCGTTGATTCAATTTTTCCAACTCTTTTTGCACTTGCACTTTGGCTCTAGACAACTGCGATTTTGAGGTGTTGATGTCCACTCCTAAAATTTCCGCTATCTCTTTGTGCTTATATCCTTCTATAACATATAGGTTAAAAACCGTCTTGTACCCCATCGGCAGTTGCTCTATACATTGCATCATATCCGCCACTCCAAAATTCCCCAACACATCCATTTCTACATCAGAAACTTCAAAAACCCCATCATCAATGTCCCGCTCAATGGCCTTTTTCACCGCTTTTCTGTAATAGGTGATACTTGTGTTCACCGCAATCCTTCTCAACCAACCCTCAAAACTTCCATCAAATTGATAGGTAGAAAGATGGGTGTATATCTTCACAAAAACTTCCTGCAATACATCTTGTGCATCCATTCTGTTTTTGGCATATCGCAAGCAAATAGCGAACAGCAAACCAGAAAATTGCTTGTACAATTTTTCTTGTGCCCATCTTTCATGACGGCAACAAGCCTCAATCATTTTTCTCTGATCTTTGTCCATCAATGGCTTCGTTATCTGTAACTAAAATAATGGACAAAAGGTTGCAAGACCTACATAAATTTTGAAATCGCCTCTCCCTTGTTTTTGGTCAACAAGCGATAATCCAGAAAATAAACCAAGCGTAGACTGACACTACCGGTTTGTGGAATGGTCTCCAATTGGTTGATATCTTCCAGCAATCCGGATGGAATCTGATTGGTTTCATCAATCTGCGCCCACTTCCATGCAATGATGCACTCACTGCCCGGAGTGAAATTCCAACGATAAAAACAGTCTATAGTGAAAGAGTTAAAATTACGATTCACCCAGCTACTTGCATCTCCGCCAAAACCATCAAATGTGGACTGCACCAAATCACCATTGGGATCTAAATTATAGAACTGATGATATCGGGAATAGCCCCAATAATGTCGGACCCTGCAATTGATGGACATAATAGGATTAAAGCTATAGGCCACCGTTAATACATTGGTATGAGAAATAACATCCCTTCTTCCAAAAACTGGAATTGCGGAGTCTGACTGAAAAGTAGAAAATCCAACATCATTGAAATGTTGCTGCTTGCTGTATACATAAATCAACATCCAATGGTCATTGACTCGGAAGCGCGGGGATACTCGCCAGTTGTGGATGTATCTCCCTTGGAAGTCATACCGTCCATATTTTCCACCCACATCCACTGCCAATTTCTTGCGATAATCGGTGGAAATCCAACCGCCAATTTCATGGTGTGTAAAATCATGGAATTTCATTCCCCATACCCGGGGCTCAAAAAAGTTGTATCCCCGAACAGGTTCGCCATGGTAACTGATGTTGTAGGTGACAAAGCGGTGGGTATTCACACCAACCTCCGCATCCATCTGGAAATTTGAAAAAGAACGGGGTGCATATAAACTCTCTCGGGTCAAACTCAATTCACTCCACATTCGGTTAAAAGGTCCAAAAGATTCATATTTCTTATATCCTACAGAAAAAAATTGGCCCCATGAATTATTGGCTTGCAAGTAACCCAAATCGTTGGGATTGTAGCCATCGCTTTCCATATAATATCCCAATGATCCAGTTAAATTACCGCTAATCTTGGCCATGCTTGCCCCTTGTGAAAACCCTTTTTGATTGGTCTTAGCCACACTGAACATCTCTTTTCCCAATCGCGAAGAATAAGCCCCCCATGAAGAAAATGCCCACTGATTGGCCTTGTCTTTCAAGGATGTATTGTAGGCTGTCACATTGGCATCCAAAATCTCTCCCGCACGGGTGACATTGGTATTGGTGAGGGTGAAATAAGAATTGTTTTTAAGATTTTGATCCAAGACCATCACATTGTAATTGGATAATGGTTGGGTGACTACATTTCTTTGCTTGCCCTCCGCATCTTCGATAACTGCCTCTGATGGAGCGGTAATCGAATTCATGAAACCCACCCCCAAATTCCCTTGGGTCCTTCCACTAATTTTGGTACTGTTGAGCAGTTGGGTTTGAAAAGAATTTTGTACTACGCGCTCATTGGTTCCGAGTGAATTGTATACATCAAATGCACCCATGGGTACGTCACCAATGCGGCGCGAGTAAAAGATACCTGATTTATTAAAAAGCTCTGTTCCCTCCATGAAAAACGGACGATTGTCTTGAAATTGAATTTCGAAAGGAGTCAAATTCAAAATCAATTGATCACTGATGGTTTGACCAAAATCCGGAATCAATGTCGCATCCAAAGTGAAGGCATCGGACAAACCTACCTTGACATCCATTCCTCCGTTGTACGAGAAACTGGCAGATTGCCCTTTGGCAAAATTGGAATAGCCACTGAGATAGGGATACATAAAAAATCTTTTGGGAGGCTTGATATTTGAAATCCCTTTCAATATACCCATCTGAGCCAACTCACCCGGACCGTTGGGCAATACCGGGTTCCACTGACCAATTTGTCTGTGCCTTCTAATTTCTCTGGCGAAATTGATATTCCATATTTGTTCAGGTTGATTCGGAAATCGCAACGCGGCAAAAGGGATTTTAAATTCTGCGCACCAACCAGTTGCGGATATATTCACTTTGCAATCCCAAACGGCATTCCATGTTACGTCCCCTTCTTCCTGACCGGTAATTCTCCCATCCCATTGCTCTCCCCAGGGTGAAACCGCAAAAGTGAAACCATTGATTCCATCTCGATAACAATTAAAAGAAATGGCACACCAATCACTATTTCCATCGCTGTCTCTTCCGCTCAGCTGTTTCAAAATACTGTCCGGATGATTGTCCAAACAATTAAAAGCGATGTACATGGCCTCCTGGGTGTATGCCACTTGAACTTCTGAACGTTCTCTCATAGGCAATCCCGGCACCGGCAATTGACTGATAAAATCCGTTGCAATTGGGACCTCTGACCAGATTTCGGGTTCTAAAATACCGTCCAATTTGGGAGGTGATGCAATGTATTTCCCAAAGGTCACTTTTTGTCCTTCAAGTCCATGAAAACAGAAGACGAGACTCAGTATACAAACAATCGTTAAGAAATTGGGATTTTTCATTCTGTGCAAAAATAACCGAGTACTTTTGCACTCGATGAAAAACTTGGTTTTTATTCTAACATTTTTGCTTTCGATTTTATCGTTAGCAACTTTCTCGCAGAAAAAAGAAAAATTCACCATCAGTGGTGAAATTAGAGACTCCATCACAGGTGAAACCATAGTTGGGGCCGTCATAAAAATAGAAGAGCTTCAAACAGGAACCACAACCAACGTATATGGCTTCTACAGCATTACGCTGGAGAAAGGCAACTACACACTGGTCAGCAGTTTCATTGGATATAAAAATATTGTTCAGCAAATCAACTTGGATAAAAACCAGGTTGTCAACATTCAGCTCAGTGAGGAGGGGTATAGTGAAACCTTGGTCATCAATGCGGATCGAAAGAGAAATACCGAAAGCACGGACATGGGAAGAATTGAAATCCCCATCGATCAAATCAAGAAATTACCTGTTGTATTTGGCGAAGTAGACATTTTAAAAACCATTGCCTTGCTACCAGGCGTTCAATCAGCGGGAGAAGGAAACACCGGATTTTACGTCCGTGGCGGCGGCATCGATCAGAACTTAATTCTGCTGGACAACACCACCGTTTACAACGCCTCTCATTTGTTTGGATTTTTTTCCGTATTCAATGCTGATGCTGTAAAGAACTTGGAAATTTACAAAGGGGGCGTTCCTTCATCCTATGGCGGGAGATTGTCCAGTGTTTTGGATGTGTCACTGCGCGATGGCAACTACAAAAACTTTCATGGCTCTGGGGGTATTGGTTCTATTGCTTCACGATTCACCGTGGAAGGTCCCATCAAAAAAGACACCGCCTCATTTATCATCTCAGGAAGAAGAACGTACATCGATGTTTTGGCCAAGCCATTGATTGACCGCAATCCCAATATCAAAGGAACTGGCTATTTTTTTTATGACTTGAACGCCAAGTTCAATTATAAAATCGGAGCCAAAGACTGGATATCACTGAGTGCCTATTTGGGTAGAGATGTATTTAGTTTTAATAATGAAACGGCTGGATTTTCCACCAAAATCCCTTGGGGTAACACCACATCAACCTTAAGATGGAATCACGTTTTTACTCCCAAATTGTTTTTTAACTCGATGCTCACTTTTACAGACTACACCTTCAGTTTTGAAGGTGGTCAAAGTGATTTTGTATTTGGTCTAAAAAGTGGAATCCGTGATTATGGATGGAAATCTCAGTGGAGTTACTACCCAACACCCAATCAAAAAATCAAATGGGGATGGGATTACACCTATCACGTTTTTACGCCCAACAACTCTTACGCATCCAGTGGCGATACTGATTTTAATTTGAGTAACACCACAAGATTAAATTCGCACGAAGCCGCTGTTTACGTTCAAGATGAATGGGATGTGAATGAATTTTTAAAGTTGAACCTTGGACTACGTGAAAGCTATTTCTTGCATGTGGGATCATTTGATCGATATACTTACCCCAATGGAAAAGGCAACGGCCAAATGCCCATCATCACCCATTACAACAATGGCGAAAAAGTAGCCGACTATTTTGGATTTGAACCCCGCTTAAGCGCGCGTTGGTTGTTCAAAGATGAATCCAGCATCAAAGCCGGATACATGAGAAACTTTCAATACATCCATCTCAATAGTTTCTCGCCTACTTCATTGCCAACCGACATTTGGTTACCCAGCACGGATCGCCATCAACCCCAACGTTCCAATCAATACAGTTTGGGATATTTCAGAAACTTCAAAGATGATCAATGGGAAACCAGCGTTGAAGTTTACTACAAAGACATGTTCAACATCAGTGAATATCAAGAGGGTGCCGATCCCTCACAAACCTACATGGACAATATGGATAATCTGCTTTGGTTTGGTAAAGGTTGGAGCTATGGCGCTGAGTTTTTTGTCAAAAAAGCAACTGGCAAGCTCAATGGCTGGGTGGGTTACACCTGGGCCAAAACCATGCGGCAATTTGGCGAAATCAACAATGGAAATCCTTTCCCTTCTCGATGGGACCGAAGACATGATTTCAGTTTTGTCTGTAACTATCAATTGACACAACGTGTCGATCTTGGTTTTGTCTTCGTTTACGCCACTGGAAATGCGATTACACTTCCCATATCCAGGTATTTTTATGAAGGCAATGTCATTGATATTTATGGAGATCGCAACAGCTTCAGAATGGCCCCCTACCACAGAGCAGATATCTCCCTGAATGTAACCTCCAAAAAAACCATCCAAAGAGAAAAAGAGGCCAAGATCAACAAAAATGCAAGCCAACGCCTTTTCAGAAGTTCGTGGAATTTCTCAATCTACAATGTGTACAATAGAATGAACCCTTACTTCATCTATTTCAGCACAACAGGAGATGCCAATGCTGGCACATTCCAAGTACAAGCCAAACAGGTCAGTCTATTCCCAATCCTTCCAAGCATAACTTGGAATTTTGAATTCTAATGAAAGCACTTCAACATCTCAATAAGTATCTATGGAAATACCGTGGCCGACTGTTCATGGGATTCATCTTCATTCTACTGACCAATGTTTTCAATGTTTATGCTCCCAAAATAATCGGTGAGGGCATTGACTTTATTTACAATGTACTTTCTAATCCCAGCAATCCCCATTTGGATATACCATACTCCATTCAACTTTTAGATCCTTTGACGCATTGGGGAACGAGCATTGACCTATCCAACGGAAACCTACAAAATTGGACTTTCAAAATTGGTCTTCTTTTGGCTATTGGATACATGGTAACCTTTACGATAAAAGGAATATTTCTGTTTTACCAAAGGCAGAGTTTGATCGTGATGTCACGTCACATCGAATATGATTTAAAGAATGAGATTTACCAGCAATACCAAAATTTGGATTCGAGTTTCTACAGAAAAAATAGAACGGGGGATTTGATGAACCGGATCAGCGAAGATGTATCAAGGGTTCGAATGTATTTGGGTCCAGCCGTGATGTACACCATCAATTTGGTGGTGCTGATTACCCTTTGCGCCCTGGTTATGTGGCGCATCAGTCCCATATTAACGATGTACACATTGGGGCCCCTTCCCATTATGATGTTTGGAATTTTTTATGTCAGCACAGTTATCAATCGACGCACAGAAAAGGTTCAGAAACAACAAAGCAAACTTTCCACCATTGTACAAGAAACTTTCAGTGGAATCAGGGTGATTAAAACATTTCGAAGAGAAAAGACCCTGGGTGATACCTTTCAAGCTGAAAGCGATCAATACAAAAAGGATCAAATGCATTTGGTTAAAGCCGATGCATTGTTCATGCCCGTCATCAGCATATTGGTAGGCCTCAGTACCATTCTCACCATTTATATTGGTGCATTAGAGGTTCAAAAAGGAGCCATCACCATTGGAACCATTGTTCAATTTGTTTTTTATGTCAATCAATTGACTTGGCCATTTGCCAGTGTCGGTTGGGTAACCTCTTTGGTAAGAAAAGCCGAGGCTTCACAATCCCGAATCAATGAGTTTTTAAATGCGCGACCTTTGATCAACAATACACCAAAGCATTTAACCCCTGTTGTAGGGAATATCAAATTTGAAAATGTGAATTACCGTTATCCTGAAACTGGTATTGTCGGGGTCAAAGATTTAAGTTTTGAAATCAACGCTGGCGAATCATTGGGGATCATTGGAAAAACAGGCGCCGGAAAATCGACAATTCTTCAACTGCTTACCCGTTCTCTGGAGGCTGACTCCGGTCAAATCTATATTGATAATGTCCCCATCCAAGACCACGACATCTTGGCATTGAGACAAGCCATGGGTTGGGTACCACAAGAGGTCTTTTTGTTTTCTGACACCATCGAAAACAACATCAATTTCGGGGTAAACCACGCCAAACATGATGAAATGGTAGAGGCCGCAAAAGATGCTGGTGTAGCGGATGATATCCTAAGATTTCAAGACCAATGGCAAACCCTTTTGGGTGAGAGAGGCATTAATTTAAGTGGAGGCCAAAAACAGCGAATTTCTATTGCCCGGGCTTTCATGAAAAATCCACAAATTCTAATCTTGGACGATTGCCTTTCCGCTGTGGATACGGCCACGGAAGAACTCATCTTAAAAGGGATAAAAAAGAGGATGACCGGAAAGACCAGTGTATTCATATCTCATCGGGTGTCTTCCATTCAACAATGCAATCACATCTTGGTATTAGACGAAGGCAAATTGGTCGAATCCGGCACACATGATCAACTTATAGCGGCCAAAGGATCCTATCACAGGCTTTATCAAATTCAAAATCAACGAGAAGACATCTAATACTTGACAATTGTCAGATACCGAACTGACAAGGCTCAAAAGCACTTCGCCTCGATTGGGTGGACATTTGTTGCAATACCAAAATATTGTGCAAAATTTCTCCATCACATTGAATCCAACGACCCACGTTGAAGAAATAAAATCCGCTTTCAGCGCCATATTCCCCTATTTAAAATGGGAATTCTTTACTGCACCGCACCAGGCAAAAGAAGGGAATACAAAAAAAGATATGGTAGCTGGAAATCCAAAAGTATGCGACTTAACCCACTTGAAAGGGAATATACAAATCGATTTTTCAGAGCAAACAACGGTTCAGGAACTCGAAAAAAAAATTGAAGATCAATTGGGGCTGCACATTCAGGTTTTTAGAAGGAGTGGGAACATCTGGTTGGAAACTACAGTAACAGACGAATGGACCCTTTCATTTCAAAACGAGCAAGGCAAAGAGCTAAGCGAGCAATTTGACAGAAAAAAGTAAAATGAGCCAGTGCTTCCACTGCGGCGAAAAAATTGAAACTACCGTCATTTCGTTTGAGAATCATGACTTCTGTTGTCATGGATGTCAATCAGTGTTCATGTTGCTCAATGAAAACAAGTTGTGCGACTTCTACATAGAATCCAAGGATAAACCACTCAGCAAGGCTCCTCCAAAAGAAAAATATGCCTTTTTGGATGACCCTAAAAATGCAGAAGCCTTTTACAATTTCCACCAAGCGGATCGCGCGCTTATTCAAGTTAGAAGTCCCCACATTCAATGCGCCTCTTGCGTCTTCCTTTTAGAAAAATTACCCCAATTACAACCGGGCATTTATCAAAGTTCCGTTGATTTTGGACAACAACAAATCAGCATACAATTCAACCCCAAAATCATCAACCTCAGAACCCTCATTGAGTGGCTTAGCTTTATTGGGTATGAGCCATTGTTGGATCATGAGAAAAACACCCAAGACCTTAACTTAAAAGTCAAAAGACAATATTGGATAGCTATCGGGATATCCGGATTTTGTTTCGCAAATATCATGCTCCTGAGCTTTCCAGAGTACTTGCAATTGGAAATGTCGGACATGCCCGGAATGACCCAACTTTTCCGATGGATCAATTTGGGATTGAGCATTCCGGCCATGTTATTTGGCGCACGAACCTTTTTTGAAAAGACCGTCCAGGGCATTAGAGCCAAAACCTTACCCATTGATGCCCCACTGGTGGTTAGCCTATTGCTCACCTTTTCTCGCTCCGTTTACGAAGTGGTCACCGGAAGCGGGGGCGGATATTTTGATTCTTTGACCGGGATAATATTTTTTATGCTCATTGGAAGATACTTCCAAGAAACCACCCAATATCACCTCCATTTCTCCAGAACTTTTAAAAGCTTCTTCCCCTTGTCAAGCATGGTAATAAAAAACAATCAACCGGTTTGGAAAAGGCTCTCAGAAATTGTTCAAGGTGACATCATCAAGATACACATTCATGAAATGATCCCGTGCGATGGAAAACTCATTAGCGAGCATGCGCTCATCGATTATTCTTTTGTCACAGGAGAGTCCAAACCCGTTGCCATAAAAAAAGATGACCGGGTGTATGCAGGAGGAAAGCAAATGGGGCAAGCCATCCTGGTCGAAGCTTCGCAAACAGTGGAGCACAGCTACTTGACTTCTCTTTGGAATCAAAGCAATTCTAAATCAGAATCGATTCAATCCATGAATTGGGTAGATGTTTGGGCCAGAAACTTTACCTTATTTCTGTTTGCCTTAACGCTCATTTCAGGATTCTACTGGTGGGAGCTAGACCGCGGCAGGGCCTTTCATGCGATGACCACGGTGCTCATTGTGGCATGTCCATGCGCTCTACTATTGGCCAATGCTTTTACTCAAGGAGCGGTTCTTGGCCAATTGCAAAAATGGGGATGTCACATCAAAAATGCATCGGTGTTAAATAATCTAGCGGAAATTAAACACATCGTTTGGGACAAAACAGGAACCCTGACGAGCAAAGACGCCATAGCCCAATTTATTTTACAACCAGACTCCAAACAATTGGAACGCATTTATTGTCTTGTTTCACAAAGCACCCACCCCCTTAGTCAAGCCATTGCCAAAATTTGTCCAACAAGTGATTATCCCATCGAGGCGTTTCATGAAATTGCTGGCAAAGGAATCATTGGCCGGATTGCCGGCGAGGAATACAAAGTTGGATCCGCACAATGGCTGGGAATTCCGCCAGATATCGCCCAAGGCATTCATGTATTCATCATGCGCAACGGTCAATGTATAGGCACAGTAAAAATGATTCACAAGTTGCGCTCTGGAATTGACTCAACCCTGTTGACCTTGAATCAACACCACCGCCAAACCCTATTGAGTGGTGATCCACAAGCCATTGAGCAGCATGTTCTCCGAGCATTGCCCGACAATTGCAAAGCCTATCACAATCTTGGTCCACAGCAAAAGAAAAACTTCATCACAGAATGCCAATCCACAGGAGAAAATATTCTGATGATAGGAGATGGACTCAATGATGCAGGCGCCCTTGAAGCAGCGCATGTAGGCATGGCCATTACCGAAAGCGCACATACCTTTTCTCCCGCCTGTGACATAATTCTCGAGGCAGAGCACATCGAAATCATACCAGAGATTCTCCGTTATGCCCATGCTCATCAACGTATAGTCAAATGGAGCTTTGGGCTTAGCCTATTGTACAATTTCATTGGACTTTCATTTGCCGTTCAGGGGCAACTCAATCCCTTTATCGCCGCAGTACTCATGCCGATTTCTTCCATTAGCATTATGGCATTCACAACAGGAATGGCACATGTCCTGAGACCTCGAGGGCGCAAGTGATTTTGAATTATCTTCGCTCGATGTTATTTCACTCTTCTCAATTGCACAACAAACCTATGGTGAATCAATTCATCTTGATTCTTATGGGTAGCATGGTCTTACTTGGTTTTTACATCATTCCTACACGCTGGCCTCAACTTCCCTATCTTCCATTTGAATGGGCCGGTATTGTAATCATAGCATTTTGCTTTGGTAAAAGAGCTTTAATCAGCACGATTTTATTTCAAGTGTGTATGATCTCTTTTTTCTTGCTCAGCACTAAAATAGATCCTGCCAATTCCAGTGCTTTGAAAGCAAATCAATGGCAATGGTTATTGGGATTAAATCTGGGACAATGGTTGGGTGAATGGCTTTCTGCTTGGGTTGTAGGCAATATTGCTCAGTATTGGAGAGAAACAGAAAAACCTTGGTGGACATTTTTGGTCTCCATCTTGGGAATGGGGATTATTCAAGGAGCAAATGCCCTCTGGATGAAAGCATTTCCTATTCATGATGCCGCAGATACCTGGAAAATCACCCTGCCCGGGGTACTCATATTGAGCAGCGGAATTTTAATGCTCGTTCAAATAATATTAAGAATAAAAAAAGGTCGCAATCAATTTTACCAATAACCCATGAGCTTGATAACTTCAAAAATAGAAAACGGAATTGGCACTATAACATTGAATCGTGCAGATAAGTTCAATAGTTTCAACCGAGCAATGGCTGACTCCTTTAATGCCGTATTGTCTGAGTATAGCACAAACGATGAAATCCGTTGTGTAATCATTACCGGTGAAGGAAAAGCTTTCTGTGCAGGTCAAAACTTACAAGAAGCTGTTGACCCCCAAGGCCCTGGGCTAAAAAAAATAATTGAAGAAGGATACAATCCATCCATTGAGCGAATCACCCAAATGCCCAAGCCCGTCATCGCGGCTGTAAATGGCGTTGCCGCGGGTGCAGGAGCCAATATCGCTTTGGCATGTGATTTTGTTGTCGCCAAAAAATCAGCCTCCTTTATACAGGCCTTTTCCAAAATTGGATTGGTTCCTGACAGTGGAGGTACTTTCTTTTTACCTCGTCTCGTTGGCTACCAGCGGGCCATTGCGCAAATGATGTTAGGTGAAAAAATCACCGCTGAGCAAGCACAAGAAATGGGTATGATCTATGCCGCTTGGGAAGACGAAGCTTTTGAAAACGCCGTTTTAGATTTGGCTTCGCGATTGTCACAAATGCCAACCAAAGGCTTGGCTTATACCAAATTTGCCCTACAAAAAAGCATGAATCAAGATTTGCAAAGCCAATTGAAAACAGAATTGGAGTTTCAATTATTGGCTGGAGCAACTGCTGATCATAAAGAAGGAGTTCAAGCATTTCTCGAAAAAAGAAACCCCATTTTCACAGGCAAATGATCACGCAAAAATGGATTTCAGTTCAGGATTCACTTCCGCAAGATGAAGAACGGGTATTGGTTTTTGTTCCCAATAACAAATTCTTTTTACCCGGGAAAACGGGAGAATTTGAGCTTCGTGAAGTCATGATTATGAAATTCTGCAAGGATTTTTATCCTGCCAATAGCGAGAAAGGATTAAAGCATGGAGTCCACTTTTGGGGTGGTGAAGGCAATAGTAACCTATTCTTTCATTCCGTCACCCACTGGATGCCAATGCCCAAATTCGAATAAACTAATCATCAAATCGCACGTCACCATCTTGCAATGTTTCCCATTGCACTGTATTGATTTGATCAGGGTTCCATTTCTTTGAGACACGCACATAATTATCGGAATATCCCAACATTCTCCCTTCCGTTTCTGAGGCTTCCCACAACACTTTCCTACTTTCTCCAGCAAACAGCTGATAGAATGCACGCCTTTTCTTTTCAGAAAGCATGCGCAATTGATTGGTGCGTTCTTGTCTAACCCCCATGGGAACAACCTCGTCAATTCTCAACGCCGTGGTATTGGGACGTTCACTGTAGGTGAAAACATGAAGATAAGAGATTGGCAAATCCTTCAAGAAATTTAGCGTGTTCAAAAACAACGCGTCCGTTTCTCCAGGGAATCCTGTGATTACATCCACTCCAATGCACGCGTGCGGTATTTGTTGTTTGATTCTTTCAATCCTGTTTCTGTACAAATCCGTTCTATATCTTCTCCGCATGGCTCTCAAAATCTCATCGTCTCCACTTTGCAATGGAATATGAAAATGAGGCATGAACTTTTTGGAGCGCGCAACAAAATCAATGATATCCTCGCTCAACAGATTGGGTTCGATACTTGAAATTCTATAACGCTCGATGCCTTCAAGCTCATCCAGTTGTTTGATTAAGTCAAAAAAAGTTTCTCCGTTTGCTGTTCCAAAATCGCCAATATTCACACCTGTAAGCACTATTTCCTTGGCCCCTGTATCAATGGCTTTTTTGGCTTGAATCAAAGTTTCTTCAATGGATGCGCTTCTAGATCTACCTCTGGCCAATGGGATGGTACAAAAAGCACAGAAATAATTACATCCGTCCTGTACTTTTAGAAAAGTGCGGGTTCTATCTCCTGAAGAAAATGAAGGCACAAATTCATTTACTTCTTTGATGTGTCCAACTACTGCTCGTTTTTCTTTTTCCTTAGTTTGAATGTGCTCAAGAATTTTAAATTTTTCATTGGCACCCAAAACCACATTAACACCATCGATTTTTAAAATCTCTTCTGGCTTCAACTGAGCATAGCATCCAATCACCGCAACAAAAACATCCGGGTTTAGCTTTACCGCTCGACGCACAATATTGCGGCACTTCTGGTCGGCTTGATCTGTAACACTGCAAGTGTTGATGACCAGCACATCCGGATGCTCATTCATCTCCACCTTAGCATATCCCGCAGTAGCTAGGATTTTCGCTATTTCACTGGTTTCAGAAAAATTCAACTTGCATCCCAAAGTATGGAACGCCACTTTAGGCCCCTCTGTCATATTGTTTTTTTCGCCAATAAATAAAACCCAATCCACCCACTACAAAAACCACTGCAATAAACATGGCTTGTGTCCACTTCATTCCCAAAAATGAAATGAAATTGTTGACCCTGATTTGCTCGATAAAAAATCGTTCTACACCATTCAGTACCAAGTACCATCCAAAAATTAGCCCCGGCACAGTGATTTTTTTTCGCAAATACCAAAGAGTCAAGAAAATCAAAGTGGCCCAAATGGTCTCGTACAAGGGGGTTGGGAACACGGGCACCTCTAGGTGTGTTCCATAACCTGGAAATACAACGCCAGAGCTGATGGGTTCACCCATGCCGTTGACATTGTTGGGATAATCATAAGACCAAAGCCATTGTGGTAAAAAAGACAATGCATCAGGCATTGGATTGGGATTGTCTATGCCCCAATCTCCATCACCACTCACTTGACAACCCATTCTACCAATCCCGTACGCTAAAATCATTCCGGGTGCGGCGGCATCCGCCAATTGAAGCAATGGCAATCCCTTTTTCTTGGCATACAACAACACCACAATCGAGCCTATAATGATACCACCATAAATGGTAAGTCCACTGATAAAACCTTCTAAACTGGGATGTGTAAAAAAGGCAACAAATTCACGGGGATTTTCAAATAAATGAAAAAGCTTAGCTCCCGACATACCTGCCACAGCAGCTACAAAAGTGATGCTGCCCACCAAGGTGTGCGCAGGTTGTATCTGAACCTCCGTCTTCGGCTCTGGTAGCTGGGCTTTTTTATCTTCCCAATATTTCCATCCCGCTAGACCCAATCCCAAAAGCAATCCCAATCCGACGTACCCTTCTGAAGTAAATAATGCCCGCTGAGCCAGACCATGCGCAAAAAGCTTTTGACTATTGATCAAAAGATAAATCACCTTCCAACCCATTAAAAAGCCCATTACCCCGTTGGTTACAATCTCCGTCCAGTCTGGTCCTGACCCAATGATCACTTTAACTTTTTGACTGGGAAACACACCCAAGTTCTCCATGCGCTTCATCTCCAATTTGAGGATATACGAAGCCGTCACAAAAGCCATTGCAACAAAAAAACCGAAGCTATTGAGCAACTTTAAAAACGGAATATCCCATCCGAAAAGATCCAAGATCGCGTGATAAAGTGTTGGGTACATGCTGCAAAGATAATCCTTGTTACATTGCTTCCCACTCTTGCCAAACCGCTTGGCCTTTATTCTCGGTATACCACTGATGCATCAGTAAACCCATTTCCTTTTTTTCTAGTCCTGACTCTTTCCATTCCTTGATCTTTTCTGCAAGAATTGCAGGTCTCGGCCCCCACCTAAATACCTCCTTGAATTGATTGTCCAATCCAATCATGATGGGAATACTTCTCGATCCATTGGTTAAATACAGGTCCATCAATGACTCGTTGTCATCCCTTCCCACGATTCTCAATTCTACGCCCTTCATTGCACACCATTTATCAAAAAACGGCAGCGTTTGCGCACTATCTCCACACCATCCTTCTGTGATTACCAATGCATACGCCACTCCTCGAGCATCATTCTCAACGATTTCCCCTACTTGCCCATGCTTTATAAGCCTGGACATCCGCTTTTCGTTGAGTAAACTATATTCCAAAAGATCATCATTCTGAAGTTGTCCTGTCACTAAATTCTCCTTGTGCAGGTCCTGAATCCAACGAAAAAAGTCAAGAAAAGACTTCCCCGATTTCCAACTGGTTTCCAATATGTTTGACATAACGCCCGGTATAATTTTGGTTTAGGCCGCGAATATGAAATATAAATTTCATCGAAACTTGGAAAATTGATTATTTCGTCTATATTTGTTTCACCTATTAAAGTATAGGTTTAATTTTTTTAATTTTTATTTCATGAACATTTTTGTTTCAGGCTTACCCTTCAGCCTTACTAGAGAAGAGTTAGAGAGTGCATTTCAAGCTTACGGTAACGTAACTAGCGCTCGCATCATCAAAGATCGTGAGACAGGTCGCTCACGTGGATTTGGTTTTGTTGAAATGGACAACGACGATGCTGCACATTCTGCAATTTCAGCTTTGGATCAAAGCGAATTGAGTGGCCGTCGAATCAATGTTAAAGTAGCTGAAGAGCGCGCTCCACGTTAATAATATTGAATCTTTCAAATGAAAAAGCCGCCCATTGGGCGGCTTTTTTTGTTGTACAAATTCGATTGATCAATTCAAAGCAAAAGGAACTTCCAATAGGAAATCAGGAACACGCACAATGAACAATTCGTCAGACAAATGATTCATCATCGTGTAGTACCCCGACATTTTCCCACGTGGACTTTTTAAATCACAAGCAGAATTGTAAGTGAATGTTCCATGAGGCGCGATATAGGGTTGCTCTCCGACAACACCAGATCCCTCTACCTCTCTGCATTGCCCAGATGAATCAAAAATATCCCAAAACCTTCTCATCAATTGTATCGGGAAATCATTGGTGTTTTCTATCGTAATCTGATATGAAAAAACATAGCTATTCAAAACTGGACTGCTAATGCCTTCTTCATATTTGGTCAAGACCTCAATTTTCACTCCTGCAGTAGTCAATTTCAACATGAAGCGAAGATAAAAAGGAACCTTGTTAATTTGTTAATAAGTCGCGATTTTTCTTGAAATTTCGAAAAAACTTCCATTTCCCTCTGGCTGTATATTCGGATTCTCAATTGAAATTTATGAAAAGATTATTGATTAAAGGAGTTCTATGCGTTGCGGCGCTCAGCACTGGTCTTCACGCATCGGCACAAGAGCGGGAATTGAAGCGAACAGAGAGCACATTCGTTTATGAAGCGGACCGATTTGCCGACATCAGAATTTTAAGATACGAGTTGCCAAACTTTGATCGTTTAACCCCTCGTCAGAAAGAATTGGTATACTATCTCACCCAAGCTGGTCTGGCAGGAAGAGACATCATGTGGGCACAAAATGGAAAATACAATCTGGCCATACGCACTGCTTTAGAAAACATTTATATGCGTTACCAAGGCGATAAAACTGCGCCTGAATGGAAACAATTTGAAACGTATTTGAAGCAAATTTGGATGAGTAACGGTATTCACCATCACTATTCCAATCAAAAGCATCAACCGCAATTCAGTCAGTCTTTTCTTGAAAAGATTGCCATAGCGACGCAAACTGAAATCTCCAAAGAGATTTTCGAGGTGATTTTCAATCCCAATATTGCACCCAAAAAGGTTGAGAAAGATGCAAGCAAAGGATTGGTAGAAAACTCATCTGTCAATTTCTATGGACCCGGCATTACTACTGAAGAAGCATTGGCCTACTATGCGAGCAAGATTAAAAAGGAGGATCGCACTCCCCTTTCATATGGCATCAACGCCGACTTGGTTAAAGTCAACGGAAAACTTCAAGAAGAGGTGTACAAAGTTGGCGGTAAATATGGCAAGGCATTGGAGCAAGTGGTGATGTGGTTGGAACGCGCGGAACGCGTTGCTGAAAATGACAAGCAAGCCGTGGTTATTAGAAAGCTCATTCAATTCTACAAAACCGGTGATTTAAAGGCTTGGGATGATTTCAACATCCAATGGGCGCGTGCAACGGAAGGCGATATTGACTTCATACATGGATTTGTTGAAGTATACAACGACCCGCTAGGTAACAGAGGTTCTTACGAGACCATTGTAGAAATCAATGATTTTGAAGCCAGTGATCGCATGAAAGTAATGATGGATCATGCCCAATGGTTTGAAGATAACAGTCCCACCGCACCAGAGCATAAAAAGAAAGAAGTAAAAGGCATCACTTACAAGGTGGTGAATGTTGCCGGAGAATGTGGCGACGCCAATCCATCCACCCCCATTGGAGTTAATCTTCCAAATGCCCAATGGATAAGAACCATGCATGGTTCCAAAAGCGTTAGCTTGGGAAACATTGAAGATGCCAATAACAAGGCTGGTGGATCAGGAATGCTCACTGAATTTGCTCATGATTTGGAAGAGATTGATCGCGCCATTAAATATGGTGAGATAGCTGGAAAAATGCACACTGCCATGCATGAAGTAATCGGTCATGCCAGCGGTCAATTGGAAAATGGAGTCTCTCCTTCTTCACAAACCTTGAAAGAGTTTGCCTCTACCATTGAAGAAGGTCGTGCGGACTTGGTTGCTTTGTATTATGTGATGGACCCACAATTGGTAGAATGGGGCTTGATGCCAAGTCTTGAAGTGGGAATGGCCGAGTATGATGGTTATTTCAGAAACGGAATGCTCGTACAATTGCGCCGTTTGAAATTTGAAGAAGAACTTGAGGAAGCCCACATGCGCAATAGAGCTTGGATCTGCAACTGGATTTTTGAACAAGCCCAGAACAGTGAAACTCCCGCCATTGTTCGTATAGAACGAGACGGCAAAACATATTTTGACATCCGAGACTACAAAGAAATTAGAAACCTCGTAGGTAAGCTATTGAATGAAGTCCAACGTATTACTTCTCAGGGCGATTACGCCGCCGCAAAGGCTTTGGCAGATGGTTACGGTAAAAAAGTAGACTTGGATATCCATAAGGAAGTTGTTATGCGTTCCGATCAGTTAAACATTCCTCCATACAATGGATTTATGAATCCTGTTTTAGAGCCTGTAACAGATGCACAAGGACAAATCATCGATGTGCGTGTTACCTATATGAAAGATTTTTCAGAACAAATGTTGATGTACAGTCAACGTCATGGATTTTTGAAATAACCGTGCTTCCTCAAAAAAAAGGCGATCTACGATCGCCTTTTTTATTTCATCATTAAAAAATGAGGGCCTATTTGTGGAATCTCGTAGACTGAGGAATACACTTGCCAGCCACACTTTTCATAAAAAGGCACCGCCACTTGACGGGCATCGCACCAAAAATGTTGATTGGGATAATGGGACATGGCAAATTCCAATAAGGCCTTACCCACTCCGGCGCCCCTAATGGCAGGATGGGTAGCCATGGCCCTTAATCGATATGCGCAACTACAATTCTCAATGACCTTCAACTCAGCCACCACCGTACAGCAAGCTACCACCACATTGTTTTCATCACGCGCTGAAAAATGCAACGTATCCGCATACCAATCTGCATCCAAAATACAATCCTCAATTCCACTCTTGTGGGGCCATAAAACCAAAAAGCGCAATGAACGAAGGTCCATTGCGCTTTCTTTTTGAAAACTATAATTCATTTATGCCAATACAGCTTTAACCTTGTCAGCCGCTTCTTGCAAAGTAATTGCACTATGCACCGCAAGACCGCTATTATCAATCAATTGCTTGGCTTCTTCCGCATTGGTTCCTTGCAAACGGACGATGATCGGCACTTCGATATTTCCCATATTCTTGTAAGCATCAACAACGCCTTGCGCTACGCGATCACAACGAACGATTCCTCCAAATATGTTTACTAAAATGGCTTTAACAGCAGAATCACGAAGAATCATTCTGAAGGCGGTTTCAACGCGCTTAGCGTCGGCTGTTCCCCCAACATCCAAAAAGTTAGCAGGATCACCACCACTCAATTTGATGATGTCCATGGTTGCCATCGCCAAACCAGCTCCGTTAACCATACAACCCACATTACCGTCCAACTTCACGTAGTTCAAACCGGCTTCACCCGCTTCTACTTCGATTGGATCTTCCTCTGTTACATCGCGCATGGCCTGATAATCAGGATGACGGAACAAACCGTTTCCATCAAAAGTCACTTTAGCATCCACTGCAATCACGCGATCATCTGACGTTTTTAATACCGGATTGATTTCAAACATGGCGGCATCACATCCCACATAAGCAGCATACAAAGCCTTTACAAATTTGCCCATTTGCTTGAAAGCCTCACCGCTCAATCCCAAGTTAAATGCAATCTTTCTGGTTTGAAAGTCAGTAACACCGGTCAAAGGATCTATGGTTTCTTTAAAAATTCTCTCGGGTGTTTTCTCCGCAACTTCTTCGATGTTCATTCCACCATCTGGTGAATAAACAATAACGTTACGACCTTGGCCGCGATCCAACAAAACAGACATGTAAAATTCGCGAGGTTCGCTTGCACCAGGTGCATACACATCCTCAGCAACAAATACTTTGCTCACCAATTTACCTAAGGCTTTGGTTTGAAGTGTTACCAAGTGACCACCCAAAATACCTTGGGCCTTTTCTGGAACCTCATCAATACTTTTTGCCAAAACAACTCCACGAGATCCTGTTTCTGTGACGGTTCCTTTTCCGCGACCTCCGGCATGGATTTGTGCTTTAACCACAAACCATCCTGTTCCTGTCTCTTGTTGTAGGCGCACTGCCGCTTCCTTAGCCTCTTCAGGTGTTGAAGCAACATAACCACGCTGAACCGCAACTCCATATTGCGATAAAATGCTCTTTCCTTGGTACTCGTGAATATTCATTTGTCAAATATTTTTCGATTGCGAAGGTAAGCGAAATCATGCTTTACTTTGCAATGTGATTGAAATCAAAAATCTGAAGAAAAATTACGGCTCGTTGGCTGTCCTCAAAGGCGTGGATTTAAACATACAACGGGGAGAGGTGGTGTCCATTGTCGGCGCCTCAGGAGCCGGAAAATCGACATTATTGCAGATACTGGGCACTTTAGACAGACCCGATGCTGGTACTATTCTTTTTGATTCTCAGGACATTTTCAAACTCAACAACGCTGGCCTCAACAAATTTAGAAACCTAAAAATTGGTTTTGTCTTTCAATTTCACAATTTGTTGCCTGAGTTCACTGCATTGGAAAATGTAATGATGCCTGCTCTGATTGCGGGTAAATCCAAAGAGGGAGCAAAGAAAAGAGCCCTTGAATTGATGGAATTACTGCATGTTGCTGAAAGATCTCATCATGCTCCTACGGAATTATCTGGTGGCGAACAACAGCGCATGGCTGTGGCACGTGCGCTGATGAACAATCCCGATATTATTTTGGCCGATGAACCTTCAGGGAATTTGGATTCTCATCATGCCGAGGAATTGCACCAATTGTTTTTTCAGCTGCGAACTTCCATGCAGCAAACTTTTGTCATCGTAACCCACAATGAAAAACTGGCCAGTCAATCGGATAGAATTTTAAAAATGGTCGATGGCCGCATTGAATACTAAGTATTCATCCCTTATCTTTGTCACATGCACTTCCTAAGGCCTGAAATGTTGTGGGGACTTACGGCACTCTCTGTTCCGATCATTGTGCATCTTTTCAATTTCCGAAAACACAAAGTCATTTACTTTCCATTTACCTCCTTCCTATCTGAGGTAAAGACAGAGAGTCAAAAGAAATCCAAAATTCGACATTGGATCATTCTTCTTCTACGATTGTTGGCCATAACGGCCATTGTGATGGCATTTGCTCAACCCATTTTGCCGCATGAGCATGGAAATTCTGGGAAGAAACTTGTATCCATTTATATCGACAATTCGTTGAGTATGGAAAACAGCAAGCAAGAAATTGCCTTGCTCGAACACGCCAAAAACAAAGCCTTGGATATCGTCTTCGCATACAATGAAAACGATCAATTCCAAATTATCTCCAATGAGTTTACGGGCATACAGCAGCACTATGTCTCTAAAAATAAAGCCATCGAGATTATCCAATCCGTCCAGCTCTGTGCGATAGAACGTCCCATTGACATGGTTTGGGAAAGACAAAAAGACCTTTTTGAAAAAGACCAAAACCCCAATAAAAAGGTTTTTTGGATTTCAGATTTTCAAAAATCAACTTGTCCACTTGACAAACTCGAATTGCAAAATGAAATCGATTACAGATGGATACCGGTTCAAAACAATGAAACGCCCAATGTATACGTCGATAGCGTATACTTTGAATCCCCTGCCCACCTTTTGGGTCAAGAAGAAATGCTTTGGGTTTCCTTAAAAAACAGCAGCACAACCGATATTCAAAACACCCGTTGCGAATTGAATATCGACAATCAAAACAAAGGAGTGACCAGTGTTTCCATCGCTGCTGGGGGTTCACAAAAAATCTCATTCCCATTAACTCCCTCTAGGACAGGAGTGCAAGTAGGAACGGTCATTTTAAACGACTCCCCTGTGCAGTTTGATAATCGGCATTATTTTACATACGAAGTTGGGAGCTCAAGAAACATCGGCATCCTAGGAAATTCACCTCATGCATTGGAAGTTTTCAATAACGATCCCAACTTCAAAACCACCTTGTATTCTGTATCCAATATCGATGTCGAAGAGTGGATTAAAAATGAAGTACTGATCATCGAAAATGCGGGTGATGTTTCAAGCGGAATTATGGCCGCAGCCATAGAAGCCACCAAACAAGGGCGAACGCTGATTATTATTCCCAACCTAGATCAATTGGAGCAGTGGAAGACTTATTTGACAAGCTTAAATTTTGGATCCAATTGGGAAAAAATGAATCAAAGCATGTCTGGTAAAGAAATCGATTTGAATTCTCCTTTGTACAAAAACATCTTTGACACAAAAAACAATTTCAATTTACCATCCTCAGAATCCCACTGGACTTGGAAGAAATCCAGTAGTCTTTTTTCTGTTGCAAGTTATTACAATGGAGACCCCATGATCTGCTACACCCAAGTTGACAATGGCCAAGTTTGGCTAATCAATGTAGATTATCGAAATACGAACTTATTTAATCACAGCCTATTTCCGATCTCATTGTTGCGCATGTCAGAACTATCTGCATTCCCACAACCTTTGAGCTTTACGTTGGGACAAGGCACCCCCCTCAAGCTTAAAAACCTTAAACTGGATGGCAATACCCAGCTCAAACTAAAACACACCAAAACCCAAGAAACCTTTATCCCTTTGGTTCGGAACATTAAAAACAACACCGAAATTTCTATGGGACCATTTCTTCCTCAATCTGGACATTATGACGTCATTTGGAATGAAAAAAGTTTGTACACCATTGGAGTCAATGCTGGAAAAAACGAGTCCCAACTTGCTTTTTTCAACCGAGAGGAACTTGAATCAATACAACAAAATTTCAGTGGAGATTTTGACCTTTCCATTATTGATGAAAACACCGAGAACATTGGGAATCTTGTTACAAAAATGGATGAAGGACAACATCTCTGGTGGTATCTCATCGTCTTGGCAATTGCTTTAATTATTAGTGAATCTATCTTGATCGGCATATGGAAAATGTAAAAAACACCTGTTTAAAATCGGTTACCATTTTGGATATCAAAAGTCCACATCATTTAAAAAAAGTGGATGTTTGGATAGAGAAAGGCATCATAAAAAAAATTGGAAAATCCATTGTAGCCACTGGTCAAACAAAAGAAATCAGCGGCCAAGAATTATTTCTTTCCAATGGATGGATCGATGGTCAAGTTCGTGTTGGTGAGCCGGGAAATGAAGATGCCGAAACTTTTTCTTCTGCCAGCGATGCGGCAAGAAAGGGAGGCATTACAGACTTGGTAGTTTTCCCTTCTCATCAGCCTCCCACTTATCAAGCTGCTCAAATTGCCTACATCAAACAAAACGGAAGAAACGGTGTTACATTTCATCCAGTCGGTTGTCTTTCAGAACAAATGAAAGGAAAGCAATTGTCTGAAATGTATGACATGAAAAATGCAGGAGCGATTGCATTTTCAGATGATAAAAATGCTGTAAGCACAACCCTGCTCGCCAGGGCTTTGGAATACTCCAAAACTTTCAATGGCTTGGTAATCGTCCTTCCATTCAATCATGAACTCAATCCAGGAGGACTTGTCCACGAGGGAAAAACAAGCATCCTTATGGGAACCAAGGGTTTGAGTAGTGTTAGCGAGTTTATCCAAATCCAACACGACCTTGAAATACTGAAATACACCGGCGGCAAGTTGCATTTTTCCAATATTTCATGTGCGGAGAGTGTTGATCTCATAAGAAAAGCAAAAAAATCTGGGCTTGCTGTAACATGCGGAATCGCAGCACATCAATTGAGCTTTATTGATGAAGATTTAAAAATGTTTCCGAGTAATCTCAAAGTATTGCCTCCATACAGAAGCAATAAAGACCGTGAAGCATTAATCAAAGGACTGTTGGACAACACCATCGACATGATCATGAGCGATCACACTCCTGTAGTGATTGAAGAAAAAAATGTTGAGTTTGAATACGCTGCATTTGGAATGAACAGCCTACAACATGGTTTCCAAATGGCATACACCGCACTTGAAGGAGACCTTACCTTGGCGCAAATCGTTGACAAATGGACTACCCAGCCAGCGCAGATTTTTGGAATTCAATCCCCAACCATTCAAGAAGGAGCTCCAATCCGAGCCACATTATTTTCCACGGCTGAAAACACTCTGGTTGAGAAAAAAGATTGGAAATCAAAATCCATGAATTCTCCTTTTATCGGTGAATGGTTGAGAGGGAAAGTAATTGCAACTTTCAATTCATAGTTCAATACTGTATGTCTGTCCCTCAACAGCGACAGAAACATTCTGAAAGACTGTTTGGGCCTCTTGCTCAAACAATTGCAAATCATGGTACCGTGCGCTAAAATGACCCAATAGCAATTGTTTGCATCTTAAATGAAGCGCAACTCCAGCTGCTTGTTTTGCTGTTGAATGAAAAGTTTGCCCGGCCCTTTCCGCATGCTCTTCTAAAAAAGTGGCCTCATGGTACAATAAATCAGCATCAAAGACATCGGGATCCATCCATTGCAATGGCGAAGTATCTGAACAGAAGATATACTTGCGCTGTTTCATCGGGGCTTCGCAAACTTGGTTGCATTTCACTGTTTCTCCTGATTCTCGAATGATATCTTCTCCACGTTTTAGGTGTACCATTTCCTCTATGCCCAATTTAAATTCTTGAATAGCGGATTTGATAACCTTTCTTGGATGAGGTTTCTCTTCAAAGATAAATGCATGACATGCGATTCTGTGACGAACCGGAATGGCTTTCACCTTTAAAAATTCCGTTTCATACACCCAATTTGTCTCATTTTTCTGGGTTGTCACAAAATGTAACGGAAAGGTAAAAAATGAGTCTGATATACGCATGGTTTGATACAACCAAGCTTCTAAATCACCGGGTGCCACTATGGTCAATTCTTTGGTTCTTCCCAACAAAGAAAATGTGCTGAGCAATCCAATCAATCCAAAAAAATGATCTCCATGAAGGTGAGAAATAAAGATCGCTTCAATCTTTTGCATTTTAAATCCCATTTGGCGAATACGCGTCTGGGTTCCCTCTCCGCAATCGATGAGGAAAGAATGCTCATGTATAGAAACAAATTGGGCTGTGGGCGAAAGACGCTGAGTTGGCGTCGCTGCTCCACAGCCCAATATGGTAATGTCGAAGTTCAATTAGTGCTGAACCAATAATCTACGAGTCACTTTGGTAGAACCGTTTTGCACAGTGTACAAATACACGCCCTCTTCCCAATTTGAAGTTTCAATTGCGATTTGATTTTCGCCTCTCTTTGAAGTGATTGTTCTTTCGTACACTTTGTTACCCAAAAGGCCAGTAACCACCAATTGTACCTCCTCCACAGCAGGAGATTCAAAAGGGATGTTCACCCAATTGTTTGATGGGTTGGGTTGTGCCATGCCCACCTCAAAAGACTTGTTATTCACCAAGCTCACAGAGGCATCAGCATTAACTACAAAGGTGTAACCTGTGTAAGAATATGGAATAGGAATCTGCACACCAAAGAAAGTGATGTTTGCTGTAACGTTAATAGTCACTGGGAAAGAGCCTGCTGTATTGGGGATGCCCGCAACACTTCCGCAATATTGTCCACCCGCGTCAAAAGTGCAGTTAGCTGGATTACAAGCCAAGGTTAATCCCAAGTTTGTAATGTCTTGCATGGTACCTGAACCATTGTCATATTGAATGTTATCCAATTGGATAGTGGTAATTGGAACTCCTGCATACGCTGGGTCAATCAAACCTGCGTCTGAAGGAACCAACATATAAATCACCTGTGTGTAGGGTTGATTCAAATAGGCTGGTGTTAGGCCTGTAGCTGTATCTGGATAGACACCATAAGCCGCTGTTCCAAAATTGTAGTCCAATGGATTGCACTGAGCAAAACCTGCAATTCCTGAAGCCGCCAGAACCAAAGAGAGTAAAAACTTTTTCATTTACTAAATATTAAATTATAATTCGCGTTCAATTTCTTCCATATAAATCAAGTCAATGGCCTCATTGACCGTTGGCGTAATTTTTAAAATCGACTCCAACTGAGACAAAGCGATCAGTTTCTTTACCGCCTCTTGCAAGCCCGTAATCACACAAGTTCCATTGGCATCACGACATAAGCGATTGGCAACCAAGATGGCCGACAAACCGGATGAGTCAATGTAGCGCGTTGATGATAAATCAAGGACCAAATTTCTTATTCCCGCTTTATTTTGCAAGACAATCTCACTCTTCAACTCTGGAGCTTGCAATGCATCGAGCTTTTCTACATTCGTAGAAATCACTACCAACTTGTCTTTGGGTTCAACTGCAAATTTCATATGATGCGTTTTCTACAAATATAAAAGAATTTCCTAATTTGTCAAGTGCGCTGAATTTGTTGCGCCAAAAGATAAATTACCGCCATTCTAACCGCGACTCCATTCTCTACCTGATCCAATATTATACTTTGATCTCCATCAGCCACTTCAGAGGCAATTTCAACTCCTCTGTTGATGGGACCGGGGTGCATCACGATTATCTTCTTTTTCAATTTATCCAGTCGTTCTTGGGTCAACCCATATTGCAGGCTGTATTCTCTTAAACTGGGAAAAAAGCGAACGTCCGTGTCTTGTCTTTCCAATTGGATACGCAACATATTGGCAACATCGCACCAAGCCAAGGCACGATCTAAATCATGTTCAACCCAAACGCCCAACTTGGATAGATGCTTGGGAATCATGGTAGCGGGGCCGCATACCATTACTTCTGCACCCAGCTTTTGAAGGCAGTCAATATTAGACAAGGCCACTCGAGAGTGTGTAATGTCACCTACAATAACCACCCTTTTCCCCTTCAATTCTCCCAATCTTTCTCGAATAGAAAAAGCATCGAGCAACGCTTGTGTTGGATGCTCATGCGTCCCGTCACCGGCATTGATAATGGGCACATCAATGTGTTGGCTCAAAAAAACACAAGCCCCTGGTGAGGCATGCCGCATAACAACCATGTCCACTTTCATGGCCAGGATATTGTTCACAGTATCTACCAACGTCTCTCCTTTCTTAACGCTCGAAGTGGCCGCAGAAAAATTAACAACATCTGCACTCAAACGTTTTTGTGCCAACTCAAAACTCAATCTCGTTCTGGTCGAATTTTCAAAAAACAAATTGGCTACTGTAATGTCTCTCAGAGAGGGTACCTTTTTTATTGGGCGCTGCAACACCTCTTTAAACTCGTCTGCATGCTTGAAAATTAATTGAATATCTGAAGCAGTAAGATCTTTGATCCCGAGAAGATGCTTGGTTGACAATTGATTTTCTTGCATATTATTCTTGCGCTAATAAAACTTGTGACACGGGATTCTCCTCACCTTTCCAAATTACCCTCACCTTTTGACCATCATAGTGGTCAATGCTTCGACCAACAAATAGCGGTTCAATGGGCAATTCACGTGAGAACTTACGATTGATTAAAACCAAAAGATCGATCGAGGCCGGTCTTCCGTATTCCAACATGGCTTCAAGACCTGCTCTGATTGTGCGACCTGTATAGAGTACATCATCGACTAAAACCACTTTATATCCATCCAGATTCACAGGAATCTTCGTTGCATGTGCCAGCAATTGCTTGTCACCACGTCTGAAATCATCTCTGTAAAAAGTTGGATCCAAAATCCCTACGGGGATATCTATTCCAGGATAAAGGGCTTTCAACTGGCTTGACAATTCATTGAGGAAAAACACACCCCGTGGTTGCAAACCGATTAAAATCACTTTGTGTCCTGGGTCGTAGTTTTCTACGAGTTGATGACAAAGACGTTGAATGACTACTTTCAGCAATCCATCATCCATCAAAACCTTTTTCTTGGCCATGCAACAAATTTAATCTGAAAAAGCTACTCAGGAGAAATAAAATGCATGTCATCATGCCTCGATTGTATCTCGTTCTTGACCTTTCGAATGCGCAAGGCCAAGCGGGCAAAATCCGCGCAATCATTTTGAAGCAACCAGTTCAATGCCTCTTCTTGGTTATCCGCTGCCTTGGCCACCTTTTCTAAAATGCCAAAGTCAAACTTTAATAGCCATTGACAAGCTTCTTGCTTTCCCTCTGTGCATTCGACGGTTGCCATCAAATGAGGGAATTGATTTTCCATCAGCCACTGGCGAGCTTCTCTTTTGTGGTGCAATGCAAATACAAAAAGACCCAACTCCGGGAATCCATTGGCCATGAGCCACTCCCTGATCTCTTTGTTGCCGTCTATGGCTTCCGCCCAAGCCAACACTATTTTTGAATTGTATGCCATAATTTTAAACAAATTAAGAGCGATTTATCTAATTCCAGAATTAATTTTGCCAAAAATGCGCTACTTCTTTTTTTCAAGCTTGACCACATTCCTCTGTTGTTGTGTTTCATTACAAAACATCAACGGACAGATTATTCTTGGTCCTGACGCGGAAAAGTTAATAAAGAGTCCATTTCAAGTTGTAGACAAAGGATGGCTAGATCGCGGATCCATCAGCATCAACTCAACGCAAACTTATCTCAGCAATTGGGCTGCCGGAGGTAATTCAGCCATCAATATTTCAGGGATGGGAACTTACAGCTTGTTTTACCGTGATGACCGACACAGCTGGGACAACATTTTCAACTTTGCCTACGGCCGATCACTCATAGACATCAAAGAGCCGTCTATCAAGACGGATGACAAGATAGACCTTACCAGCAAATATGGATGGCGCGCCAAATACAATTGGAGCTACACGGCAATGGTCAATTTCAAAACGCAATTTGCGCCAGGTTACGTCGCAGGATCCAGGGGATTACCCGACTTAAATAGAGGCAAAATTTCGGATTGGCTCTCGCCTGCCTACTTCACTGCGGCTTTGGGGATGGATTACTTGGAGCAGCGAAAAATAACTTGTTTCATGTCTCCCTTTACCTGCAAAGGAACCATCGTCAAAAATCAAAAACTAGCGGACCTCGGTCAGTTTGGTGTCAAACCTGCCACCTTTGATGAGGAAGGGAACAAGATTCTCCCAGGTGAAAATTTAAGGATAGAATACGGCGCTTATCTCCGATTGGGGTTTTCTCAATCTTGGAAAGAACAATATCGCTTGGATTCCAAACTTGAACTTTTTTCAAGCTATTTGAATCAACCGCAGAACATCGATGTCAATTTTGAAGGAGTCTTGGGATGTAAAATCAACAAATACTTGGGTTTTTCCGTCATCATGCAAATGCTTTATGACGACGATGTTATTTTGGTCAAAACCCCAGCAGGATTCGATGACAAGGGAAATCCAACACCAGAAATAAAAGGACCTGGATTGCAATTGCGTGAGGTTTTGGCCATTGGTTTTCAATATTCTTTGTAATTAAAAGTTTTATTACTATATTTGCATCCCAATTTTAGAAAAGATGAAAGACGGAATTCACCCAGAAAACTATCGCTTAGTGGTTTTTAAAGATATGTCCAATGAATATGCATTCCTTGGAAAATCAACGATCAATACCAAAGAAACCATCCAATGGGAAGATGGCAATGAGTATCCATTAGTAAAATTGGAGATTACTCATACCTCTCACCCATTCTTTACTGGTAAATCCCAGTTGGTGGATACAGCAGGTCGTATCGATAAATTCAACAATCGTTACGCAAAATTCAAGAAATAATTTTTTTGATGATAGCATTGAAAAGGGGCTTATTGCCCCTTTTTCTTTTGATACCGGGGATGAAAAAGCAGGATTTCTTCCTTTAATCTTTGTCGATCCAGATGGGTATAAATTTCAGTTGTCGTGATGGACGCGTGTCCCAGCATCTCTTGAACCGACCGTAAATCCGCCCCTGCCTCCACCAAGTGTGTTGCAAAAGAGTGTCGAAACGTATGTGGTGATATTTCTTTCTGTATGCCCGCCATTTTTGCCTGTCTCTTGACCACATTCAATACAGTCATTCTAGTCAATGGCTTTCCCCTGAAGTTAAGAAACAAAACGTCTTCATTCTGAGACAGAATGTCCAAATGGCTTCTATCCTCTTGTATATAATGTTGTATCCAAGTTACCGCCCAATCTCCGACAGGTACCAATCTTTCTTTGTTCCCCTTGCCTACTATTCGCAAATACCCTTCCTCCCAGTTGCATTGAGAAATTTTTAACTGCAACAATTCCCCAACACGAAGACCTGAACTGTACATCAACTCCAACATAGCACGGTCTCTATGCGCCATCGTTTTTGATAAATCCACAGACTCGATCAGTGTTTTAACCTCCGATTGATTGAGGACATCCGGGAGAAATCTTCCCATTTTTGGGGCCTCAACCAACTCCATAGGGTCCGTCTTGCGGTAACGTTCTATAACCAAGAAATGAAAGAATGCGCGCAAAGTGCTGATCATTCTACTTTGACTCGACGACGCCATTTCCTCACCGACGCATCGCTTTAAAAATTCTTTTACATCAGCAGCTTCCCAATGAATCAAACCCTGGTGATTGGTTTGAGCGAAAGACAATGCTTTTTTCATATCGAAAGAATAAGAAGCCACAGAGGTTGCCGCCAGCGCCCGTTCCACGCGCAAGTACGTCACAAATTCTTTGATCAAAAGTGCATCATTCATCTCTCTACTAAAAGCGAAAACCCTCTGTACAGAGGGTTTTCAGACAACATTACCTAAACAAATTCTATTATTAACCAAAGTACTTATGTAAGCCGTTGCCTGACGATAAGTATATTTTTACCCTATTGCACCCACTTTTGTTGGGTAATCATCAGGGCTTCTTGAACTGAAATTCTATTTCCGTCTTGATATGCTGTAACAAAAGGTCCCGGCAATTGGGGGCAAGAAGAAGTCAATTCTTCTCGTTTGTTTCGTGCCTCTCCGTAGTTGGCGAAATTACCCACAGTCCATTTCATCCAACCTTCATGATTGGTTACTTGTTTGGATTCCGTTAACCCAAATTTGGATTGCCATTCCGCATCAGAAACCTTTCTGTGGTTGGCCAAAACTTGCACTTTAAATGTTACCCCTGAAGCTGATTTGCTGGAGGCCGTCTGAATATTTTTGGGTTTGATATCCTTTCCAACGGCTTGTTTGGTGTTGATTTCCTTTTTTACTTCAATTTCCTTGACGGGTTCGGTTGGGACTTCAACGGAATTATTGACCACTTCCGTTTGAACAGGACTTTCTTTTTTAACCTCCGATTCAGCGGTATTTTCAACTTCAACTTTCTTCTCTGATCCAACAGACTTTCCTGCTAAAATGATGGGTACTTCACGGGGTTGGTTGTCTACAGTAAAACTCAGCTTACCATCAATTGTCAAACCATCTTCGGGAATGGATGCGCACTGCACCTTGTATTTAACAACAACCGTCTCTGCGGCTGGAACTTCAAACCAAACGAATTTGATGGTTGATCCATCAACAGTAACTGTTGAACCTGCACTTTGAAATTTAGACAAAACACACCCATTGGAAGTCCATTCCTGCATCTTTAAAAAGCCCTTCATTCCATTTAAATGAAGTACCAACTCCACGATAAATTCATCTCCTTTCTTAGTAACCGTGCGTTCACAAGCAGGTAGATCGTTATTGGCATTTAGAAAAGAATGAAACGTTTGTTCAATAACATCGACAGATTCTTCGTTCTTATTCACTTGTACCGCACCATTGATGATTTGATTATCGATTGCAATTTCTTTTTTCTTGTTGTTCTCAATAAATGAAAACACCCCTTGCAATTTTTCCAGATTCAAAGATCCTTGCGTTCTAATCAATTGATAAGTAATATCAAAATGATCAACATCGGGAAGATTCATCCAAACAAATCGCATTTTCCTTTCTGCAAAAGTGAATGAAGCCCCTTTGGTCTCGATAGCCTTTGCCGCAAACCCTTCAGGCACGTTGATCTCCAACATTGCAAACCCATCGATATCAGATTTGTTGACTTTGACCTTGATTACGGAGACCCCGTTGGCCGCGATAACCGCAGGAATTTCTTGTCGCACTGTAGGCTCGTCCCATGAAAAAAGAGAAACCAAAGTGACAATAAACAGGTGTAGTGTAATCAGTAAAATTCTCATTAATTGAATTTTGTCAGAACAAAGGTGAATTTTCTCTTTGCTTGTTTTGCCGATTGTTTGAACATTTGCAAACAGCAAAATGTGAATTATGAAAACCCTCCCTCAAAAAGTGCAACAAGTAAAAAAAGTGTATGCACGATTGGATGCGCATATAGAAAGTCTACAGGAAGATTCGGGTCTTCGCTGCGTATCGGGTTGTGGACAATGCTGCAAGAAACCGGACATTGAAGCGTCTCCTGTAGAGTTTTTGCCCTTGGCTTTGGATTGGTTTGATGAAGATGTTCATTGGGATAAATACGAGGAACTTAAAAATAGCCAAGACTCTACCTGCTTTGTTTTTCGTCCGCATGTAACCTCATTTGGTGGGCTTTGCAATGCATATCCCAATCGAGGATTGATCTGCAGACTCTTTGGCTATTCTGCACGGCTGAACAAAGAGGGAAAGAAAGAACTGGTAACATGTAAGATTCTCAAAGATGAAATGCCTGCTGAAATAGCTCGTGCCTCTTCGGCCAAGAAAAAATTACCCGTTATGGTGCATTATCATACACGAATGGCCGCCATTGATATTCAGCTCAATGACCGCATGCCCATCAATCAAGCGATGCAAAAAGCCATCGAGACCGTGGCTGCCTATTACGCTTACAGAAAAAGAAAAAAAACAAAGAAGATTTAATGCATTGTTAATTCACAACGGGCGCTGAGTAACCGGAATTAATCTTGAACAAAATTAAAATTATGTTCAAGAAAAAACTTCTTCTTGCAACATTGCTCTTGTCTTTCACATCTGCGATGATTGCGCAAAAAAGCCAATCCTTTGTTAACCAAAATGCTTGGGTTAACCACACCATCAACTGGTCGATATCGCCCAAATGGTCCATTTATCAGGAGATGCAGTGGCGTCGAAATGATTACTTCAATTATCCGCAACAGACCTTAATACGCGCAGGATTATCCCGTGATCTTGGAAATGGATTATCCGCAACTGCTGGTTATGGATATATCTACACCTCAGCCTACGGTAAAATACCGGTAAAATCTGCCTTCACAGAAAATCGCACATGGGAACAACTTCAACAAAAAAACACCCATCAACGATTTGAGTTTACAACCCGATTGCGTTTGGAACAACGCTGGATAGAAACACCAGGGTCGGCTCATATTAATAACACGACTTATGAAGCCCATGACATGATTTATTCCAATAGAGCACGGTTCATGGAAAAAATCAATATTTCATTGAATCAAAAAGACAAACCTTTTCAGAACAATTGTGTATACCTCTCCCTTATGGATGAGTGCTTTGCATCGTTTGGCTCCAATGTCACGACCAATATTTTTGACCAGAATAGAGCATTTGTTGGTATCGGCTATGTGGTTCCCAAACTGGGAAGACTTGAATTGGGTTATTTGAACCAAACCATCAACAAAGGTTATGGATCTCAGGTAGAGGATGGTGAAAATAGAATCATCAACAAACGCGAGGTGAATCACACTTTGTCATTGGCTTTGTACACGACCATCAAAACATGGAAAGCCGACACTGAGAAAAAATAGAGTTGAAACGAGGCAACCTGAAACGTTGGTTCACGTCATTAGTATGGTTTCCCAGCAGCAATGCTGGTTTCAATTTTCCTTGCAGGTTTAATTAAAGGGGCTTCGGCCTCTTTAATTTTTTAAATTCAATTGGTTGTGTTGATAAAAGCTTGATCAAGACAATAGCACAGCAAGATGCATCGTTAATTTCGCTATCATGCGATTCATTCAACTGCTCACTTTTTGTTTGTTCTTTCCAGTCTTTTTGGCCGGGCAGGAAAAAGTTCGCATTGGCATATTGGCCAACAAAACGCTTCAAGAAATCCAATTTAAAGTGATTGGAAATGGTGCTTTTGTCAACGATCAAAATTCAACTTGGATTCAACCTGAAAATAGCACGATTCAAATTCGAAATATTGGCGGAATGGTTCGATTTCAATGTGATTCCGTTCAAACCACCACAAATAAGATCGTCCTACAAGCGGGCAATGATGGCTACTTTCAAGTTCAATTGACTCCCCAATCTCGCAAATTGAAATATGGTGAAAACATTGAAATTAAAATAGTCAATAATCAATTGCAATTGGTCAATGTAATGACCATCGATACTTATATCTCAGGGGTGGTTGAAGCTGAGGGCGGTCCCAATCATGAATTGGAATATTACAAGGCCCAGGCCGTTATCAGCAGAACCTACGCCTTGAGCCAATACTACAAACACATTGATGATGGCTATAATCTATGTGACCAAACGCATTGTCAAGCTTTTAATGGATTGCCTAAACATGAGCACATCATGGTCAATGCAGCTGAGCAAACCAAAAGCCTGGTAATTGTAGATGAAAATGCAAACTTGATCACCGCGGCTTTTCACTCAAACTGCGGAGGACGCACCAATAACGCAGAACATGTTTGGTCCAGACCGCTGTCCTATTGTGTTGCGCGGGAAGATACCTTTTGTACCAAAATGCCCAACAGCAATTGGGAAAAACGAATACCCATCCAAGAATGGCGGCGGTACTTGGAGTCAAAAAAAATACCCATCTCGGATACAGCCACCATGGGCTATTTCCCCAGTGAAAAACAATTGTATTATCGGGAGGGAGGAAGCAAAGTTTTATTGGTAGACATGCGAAAGGACCTCAAATTAAAATCCACCTATTTCTCTGCCCATCCCGATGGCAATGATATGGTTCTGATTGGACAAGGGTTTGGTCATGGCGTGGGTCTGTGTCAAGAGGGTTCCATCAGAATGGCTCAATTGGGATACAACTTTGAAGACATCATTCACTTCTATTATTTCAATGTCAAGATTATTCCCTATCAGTACATCGCCTTTTTTAAATTAGAGTAGGCAATAATTGAAAAAAAAATCCGTAATTGGTCGCGTGAAAGTTTTCTATTCTTTGGGTGTTTCAATAATACTGGGAATTATCCTATTGGGAGGTTCCATGACCTCTTGTAAAAAACAAAAAGAAATATCTCCAGACGATCGTCTCACATACTCCACCGACACTGTTTTTTTTGATACTGTTTTCACTTCAGTTGGTAGCGTTACCCAGGTTTGTAAGATTTACAACCGACATGATGCAACCATGCACATTGATCAAATTCAACTTCAAGGTGGGCAGACTTCCATGTACAGAATAGCCGTTGATGGGGACAATGGAACCCGATTTGAGAATTTTGATTTATTCCCAGGAGATTCATTATATCTATTTATCGAAGTAACCGTTGATCCCAATGACGAAACTTTCCCCTTTATCGCAGAGGATAAAATAGAGGTATCGTACAATGGAACACATGAATCCATTTACCTGGCAGCATGGGGTCAAAACGCCTATTTCCATGGCGGTCCAGATGCCATTACAACATTGGATTGTCATGAAGTATGGAACAACGACAAGCCACACGTCGTTTATGGAATTATAGAAATCGAACCCAATTGCGATTTAACAATCAATGCCGGATGTAAAGTATACCTTCATAAAGGAGCAGGAATTCTAGTAAACGAAGGGAAGCTATTTGTACAGGGGCAAAAAGGCAGTGAAGTAGTTTTTCAAGGCGATCGATTGGAAAGCGAATACCAAGACACTCCCGGGCAATGGGGAATTGAATTGGATTTTCAAATCGGAAGCAATCAAGGTCCTGACATATACACCCTCACCAGAGGCGGTATCTGGATATACAAAAGCACCGGGTCTGTGATTGACTACGCCATCATTAAAAATGGAAACACCGGAATACAGGTTGACACCACAGGAACCAATGGATTTGCTTTGACCCTTACCAATACAAAAATCAACAACATGGCGGGCGTTGGCCTTTGGGGGCAAGGGGCGCATATCCAAGCCGTGAATTTGCTTTCAACCAATTGTGGCGAAGGATGTGCATACCTCTCCATTGGGGGGAAATATGTCATGGACAATTGCACCTTTGCCAATTATTGGGATGGTGGAGTGCGCACAGCACCTGCTTTTGCCTTGAACAATTATTACAAGGACATCAACCAAAATATTCAAGTTCGCCCCATTTATCAAAGTAGATTTCAAAATTGCATCATGTACGGCAACAACGCCACACTCACTGATTTTGGGGAATTGGTGGTTGATCTAGCCGATGTCGACAATCAAGATTATCTTTTTAGTTATTGTCTGATTGATTATGAAGAAAGCACCAATGACCTTCATTGGGACAACATCATCAATCATCAAGCACCCTTCTTTTGCGATGTCTACGAGAACAATTTTCACATCAGTTCCAATAGCTCAAGAATGCTCGGAGGACCCTTTAACTCCGGAATATTGGATTTAGATCAACAAGAAACAGGATTTTGGAAAGGCTGCTACGACTACACTGGAAATTGCCAGTGATTGTTCTGTTATCTATGCGGTTTTCAACATCATTCCGCCTCCTACCCTTTGATTAACAATACATTGCGAAGTTATAAACAATTCGATTCTTCGTTGTTTGTGCAAAACTTCAAATGTTCCCAAAGCATATAATCCGAACAAAAAAACTACTTTCGCTTGAGCGTGAAACTCACGTGAAACAACAAAAAATTGAGAGCTCGATGGGTAAAATCATAACAGTTGCGAATCAAAAAGGAGGCGTAGGAAAAACCACCACCGCCATCAACTTAGCTGCCTGTTTTGGCGTGTTGGAATACAAAACACTTTTGGTGGATGCCGATCCCCAAGCCAATGCAACCAGCGGTGTAGGAATTGACCCCAAGTCAGTTAAAACCAGCATTTACGAATGTTTGGTTAATGATGTTCATCCCCGTGACATCATCATCGAAACTGAAAATCCCAATTTGGATTTGATTCCCGCTCACATCGACCTGGTAGGAGCTGAGATTGAATTGATTCAAATGCCAAACCGGGAATACATGATGCGTCAGGCGTTGGAGAAGGTAAAAGACGATTACGACTTCATCATCATTGACTGCTCACCCTCATTGGGATTGGTCACTGTCAATGCCCTTTCTGGCTCCGACAGTGTCATTATTCCTGTACAATGCGAGTATTTTGCATTGGAGGGATTGGGTAAATTATTGAATACAATCAAGATTGTTCAGCAAAAATTGAATCCAGAATTGTCCATTGAAGGCATATTACTTACCATGTACGACACCCGTCTTCGATTGAGTAATCAAGTTTTGGATGAAGTAAAAGTTCACTTCCAAGAATTGGTATTTGACACCATCATCCATCGAAACACCACCTTGGGTGAGGCACCGAGCTTTGGCCAGACCATCATCATGCATGACGCCAGCTGCAAGGGTTCCATAAACTATTTGAATTTGGCCCGTGAAATTTTACAAAAAAATGACATGACCAAAATGAAGGGAGAAGATAAATACATAGACGTAGACAATGGCTAAGAAACAAGCATTAGGAAGAGGATTAAGTGCATTGCTAGAGAATGCTGGCAGTGTCATCAAAGATAAAAATGAAACCAAAAGCGCTCCTGTTGCCATACCGGCAGCAGAGGTGATGGTAGAATCCAGTGAAAATGAGACCATCGGTCACATTGCGGGCGATATATCCGTGGTTCCAGTTGCGCAGGTAGAGGCCAATCCTTTTCAACCCAGAACAGAATTTTCTCCCGATGCGCTGATTGAATTGGCACAGAGCATCCGTGAGTTGGGATTGATTCAACCCATCACCGTCCGAAAAATCAGCGCCAAGAAATACCAAATCATCAGTGGTGAACGTCGATTCCGTGCCTCTCAAATGGCCGGATTGGAAGAGGTTCCCGTATACATCAGAGCCACGGATGACCAAGGAATGTTGGAGATGGCCTTGGTTGAGAATATTCAGCGTGAAAATCTAAATGCCATCGAGGTTGCGATTTCGTTTAAACGTTTGATGGACGAATGCAGTCTTACCACAGAAACATTGGCAGAACGTGTAGGCAAGGACCGCACGACGGTAACCAACTATGTTCGCTTGCTTAAACTTCCACCTGAGATTCAATTGGGAATAATTGAAAAAAGAATCACCATGGGTCATGCCCGGGCGTTGATCAACATTCCTGAATCCAAGCAGCTGGCCATTTTCAAAGAAATATTGGACAAAGAGCTAAGCGTGAGAAAGGTTGAAGATTTGGCCAAAGAAGATGATGCTCCCAAATTGTTCCGTCCTGCTAAGGTTATATTGCCCGTTGAATTTCAAAAAATGCAAGCTGAATTGAGATTGAAGTATGGCAAAAGAGCCAAACTTCAGCGCGGAGACAGCGGCATTGGAAAGTTGGAAATACCATTCAACAACGACGACGATTTGACCCGAATAATCGAGATGCTTGGATTGTGAGACTTTCGATTGTCCTACTGATTTTGCTGATGTCGGTTGTGGCCCTGGGTCAAAAAACCAACAGTGACTTGTCATGGAAGACAAAATGGAATACACCCTCCTCTCCTTTTAAAGCCACCGTTCTAAGTGCGGTTATACCGGGAGCGGGCCAATGGTACAACCATAAAAAATGGAAGTCACCCATTGTTTGGGCAGGAGTGGGCACCTGTGTATATTTTATCGGGTTCAACACCAAACAATATCGCTATTACAAGGCCGAGTACATTGCAGCAGCAGATACTGATCCCGCTACAGTAAGCCAATACACGGCAGGACAAATTAAACCTGTAATGGATACCTATAGAAAGCAATTGGACATCAGCTATTTTGCTTTGATTGGCATCTATGCACTTCAAATCATCGACGCACATGTGGATGCTCATCTCAATAGTTTTGATGTAAGTCCAAACCTTTCTCTGCATTGGCAACCCACATTAATGCCCACTGCACAAGGCCTACAGCGAGGGGTTCAAATTCAACTTAACTTCTAATTATGAGAGTGGCTATTTTAGGATATGGAAAAATGGGAAAAGCCATAGCGCCCATTTTGGAATCAAGAGGTCATGAAGTTGTAGCCAAAATCAACAGCACCAATCCACTTGAACCTGATCAATTGCATCAGGTGGATGTTGCAATTGAAATAAGCCGACCTGATTTGGCCCTGCATCACATTCAAATGTGCTTGGATGCCAAAGTCCCCTTGGTGGTTGGTACTACGGGTTGGTACAATCATCTTCCTGAAATAAAAAAAAGAGTAGAAAGCGAGAATCTCTCTTTGCTCTATGCAACCAACTTCTCCATCGGCGTGCACATTGTTTTTGCTTTAAACAAGCAATTGGCCAAATGGATGTCCCAATATCCTCAATACGAACCCTCGATAGAAGAGATTCACCATACGGCCAAATTGGATGCCCCCAGCGGAACTGGAATCACTTTAGCTGAAGGGATCATCGAGAATCTTCCCATGAAAACGACTTGGGTAAATCGATCCAACTCAACCCGAGAAGAGTTGGCCTTAACGTCTATTAGGGAAGAAAACGTTCCTGGCACCCATACGATTTCGTATGTTAGCGAGGTGGATAGTATCGAACTTAAACATACCGCTCACAACCGCAACGGATTTGCTCTTGGTGCAGTTGAAGCGGCAGAATGGATCGTTAAAAATCCAGGAATACACACAATGCAAGAATTTTTAAATTTCCAATAACATGAACTTCGGAATTCCAGAGTTTCTTTTCTTACTTCTCATTGCCATATACTGCATTACCCTCCCCGGCATTTTGACTCGTGCAGGACAAAAATCTTGGCTATCCTATATTCCCGTTTTACAATTCATCCCCTTTGTCAAAGCGGTGGGACGCCCATGGTATTGGGTATTGCTATTGCTGGTGCCTGGCGTTAATTTCATTATGATGGTCATCATCAATGTCGAATTGGGTATCGTATTCAATTATCGTTCTGTCAAAGAACAATGGATGTTTGGTGCGCTTCCCTGGTACCGTTTGGTGACATTGGCCATTCAACAAAAAGAAACCGCTTATGTTGGCCCTCGTTCATGGGAAGGAAAGAAAAAATCATTTGGACGAGAATGGGGAGAAGCCATTCTATTTGCCGTAGTTGCGGCTACTGTTATCCGCAGCTTTTTCTTGGAAGCTTTTACCATTCCTACACCATCTATGGAGAAAAGTATGATGGTGGGTGACTATCTTTTTGTTTCCAAGTTTTCTTACGGAACCAAGTTGCCACAAACGCCAATGTCCATTCCCTTTCTCCACAATGCACTGCCATTTGATGGTTTACCCAATAGTTATGTGGATTGGTTTAGCTTGCCCTATTTGAGACTACCTGGATTGGGAAAAGTAGAAAGGTACGATCCTGTGGTTTTCAATTTCCCTCATGGAGATACCATCATTGTTGATCCTTATTACGCAGGACATGATTACTACAGTATTCTTCGCAATGAGGCCATGGTTATTGCAGCACCCAATGCAAGAACTTGGGAAGAGCAGTACAACGCCTATGCCAGTGACCCCAATAAATTTGAGGCACTCGCACGTCAAAATTTCACAGAAAAGAAAATCTGTGTTTCTTGTGGTTTGGCAGAACGCAGCAGAAAAGGTCACCCCATTGGTGGAATTCGTTATCGTCCGATTGATAAAAAAGAAAATTATATCAAGCGCTGTGTAGGTCTACCGGGAGAGACTTTGGCCATTGAACATCGCAAGGTCAAGATCAATGGACAGTTTATCGAAGAACTCGACGGCATGATGCACACTACCCTGATCCAATTGGCCCAAAACGTGAGCGTCAAAAAAATACAAGCCAAATACACTGTAAATCTGAGCGACATTCGTGTGGCTCAAATTCCAGACAGCAGTGGTCAATTTATGCCCAATGTTTTCGAATTGCCTTTAACCGCAGAACAAGTCAACGAAATGACCCAATCCCAGGAAATCATTTGGCATGAAGTGATCGATGACACGACCGCCGATCAGGCACCTGGCACCATGTATCCCAATAGCAGAAACCCCAAATTTGCGCTTTGGACAGTAGACAATTTCGGTCCTATTGTGATTCCTGCAGAAGGAATGACTGTGGCCATGAATGACGACAACTTTGATTTATTTCAACGTGTGATTCGGGTCTATGAACATCACAATCTGGTTCGCACAGGTAAAAATCAATTTTTATTGGATGGCCAACCATGCACTCAATACACGTTTGAACAGAATTACTATTGGATGATGGGAGACAATCGAAACAACAGTTTGGATAGCCGCTACTGGGGTTTTGTTCCGGAGGATCACATTGTAGGGAAAGCTGTTTTCACTTGGTTCTCCAAGGCTGACCCCAAATACCAAGGACACAGTAAAATCCGTTGGGATAGAATGTTTAAGCTGGTTGACTAGTTGATGTTTACTTTGTTACCTGGGGTAATTTTTCCTCCCATTTCCTATTGCGTGCTTCTTTATCAAAAGGAGTGTAAAATCGACGGTTGGGGATATTACCACAAGCAAAGCATTCGCAATCACTTCAAAATATTAAGTGCCAACGGTGTATTAAGCCTTACTCTTCCGATTCAAAGTACCCAGGGTGCATTGATCCCGTTGAACCAAATAAAAATTGAAAATGGCGTTTGGAATCGTCCGATGATCACCGCTTTGCAAAGTGCCTATGGAAAGTCGCCGTTTTTTTTCTTTTTCAAAGATGAGCTCGTGGACTTGCTTCAGCAACTGCCCGGCAGGCCCTTATTTGAGGCACAGCAATTAATTTTAAATTGGATTTTACCTTACCTGGGAATGGATAAAATCGACACCACGCCAGGTTGGGAGATCATGCCTGAAAGCATTGAACAAGACTTTAGAAAGATCAAAAAAAAATGGGAGATAGAATCTCCCATTCAACATTATCATCAGGTATTTATGGATCGCTTTCCATTTGAAAGTGACCTATCTATTCTTGACTTGCTCTTCAATTTGGGACCACAGGCCAAGGCCTATATCGCCCAACATCCCGAAATTAAAATCAAGCTTGACCTTGGGGACCGCCAAAATTCATCGGCAAAATAGGGTCTTGACCCAAAGTTTCTTGAATCTTTCCATGTTGCGACTCAAACTTCATCAGGTTTTCCTGCAAGGCCCTATGTAAACGCTTGGCATGTTGTGGCGTGAGGATAATTCTTGAAACCACCTTTGCCTTAGGTAACCCCGGCATCATACTCACAAAGTCAACGATAAACTCTGCGGGAGAATGTGTGATAACCGCAAGATTTGAATATTTACCCTGTGCATTTTCTTCAGTCAATTCAATGCTGATTCCTTCTTCTTTTTGTTGTGACATATTACAAGATGTTTTTAATTTCTAAAAGATGTTCAATGGTAAATGTAGGTTGAACATTGTGACGTTGTTGATTCAATTTCAAAAAAACCTGATCCATATTCACGTTTCGGGCACCCAGAATGTCCGCGTCCCAATCATCCCCAATCATGATACTTTCTGCTGCTGAAGTCTCCGCTAAACGAAAGGCATATTCAAAAATTTTAGGATCTGGCTTTCTCACACCCACATCTTCCGAATTGATATTGTGAACAAAAAAAGGAGTGAGTCCACTTCCATCCATTTTGATGCCTTGAATCTCTTTAAAACCATTGGTGATAATATGCATGGTATATGACTTGGCGTAGAGATATTGCAATAACTCCATAGCGCCAGGAACCAAATGGGGTTGACGGGGGCACTGATCAACAAAGGCCTGAGAAAATCGCTCCAGCAAATCTGCAGAATAAGTCACGGCTGCATCATCCATTGAGCGGCTGAATCTGGCTGTTCTCAACTCTTCTTTGGTCATTGTCCCTTGACGGTACATGGCCCAAACTCTATGGTTATGATGCAAGTATGCTTCGTAAAAAACATCCCACTTATTGGCATCCAGATCAAACTGTGACCAAATTGATTTTAGCGTAAGCTCCGCATTTCGGTGAATGTCCCAGAGGGTTCCATCCAGATCAAAAAATATATGCTTGTATTTTGAACTCATTTCCAATTTTCTATAATATCACACAACCGATTGCTGTATCCCACTTCATTGTCATACCAGCCCACCACTTTAACCATGTTGCCAATTACACTGGTCATTCCAGCATCAAATAGGCAGCTATGTGGGTTATCTAAAACATCGCATGATACGATGGGGTCGTCGGTATATTCGACTATACCCGACCAACGATTGCTTGCCGCCTCTTTAAAAGCCGCATTAATTTCCACAATACTCAATGGCTTTTTCACGATACTGGTGATGTCCGTTAAAGAACCATCGGGTACTGGAACCCGCATTCCACATCCTCCCATTTTATCCGCAAGGTGAGGGAAAACGCGGGTCAATGCCTTGGCTGCTCCGGTGGTTGTGGGCACTATACTTTGCAACGCGCCTCTGGATCTTCGCAAATCTTTGTGCGGTGCATCTTGCAAACGTTGGTCGCCTGTGTAGGAGTGAACAGTGGTGATGTAACTGCTCTCAATCCCGCATAACTCATCAATCAATTGAATCATGTGGGCAGCACTATTGGTGGTGCAACTGGCACAGCTAATGATATTATTTTGCTGCCAATTTTCGTTGGTCACTCCCAATACCACCATGGGAACATGTGCATCTTCAGCTGGAGCGGAAAGCAACACTCTGCGCGCACCACTTTCCATGTGTTGTTTCAATTTATCCAAGGATAAAAAAGACCCGGTGCACTCCACCACCACATCCACATTCCATTGATTCCAATTTGGAATTTGATCGGGATTTTCTTTTTTGAAGTAATCCATTTTGGACCCTTGAGCGGAAATCCAAGAATCTTCTCTGAGTTCCATGTCATCCCATATTCCATGAACACTATCGTACTTAACCAAATGTGCCATGGTTTGAAATGGATGGAGATCTGCAGCAACAACGACCTCAAAAGACCTCTCCTGCATGGCTGCGCGAAGAAAAGTTCTTCCAATACGACCTAGACCATGGATTCCTACACGAACCACACTGTCTTTCATTACAACATGTGTTTTTCTGCGTGATAAGAGGATCGAACCAAAGGACCGCTTTCAACATGACGAAAGCCCATTTCCTTTCCTAACACCTCATATTCCGCGAATCGCTCTGGCGTTATAAACTCCGCTACAGGCAAATGCTTGGGAGTGGGTTGTAAGTATTGCCCCAATGTAATGACATCCAAACCCACTGCACGCAAATCTTCCATGGTCTCGATCACCTCTTGGTGGGTTTCACCCAGCCCCAGCATTACCCCACTCTTGGTGCGCATTCCGCCTTGTTTCAATCGGCGAAGCACTTCTAGGCTGCGGTCATATTTGGCTTGGATTCTCACCTGTTTGGTCATCCTTCTTACGGTCTCCATATTGTGAGAAACAATCTCTGGTGCCACGTCAATAATGCGTTGTAAGTTCTCCCATTTTCCGGCAAAATCAGGAATCAAGGTTTCCATGGTTACTCCGGGCGCTTTTCTTCTTACTGCTTCAACCGTTTTAACCCAAATATCGGCTCCTCCATCTGGAAGATCGTCTCGATCCACTGACGTGATAACCGCGTGCTTTACTTTCATTAAGAAGATAGACTCCGCGACATGCTCAGGCTCATGCGGATCGACGGAAAGTGGTCTCCCGGTGGATACCGCACAGAATCCGCAAGAACGGGTGCAGATATTTCCCAATATCATGAACGTAGCCGTCCCCTCTCCCCAACACTCTCCCATGTTGGGACAATTACCACTTTCACAAATGGTGTGTAGTTTATGTTCAGAGACCAAGCTGCGAACCATTTTATAGTTCTCGCCCGTTGGCAATTTCACTCGCAACCATTTGGGTTTGGCTATTCGCCCCGTAGTTCCTTCACTCATTTTGAATTGTATTTTGAACCAAAAAAGAATCGTGTGTAAATGGCAGGAAAAATAAAATTATTTTTCGCGTGGTCATTGTAACGATCCAAAACGGTTTGTGACATGATTTCTATTCTCTTGGGATAAATATCCGCTGTTGCACCTATTTCTACTCCCCTCAATCCCAGCTCTTGATTGCTGTATTCAAATCTTAAACTCGCTTGGATAAACAATCCCATTTGAATTTTTGTTTCATTCAAACCCACCAAATTCGAAGCACGTCCATAGATATTGTCCGTGTAGTGTTCATCCGGATTAAATTTTTCTGTTTCGATATCAAATCTACCAGGTATCGTAACTGAGGGATGAATGATCTGCAGATAAACAGGTTTGATGAAACCCACAGATGGACCTACTTGCCATGAGCGATTGATTTGCACACCATTCTTCCTCAACTTCTCAGCAAATTCCGTGGTTTGTCCCCAACCGAATCGGGCAACGAAAAAACTATTTTGTTTGCCGTAATAATACGCTCGAGCAGCAGGATCTTGGAAATAAGACTTTACCTCTTTCTCATGCCTATAGAACTGGAGATCTGCATTGAATTTCCAATAAGTGTAAGCATCCTTTCCTTTGTAATATTGATCAAAACCAAAGCCCCAGCCATTGGACTGAAAAGTGATCGCCAAGGCATGGGCACCATCATAGAGAACATTGCGCGGCGCAGCATCCGAAAGTTGTTGCGCAAACAAAGTTTGAGCGCATAACCAAAGACACAATAAAAAAGTTGTTCTCATGTTCCCTGCAAAGATACACCTTACCCCTAACTTTGTTCCTGAACAACAAAAATTATGCATTCAATAGAAGTTAAATACGAAGGCGACCTTAGATGCTCTGCCATTCACTTGAAAAGCAACAATACCATTGTCTCCGACGCCCCTGTGGACAACCATGGAAAGGGAGAAGCTTTTTCACCAACCGATCTATTTTGCACCTCACTCTCCATGTGCATGCTTACCATCATGGGTATTGCCGCGCAAGAGAAAAATATTCGTTTTGAGAATATCAATGTGGATGTCACCAAGATTATGGGTACGGAACCCCGCAGGGTATCGGAAATACATCTTCATTTTCATGTTCCCGCCTTGGGTTGGAACGATAAGGAATGGGCCATAATGAAAAATGCTGCGAACACATGCCCTGTTGCAAAGAGCATCGATCCCAGCATTAAAGTAGAAGTTTCGTGGACCAGCCACGAATAATTATTTTACAGGTTGCTCAATTGGCGCCTTGTCATAAGCTGCACACTTGGGGTGCTTAGCTACACAAGCAGTCAAAGCCAATACTGCAACAACCGCTACAAAAAGTAATTTCTTATTCATGTTCATTCGATTTGAAAACAAATATAGGCAAGTGCGCCACAAGGTGTTGGCGACTGGGCCTATTTTTTTTCAACACTGGATGGTGACTGGAATATTGATATTCGCTCATGTTTGTTCATGGAGCCAAAACAAAGGTTCCTTTTTTTGTATCGACGACCAAGGGGACACCACGATCTGGGCGGATATTTCCTCCGCAGAACGACATATGAAACAAACCCTTGATGCATTGTTTCGATTTTCTTACGCCACGGCACACTGGGAATTGATCGGCATGGACTCCCTTGCAAATTCTCCAACTTATCAGCTTCACAAAGGATTGCCCATCCGCCAAGGAAGTATCAAAGATCAAGATGCTGAAGTGATTCACATTCAGATATTATCGCGCCTATTGGGGTGGCGAAGCGGAGCGCCATTCAATCGATATCCCCTCAATGAAAATCTACAAAGGGAATTAATATCCAGAGGGGTTGATGTTGTATCACATCAAATATTTTTTAGTTCGGACAAAGCCGATTTGAGGATTCAGCTCAAGAAATCCGAACAAAACCAATTTCAGGCCTTACTGGGAACTTTAAATCAATTCGGAAAAACGGCCATTATTGGGGATGTCAATGCGGTGTGGGTGAACAGCTTAAAAAAAGCGGAAAGAATCTCCTTTCAGTGGCAAAGACAAGCCGTCTCCGTTCAACGCATCCATTTTCAATTTGAGTTTCCGGTCCTATTCAAATCGCCCATTGGAATCAACCAAAAATTTGAGTTGTATCGCAATCAAAATTTGTATTTCATTGTTGGCAATGAAGGAGGCTTGTTTTATCGGTTGTCGAATGGAACAAAAATCATGGGGCAATATCAAATGAAAAATCACAATGCCCTGATACAATCCAAAAGCATTCGACATCGACTGTGGGGTTTGGGAATCACGCAGCAAAATCATTTTAGAAATGGAATGGGCCTCAACCTTCAATTCCAATTCTACCAGGGAAAAAAGGAAGTGATATCCCTTGATGACAGACAGAAATCACCCTTGATCAAAAGCCATTTGGACCTTGAATTTCAAAAAAAATGGTCACGAATTTTCTTTTCACAAGACATACATCAGCGTGGACTTTACTCCACACAAAATACCGAAAGCATTGAAAGAAACCGAATGGGTGGAGTCAACACCATACGCGGTTTTGGCCAAGAAAGCATCTTCTGCGACCAATATTGGGGTTCACAAATAGAAACAGGATGGAACCTACAAAAACTGGGGACCCTATTTGTTTTTTATGATCATGCTTGGATTGGACCTTCCGATCGGAATTGGGCTTATTGGCAAGGATTGGGATTGGGTGGACACTTTAACATTCCCAATGGAGAATTAGAAATCAGTTCGGGTTGGGGGATTCCACCTGGAAATGGATTGGACTTGAGAAACAATATGGTTCATATCCAATATCAAGTTTTCTTCTAATGGGATTGGAATAGGCCGTATTTTTGAAGAGATGAAATCAAGCGTTTTCTTTGCTATCCTATTTGTCCTCACTTTATTATTGGTGGGATGTAATGCCGTGGCGCCAATACAAGAAACGCCCATGCAGTCCAAGTATTACAAATGGACACAACAAACCTTTCACCCGCGCATCTCTGTTATCAATCGCACCCCGGATTCCATTACTTACAACCTCTTTTTTGACTCTGAAGATTGGAACAATAGTTTGGGCAATGTTTTAGAAATCAACGCGCAAAGCAGAACCACACAAGGAACCGAAGCTTGGACAAAGAAATATTTGATTCCTGCTGAAATCAACAACAGCGGTGTCGGGCAATTTCAATGTGACCTCACATTGCCTTGCGACACCAATTGCCAATCCCTAATCTTTTTTATCAAGGAATCCAAGAGCATCAGAGAAGGAACATTTACTATTCCGTTTAAGCCACTATCAGCGGGCTGGCAATGGTCCGGTGATTTGGGAACCGGAAGTTGTCCCAGTGGCATCGCCTTGCGAAAACCGAAAGAGGGAAAAATCATTTTTGCACCAAGATCAGAAAGGCTCCCATCCCCGCCATTTTCTGCCAACGCACCTTTTGTCCCAACCGAGAAATCAGAATTGGGCAATACCGACACCTTGATTACCACCCAAGCCGGGATGTATTCCTATGCCTCCAAATGGGGAGTCGAACGCTTGCAAGTCATTGACTCAGAAAAAAATCCACATTTCCCAGCCATCACCCAAATGGAGGAGATGATTGGCCCTATTCGATACTTGTGCTCCAAAGAGGAATTTGAAAGAATTCAAATTTCGCATGAAGGACCAGAAAATGCATTTGACAAATTCTGGATTAGAAGTGGTGGCAACAAGTCCAAAGCCAAAGAGCTCATCAAAATCTATTATTCCCGCGTGCAGGATGCCAACCAAAATTTCACTTCTTATGCAGAAGGTTGGAGAACAGACAGGGGAATGATTTATCTGGTTTTTGGACATCCCAACACCATCATTACCGATCAAAATGTGGAGACCTGGATTTATGGGAATCTCAGTGATCCCCAAGCATTGAAGTTTGACTTCGAAATAACCGCACATCCTTTGTGGGGCGATATTTATATTTTAAAAAGATCCGAAAACTATCGTGGACCCTGGGAAACCCAGGTCACGCAATGGAGACAAGGACGCATTTATCCATGATGAGAGAAAAAAGAACACCGCCGCAGTTGGCCATCGGCTTCCATGCCATAGAGGCTGCGATCATTGCGGGAAAGCAAATAGAAAAGATTTTAATTCAACGGGGATTAAAAGGAGAGTTGTTTCAAAAAACAATGGCCTTGGTTCAAGAACATCAAATTCCCTTTCAATACGTTCCTTCGGAGAAATTGCAACGCATTACGACCAAAAACCACCAAGGGATTTTGGCTTTTTTAAGCCCAATTACTTTTGGCAATTTGGAAGAAATCGTGAGCCTTTCCTTTGAGGAAGGCAAAGTACCCTTGGTTCTGCTACTGGATGGATTAACCGATGTTCGCAATGTTGGAGCCATAGCAAGAACGGCGGAATGCCTGGGAGCAACAGCCATTGTCATGACCGAAATGGGAAGCGCTCCCATCAATGAGGATACCATCAAAACCAGTGCAGGTGCTTTGATGCACTTGCCCGTATGCAAAACAAAGATGGCGGTGGATACCATTCATCTTTTACAGAGCATGGGGATTCACTGTATTGCAGCCACAGAAAAGGCCACAGCCCTGCCTGAAGAAAGCGACATGACTGTACCCCTCTGTATTGTCATGGGTAATGAAGAAAAAGGAATTTCAAAAGCAGCATTGAAAGCGGTGCAAGAAGGGATTCGCATTCCGATGTCGGGAATCACTACCTCTCTAAACGTTTCTGTTGCCGCCGGGATGCTGTTGTATGAAGCCATTCGCCAGAGAAGAAATCATGAGTAAGAGAATCAACCCCAATCATCTTCCATTTAAGAAAGGAGATGTACTTGAAGTAGAGATTGATGAAATGGCCTTTGGAGGCAATGGCATCGTTTGGGTTGAAATCCCTGACGGAAAAGTTCCTTTATTCATTGAAAACGCCATCAAAGGTCAAACCCGACAAGTTCAGGTAACCAAAATCGATCGGCGACACATTGAAGCCCGTGACATCCAATTGATACAGCCTTCAATCGAAGAAATTGACATCCCCTTTCAGCCGATTCCCGGCGCGCCCTATGCCACATTGCCGTATGAGAAGCAACGTACTTTCAAACAAAATGAAGTTTTAGAATTATTGAAGCGAATTGGGAAAGTAGAAGCTGAACCCATCTTTGATGAATACATCGCTTCCCCCTCTCTTTGGCACTATCGCAATAAAATGGAATACAGCTTTTCCGTTATCCGATGGGACAAAGAAAAGAACGAAACCCAAGATGATTTTGCACTTGGATTCAAAAAGAAAGGCACTTGGTGGATCGTAGAATCTCTGCAAAAAGATTCAGGACTTTTGGATGAGCAACTTGAATCCCATTTGAAAAAAATTGAAGATTGGTGCATTCAAAGTCAATTGCCCGCTTGGCATCCGCCACAGCGACATGGATTCTATCGCTACTTGGTTGCTCGAAAGAGCTATCTGCAAGATCAAATATTATTGAACTTGGTAACAACCGACGAGGGATTGGAACGATTTGATTCCAGCGGATGGGTATCTTTGCTTCAAGAGATTTTGGGTAATCGTTTGGCTGGTGTGATTCATACCATCAACAATGACACAGGAGACCGGGTAGATCCTTTGAATGGGGAACACCGTCTGCTTTATGGAAACGAAAAAATCACGGAGAGCATCTTGGGGCTTCAATTTGAAATAAGCATGAAAAGCTTTTTCCAAACCAATCCCAAAAGTGCTGAGCGGTTGTACGCCAAAGCCATAGAATACGTCAAAGAAGTGGGACAATCTGGAACCATCTTGGACCTGTTTTGCGGAACAGGAACCATTTCCCAGTTGCTTTCCCAAGCGGGATTCAATGAAGTGATTGGAGTGGACATCGAGCCCAAAGCCATTGACAACGCCAAAGAAAACGCCACCCGAAATGGAATCACAAATTTGACTTTTTTCGCAACCGACGTAGGCAAATTTTTGTTAGAGCAACCGCAATATCAAAACCAATTGCAAGTGTTGATGATGGACCCTCCTCGTGCGGGAATCGCACCAAAAACCTTACGCAAGGTGATGGATTTAAATGCAGAATACATTGTCTACATTTCCTGCAATCCAGCGACATTTGCCAGAGATACAGAGACTTTAGAGGCAACCGGTTATCGATTGGAAAAATGGAGTTTGATCGATCAGTTCCCCCACACCTCGCACGTAGAGGTATTGGGAAGATTCAAAAAAACTTCAGCGAATTAAGCTTTCTTCTTCTTGCTTGATTTGGCCTTGGGATTGAATGCTATGGCCAAATCTATCCATTCATTAAGATCTGCTGGACGCTCCAATTCCAATGGGTCTATCATGACATACCCTTTCATGGCTCTTTTGGCAAACAACATTTCGTGACATCCCCTTTTTTCCAAAGACGCTTCATAAAGGGAGGGGTCAATTCTGCACATCATTTCTTCACCAATGATCCCCACGCACATCTTGTCATTGAGCATAACAACCCAGCCGCCCATCATCTCTTTTTCTGCAACACCGCTTAGATTTTCAAAGCGCGTTCTAATCTTATTGGCCAAATCTTCTGAGTATCCCATTGAACGAAAATAAAAAAAGGGAGACGATGTCTCCCTTTTTTTTAGTTATTCCGTTTGCTATTAGTGAGAAGCCAAATAATCAGCCACTCCGCTGTGATCCGCTTTCATTCCATCTTTTCCTTTGCTCCAGTTGGCTGGACAAACCTCACCATTTTCTTCAAAGAATTGCAAAGCGTCCACCATGCGCAAAGCCTCATCAACGTTACGACCCAATGGGAAGTTATTGATCAAAGCATGTTGCACAGTACCTGACTTATCGATCAAGAACAATCCACGGTATGCGATCATTGGGCCGTTGGCAACCAAAGCACCATTCTCATCATACGTGTATTCTCCAGCCAAAACGCCATAAGCATCAGAGATGGTCTTAGAAGTGTCTGCTACAATGGGATAAGTGATGCCTTTGATTCCACCATGACCTTTCTCCATTTGCAACCAACCCCAATGGCTTTCTTCAGTGTCTGTAGAACAAGCAACAACCGCTACATTGCGATCTTGAAAGTCTTTCAAACGCTCTTGAAAAGCATGTAACTCAGTGGGGCAAACAAAGGTAAAATCCTTTGGGTAAAAGAAGAAAACAACGGCTTGCTTTCCGATATATTGATCCAATGAAAAATCGCTAACGATAGTACCGCCATTGGTAACGGCTCCTGCCTTGAACGAAGGCGCTTTTTTTCCTACAATTGATGCCATGATAAATTTGTTTGTGCAAAAGTAACATTCGTCATGCATTAAAGTTTAAACAAACGTGATGTTTTGATTTTTTCACATCAAATTAGCGCCATGAAAAATGTAATCATCACCGGAGGTAGTTCAGGAATTGGTGCTGCTACCGCACAAATATTGATAGAGAGAGGCCATCGTGTTCATTTGATGGGGCGCAACCAAGAAAAATTACAGGCTTTACAAACTTCACTAGGTCCAAATTGTACATTCACCATTGGGGATGTGAGAAGCATCGCAGATTGCACGTCAACCTATGAAGAAGCACAACAAAAAATGGGCGGCGTGGATGTCCTGATCAATAATGCTGGACTTGGTATTTTTGACCCATTGCAACAAGCCAAATTAGAAGATTGGCATGAGATGGTGGACACCAACATCAAAGGCATTTTAAATATGATTCATTTGTCTTTGCAGGAGCTCATCCAACGCAAGGGACACATCATCAATTTGGGGTCGGTTGCGAGTCACCATGTATTTGCAAACTCGGGCATTTATTGCGCCACCAAACACGCCGTATTGGCCATTGGTGAAAGTCTCAAAGTGGAGCACAGCAAGCACATTCGGGTTACCACCATCTGCCCTGGTGCAGTGAACACGCCCTTTATTCATGTCACCAAAAACGAAGAGTTGTTGAAGGAATACGTTCCCAATTTTGAAAAAGGCTTGGATCCAAAAAATATAGCTGCCCAAATGGTGCATGTCATCGAAGCTCCAGAAGGGGTGAATATTAGCGAGATTATTATTCGTCCTGGGATTTAATCCACTCTTCCCGTTCCTGAGGGGAATTGATGTTGTTCAACCAATTTTCCTCAGGAGCAACAATGGACTTTAAAGACAAAGTCGCCAACATGCGCCGGGCACATTGGGATTGCATCATCCACATGGCCATCCACGGTGCACTTTGTTTTTCCCAAATGGTTGCCAATGGTTCAGCCCATTGCTTTTGTTCATTCCAAAAGGCCGTTGCCATTTTCTGTGAATCCCTATTTTGCATCAAAAAACGCATCCCGTCAAGATTCCAATTGGGCATATCGGAGGCCATTACCATCCATGAAAATTTAGGATGAGATTTCATCGCGCTTAAAATCCCCCCCAGGGGCCCCATGTCCAACCAACAGTCTTCTATGGCTTGATCTTTTTTAATTCCCATGTTTTGGGCTTGCTCCAAATTCCGAACACTCACAAAAGCGGGAATATCCAATGAGCTGCATTGCTCCAAAAGGAATTGCCACTGCGGCAAGCCATGATAATCCAATAACGCCTTGTCTTGTCCCATGCGCTCACTTTTTCCACCGGTCAATATCAACGCTGCCAATGGCGCTGGTTGGGTCTGAGATTTCACCCATTCCGCAATGGAATCCTTGTTGGTTGGGTCTATCCAGATTGTATCGGCAGTAATCACTCCCCACTCAATCAAATGTTGCGGAATACCACCTTCGGCAATGACCAAAACCACATCGGTCAATTGCAACTTACGCTTTTTCAACGACTCCAATTTCTCTGGATTGTGCACCACCACTTGCCTTTGGCCTGCGAAGTGATTTCCGTTGACCCATTGAAAATCCCAAGGAGAAAATCCCAATCCCGGTGTTTGCCAAAGGTGGGCCGACTCACCGAATGTGACATGGGCCTGTATCGGAATAGCATGATGAGAAGCGTCCAAATACCCGGTTGGAATGCTGGATACATCCTGAAAAAAAGAAACCCAATTTTTCACTTGATCGCAAGTGGTCCCATAAATGGCCACTGACTTTTGATGCTTGGTCAATGGATTGAGATTATCCATGGCTATTAAAATCAGATTTACCACCAGTCTTGGACAACAACCTTACCTCGGTAATGGCAATTTCATGTGACAACGCCTTGCACATATCATAGATAGTCAAAGCCGCGGCAGACGCAGCAGTCAGCGCCTCCATCTCAACGCCCGTTTTACCTTCGCATTTGACCAAGGTTTGTATACGAACCGGATTGGAATGGATGTCAATGGACACCTCTATTTTGGATAACATCAAGGGGTGGCACATGGGAATCCAATCTGAACACCTCTTAGCAGCCTGTATGCCCGCTACCTTGGCCACCTCCACCACTGAACCCTTGGCAGTGCCGAAATGGGCCTCTAGTAGCGCCTCAAATACCTCTTGCGGAAATAAGACCAAAGCTTCTGCACTGGCCGTCCTCAAGGATATCGATTTACCTGTAACATCCACCATCGTGGCAGATCCATTTTCATCGATGTGCGATAAATTTTTCATTCTTGGCCAAAGATATTTATTCCAATCGGATTGTGGGAAAAGAGCACAATCTCATTCACTGTTTGCAACAATTTGATTGATATTTGTGTCTAAAGGTATTGACGCGCAGGAATTTGAATTCAGATCAACCACATATTTCTTTTTTGAAAAGCCATCTTGTTTGGCTCATGATTGTTTTTTTCTTCTCGATTCCCGATACAGTCAAAGGCACACACATATACGGTGGCGATTTAACCTACACCTACCTGGGGAATAATCTGTACAACGTTCGTCTGTTTGTATACCGCGATTGCGGTCCTACCAATGTCAATGGAACCGACTTCGACCCCTTTGTTTCCATTGGGGTATTCAATGCCAATGGAACTTTATACACTGAGTTGCAGATAGATCTTTTGTCCTCAGATGTCGAAGAACTATCTTCTGATCTTGCCAATCCTTGCTTTACAGTCCCGCCCAATGTTTGCGTAGAAAAAGCCCTTTACGAGCAAACCGTTGAACTGCCTTTCAACGCGCAGGGCTACACCCTCACCTACCAACGTTGTTGCCGGAACACCAGCATTGACAACTTGGTACAGAGTCAAAATAACTTGGCGGGGATGACCTTAACCACTACCGTTCCTGGAACCAATTTGGTTTCTGTTCAAAACAATAGTCCCAGTTTCGTTTCATTGCCACCAACTTCACTTTGTCTAAATGCTCCGTTTTTTTATTCAGCAGAAGCGATAGATCCAGATGGGGATTTATTGGTTTATAGTTTTTGTACACCACTGGATGGGGCGGACCAAAATATGCCTGCACCAACCCCTCCTTCTCCACCGCCCTATTCAAATAACACTTGGAGTGCAGGTTTCAGCGCAAGCAATCCCATTACCTCCAATCCTGCTTTTAGTATCAACTCGAGCACGGGATACATCACTGGCACCGCTACCCAACTGGGAACTTATGCCATTGCCATTTGTGTTGAGGAATATAGAAATGGAGTATTAATCAATACCATCCGCCGCGACTACCAATTGAATGTCAACTTATGCGACCCCAATACAAGTGCAGGACTGGGCATCAGTGGAATTGGTGGAGTGCAAACTGATTTTTGTTTGGGTTTGGCTGTAGACTTTGAGAACAACAGTGTCAATGCAGACACTTACCATTGGGATTTTGGTGTTTCCAATACCAACAATGACACCAGCAATGTTTTTGAGCCTTCCTATACTTACCAAGACCCGGGCACTTATACTGTGACCCTTATTTCAAATCCGGGATGGTCGTGTGCTGACACTGCAACCATTGACTACACCGCCATCGAAACTTTTATCCCCAACATCAGCAATCCCATTTCGTCTTGTTTAAATGGTCAGGTAGTTTATGATTTCGATCACGGATTGGGCTTTAATGTTTTGCCAAGCGATGTCATTTTCAATTGGACCTTTGGCACTGGGAGCTCGCCAGCACAGAGCAATCTGGCCTTTCCCAACGATATTTATTTGGACGAAAACCAAAGCAGTTACTCTGTGACATTGAGCATCGACAATGATGGTTGTGTAGGAACACAAACTTTTGACTTCACTCCTCTCCCTCAACCTGAGGTTTCAATCAACCCAATTACAGATCCATGTGCAGGGCTCAATGTCAGTCTTAGTCAAACCAGCACCAATACAACCAACTACTTGTGGAATTTTGGTTTATCCGGAACAAATGCCACGAGCAATCTACCCAACCCCTCCTTTTTCTTTCCATCTGAAGGCAATTATTGGATAACATTGGTGGGTTCCAGCAATGGAACCTGCGCTGACACCAGCACCCTATTGCTGCAGGTTTATGCAGATTTATCACCTGCATTTACAAGTCCTGGACCCGTTTGCTTTGAAGGGCATAACCTCACCTTCCAAGCCGAAGGATACACCACGAGCAGCCCAAACATCACATGGGATTTTGGTAATGATGCCAACATCATGAGTAGTTCAAACACGAATGTATCGGGAGTTCAATTCAACCAACCCGGCACCTATCCCGTTTCATTAACTATTGCAGAAAATGGTTGCACAGAAACCATTACCCAAGATGTGTGGGTAGTTACGGATCCCACCATCGATTGGCAATTTCTTCCTGAAGATGCATGCGCGGGTTCATATATACGATTCTATGCCAATGCGGAAAGTGAAACCCCGATGTATTTTGAATGGACCGTTGGAGGGCAGACCTTCAACGAAGAAAACCCCAATCTCTTTTGCGAGAATCCCGGCGTTTATTCGGCAGCTTTGCACGCCTTTACGCTTACCGGTTGCGTGACAGACCTCAATGTTTATACCGACTCGGCTTTCGTCATACACCCCGCGCCAGCGCCAGGGTTTACGATTAGCCCTGACGAAATTAGCATTGACAATCCCAGCATCAGCATCGCAGATTCTTCTTCTGGCGCCACAACTTGTGTTTATTTCATCAGCGACGGCGGAGTGATTGAAGCCTTTGATGGACAACACACATTCACTGAATTTGGACAACAATCCATCATTCAAGTATTGGAAAACGAATATGGGTGTAAATCCAGCGCCACAGCCTATGTGGACATTGGAGGAACCATCGTATTTGTACCCAATTCATTTACCCCTGACGGAGATGGAGTCAATGACGCTTGGCGTCCGGAGATGATTGGTGTTACTGAATATCACTTGGATATCTATAACCGTTGGGGAGTGAAAATCTTTGAATCCGATGATCCCACAGAATTTTGGATGGGCAATGTTGATAGGGGCAAATACTATGTCGAAAACGGATCGTATGAATACCGAATCATCTTCAAAGATCAACTTTATAAACCCAAGGCAATAAAAGGAAATATTGTCGTCATGAGATAAGGTCTGTGTCGTAACTTTACGGCACAATTTTTTGATTCATGTTTGAAAATTTAACGGAGAAATTTGACCGGGCGTTTAAAATTTTAAAAGGCCAAGGAAAAATCACAGAAATCAATGTTGCAGAGACATTGAAAGAAGTTCGTCGCGCTTTATTGGATGCCGACGTCAACTTTAAGACAGCCAAGGAATTTACTGAGACCGTCAAAGAAAAAGCTTTGGGGCAAGATGTATTGACCGCTGTATCTCCCGGTCAATTGTTGGTAAAGATTACCCACGATGAGTTAAAAAACTTGATGGGTGGCGAGCACTCCGACATTCAATACCAAGGCAATCCCGGGGTAATCTTGATGAGCGGTTTGCAAGGATCTGGAAAAACAACATTCTCTGGAAAACTGGCCAACTACCTCAAAACCAAAAAAGGCAAAAACCCATTGTTGGTTGCTTGCGATATCTACCGTCCAGCAGCGATTGACCAGTTGCACGTAGTGGGAGAAAGCATCGGGGTTGAAGTATTTAGCGACAGAGGAAATACCAATGCCGTTGATATTGCTGAAAAAGCCATTGCCTACGCCAAACAAAAAGGATTCAATGTGGTCATTGTCGATACTGCCGGCCGTTTGGCGGTTGATGAAGAAATGATGCAAGAGATTGAACGTGTAAAAGCAGCGATTCAACCTTCAGAAACTTTGTTCGTTGTCGACTCCATGACTGGACAAGACGCGGTTAATACGGCCAAAACTTTCCACGAAAGATTGGCGTTTGATGGCGTTGTTTTAACCAAATTGGACGGTGATACTCGTGGTGGTGCCGCATTGAGCATCCGTGCAGAAGTTTCCAAGCCCATCAAATTCATAGGAACGGGTGAAAAGATGGACGCGTTGGATGTCTTCTACCCCGAACGTATGGCCAGCCGTATTTTGGGCATGGGTGACGTGGTATCATTGGTAGAAAGAGCCCAAGAACAATTTGATGAAGAGCAAGCCAAGAAATTAGAAAAGCGCATCAAGAAAGATCAATTCGACTTCAACGATTTCTTGGAGCAAATTGGTCAAATCAAGAAAATGGGTAGCGTAAAAGACTTGTTGGGTATGGTTCCCGGCATGTCCAAACTCAAGGATGTCGACATCAATGAAGATGCATTTAAACACATTGAGGCCATCATCCAATCCATGACCCCAACAGAACGCGAGCAACCCAGCATCATCAATCAATCCCGAAAAAATAGAATCGCCAGAGGTTCAGGTAGAAGTTTGGATGAGGTCAATAAGTTGATCAAACAATTTGACCAAATGAAAACCATGATGAAAATGATGACCAACAAATCACAAATGGCCCAAATGATGAAACAAATGGGTGGCATGCGTGGTAGAATGTAAAAAGCACAAAAGATGACATTGAATTTGCCCCAAACCGAAAAGATTTACCACGGAAAAGTTCGTGATGTATACTACCTGCCCAATCAACAATTGGTCATGGTTGCCTCCAATAGAATTTCAGCGTTTGATGTCATTTTGCCACGTCCAATACCCAACAAAGGTCAGGTATTGAATCAAATTGCTTCCATTATGTTGGACGCTACAGCGGACATCTGTCCCAATTGGAAAACGGCTACTCCCCATCCACAAATTACGATTGGAAAAAAATGCGAACCTTTCAAGGTTGAAATGGTCATTCGAGGATATCTCACGGGGCATGCCTGGAGAACCTACAAAAGCGGATTGCGTTCTTTGTGTGGTGTAACACTCCCTGAAGGATTAAATGAGAATGACCGCCTACCTGCTCCAATCATCACGCCCACCACAAAGGCAGAAGAAGGACATGACCAAGACATTTCAAAAGAGGAAATCATTGCGCAAGGCATCGTCTCCAAGGAGCACTATGAGCAACTAGAAAAATATACACACGCCTTGTATACAAGAGGGACAGAATTAGCGTTAAAGCAAGGACTTATTTTGGTTGATACCAAATATGAATTTGGTTTATTCAACAACGAGATCACCTTGATGGATGAAATTCACACACCCGATTCTTCTCGTTATTTTTACGCCGATGGTTATGCAGAGCGACAAGCTGCAAATGAACCCCAGAAGCAATTGAGCAAAGAATTTGTAAGAGAGTGGCTCATCGCCAATGACTTCATGGGCAAAGATGGACAGACGGTTCCTGACATGTCCGATGAGTGGATTGACACCATTCGTTCACGCTACATTGAATTGTATGAAAAAGTTACGGGATTGCGTTTCGTACCTGTAACTTCGAATCAAGCCGAAATGGAAGCCGCTGTACTCGGTGCTCTTTGAGTTATCCCTCTAAAACCGCTTTTATTTGTGTGAGATTGTCTTCGTTCCAGCGATTCAATTGATCGTTTCCGCCCAACAAGAAGATCATCCCTCGAAACCAAAAAGGAACTTTTCCTTGTTGTATAATGCATCTCAGTGCAACATGTCCCGCTCTGCCATTGGAAATTTCAAATCGCAAAGAGCCTGATTCCACCCAATCCCCTTTTCCTTCCACACGTGAAGATCGCTCCAAGCATACTTGGTCCACCCAATTGGGCTGTGCATAGATGGCTTTTACGACAAATCTTTCTTGCGTGGATTCTTTGACCAGTGACATTTCATGACCCGCCATCATGGCTTCTCCAGCAAAAGTCAAAGCCGAGGAGTCACCATTCATGATATCCTTTTGCCATTTGGGCCAGTTGTGAAAATCAGCCACCATCCAAGCCACTTGGCTATTTCCCGCATGGATCTCTACCACCCGGTCTGAAACATAATCATCTTCACCCAAAATACACATCAAAGTGTAGAACACCACCAATGCCAGGGATACAATGAAATATGTCCTTTTTAAATTCATTTTTACAATTGTTCAATTAACTTTTGATACAACAAGGTCAATTGAGGTTCGGCCTTTTTTGCTGTATCGATAATTTCATCAATGGAAACCTTTTTCAAATGATCCGGATTGCATTCATCGGTCAATACACAGACACAACAACAAGGCAAGCCCATGTGATTACAGGCAATTACCTCGGGAACTGTACTCATTCCGACAGCATCCGCCCCAATGGTTTTTAGAAATCGATATTCCGCCCTTGTCTCCAAATTGGGACCAGGAACAGAAGCATAAACCCCTTGATGCAATTGAATGCCCTCTGCCAATGCAATTGATTTGAGTTTATTGTTTAGTACTTGCGCATAGGGCTCAGACATATCCGGGAATCGGGGACCCAAATCATCCCAATTCTGTCCACGCAAAGGATTTTCAGGTTGCAGATTGATGTGATCATCGATCAGCATTAGAGAACCCTTTTTAAATTGATCATTCAAAGAACCCGACGCATTGGAGAGCAAAAGAAATTTTACACCCAACATTTTCATTACACGAACAGGCATAACCACCTGTTCCATGGAGTATCCCTCGTAGTAATGGAACCTACCTTGACAAGCGATCACCTTTTTTCCTGCCAATGTCCCATAAAGCAACTTCCCAAAATGGTACTCCACTGTTGCGATGGGAAAATGCGGGATTACACTGTAATTAAATTCCTTTTCTACTTGGATGTGTTGCGCCAAGCCATGCAGACCTGTGCCTAAAATGATTCCAATCTCTGGAGCATCCATCCCGCGGGCTTTGAGCCACTCTACACTTTCAATTAATTGTTCCATTTTTTGTAATGATGAACTAATTTAGTGAAAATTGACAGAAGCCAGAATTAATTCTATTGAAAGCAACTTATTTTTGTTACATGCGAATACTCCAACTCTCCACCCTTGTCGCGTTTCTTTTAATGGGACTTAGCTCCAATGCCCAAAAGACAACCAAAGAGCCTGTGGTTCAAATCACGGGTGTCTGTTTGGTTAGTGATTCGCTCTTTCCTGCTCCATACGTTAGTGTTATCCGAGGCAAAGACCGAAGGGGCACCTACTCCAATCGCGATGGATACTTTACCATTCCTGCCGTGAGCGGGGACACTTTGGTTTTTATTTGCACTGGATTGGAAACAACTTTTTTTGTCGTCCCCGAGACCGAAGAACATCAGCTCCAAGTGGTCACCAAAATGGAAATTGCACCCAAGGAACTTTCCCCACTGTACATTTTGCCTTATCCCGCCCCGCATGAACTCAAACAAGAAGTACTTGCTTTGGACTTGCCCGGCGATGGACATCAAAAATTTAAACGAGACGATGTTTCTTTGGCTCAATACGATGGAATGGTTGACTTTTCCGACGCTGCATATCGCGAAGCAGAAAAAATTCTTCAAGCCCGATACAACAATGGTTTTGTGTCTGGAGGAAACCTCCTTTCAACAGAAGCCTGGCATCAATTCATGACCGGATTTAAAAAGAAGAAATAGCCCGCGTAAAATAATTCTCATTTTTTCCGTTAGAGGTTGCAATCGAATTTACATTTGAGCAGTGAAGTATTGGATTCTTTTTGTTATTGTTGCCCTTACGCACCGTCTCGATGCGCAGACCGCCTTGCTAAAAGGAGTGGTTCGCAACCCGCTGGGTGAATCTGTTCCGGGCGTGACACTGATTCAAAAAGACAATCTCCAAAACGGTGCAATCACCGATACCAAAGGTCAGTTTCAAATACAATTGCCCGCGGAAGTCAAAGTCTTTTTGACCATCAAAGGCATTGGATCCAAAGCTTTTGATCAGGAATTTGAATTGCGTTCAGGCGAGATCAAGGAAATAGAAATCACCTATGATGCGGACATCGTCACCGGCGGATTGGAGATTATCGATCGCCGCAATCAGGAGAATCAAATCATCTCCATTACAACCAAACTGCCCACCAAACTGCCCACCATCAATCAAGGTATCGAAGCGTATTTGATACAGGCGCCCGTGAATTTCCCTTCAGAATTAAGTTCCAGTTTCAATGTTCGCGGAGGAAGTTTTGATGAGAATTTGATATATGTCAACGACATTCAGGTTTACCGACCCTTTTTGGTTCGCGCAGGACAGCAAGAAGGGTTGAGCTTTCCCAATCCTGACATGGTGAGCAAAGTGGATTTTAGTGCCGGAGGATTTCAAGCCAAATATGGCGATAAGATGTCCTCCGTTTTGGATATTCAATACGCACGTCCCGATACTTTTTCCGGAAATGCCCAAATAGGCCTTTTGGGCGGACAATTGCAAATGATGGACATTTCCAAGAATAAGAAATGGACGTACAATTCGGGTTTCAGATACCGGGATTACAGCTATATTTTAAATAGCATGGATGTACAGGGAGATTATCAACCCAAGTTTTTGGATTGGCAGAATTACATCACTTGGCGTCCCATGGGCAATTATGGTCCATTGGAATTTTCTTGGTTAACCAATATTTCTTCCAACCACTATCAGTTTACCCCCAGCACCAGACAAACCGATGCGGGTAACATCAATGAAGCCATTCGACTGACTGTTTATTTTGAAGGACAAGAAAAAACCCAATTTCAAACCTATTTCAGTGCATTCAGCACGCGATATAGCTTCAGTGAATCTTCGCAAGTGCGTCTTACTTTAAGTACTTTCAACACAAAAGAATCCGAACATTTTGACATTTTAGGCGCATACCGATTGGACGAATTGGATCGTGATTTGGGATCAGATCAGTTTGCGGAAGTGCTTAGGAACAGAGGGGTTGGTGCATTTTTAAATCATGGGCGAAATGATTTAAATGCGCAAGTGTACCAGGCCACTTTAAAGGGATTCAAAGAGTGGGAAAAATCCAGACACGTTTTGAATTGGGGAATGGATGCATCGCATGAACAAATCATCGATGTCCTCAGCGAGTGGACCTTTATTGATAGTGCCGGCTATGCCGCCAACCGCCCCAATGACAGTTTAAATTATCAAAATCCTGGTGCGCAGCAGCAACAGCAGATTTACTTTCAAGATCGCGTAAAAGCCAAAAACAATGTTCGTTCAGAACGATACAGCGCCTATGTCCAAGACAGTTGGAGGCACACCACCTCGGCGGGACATGAATGGGCAGTTACCGCGGGACTGCGTGGCAATCATTGGAGTTTTTCTAAACAAACGGTTATCGGCCCTCGCATCAACATGGCCTATACACCCACTTGGATCGGAACACGTAAAAATACCAACGGAGATCGCGACTCTGTTCGAAAAGACATCGTTCTTACCGCCTCATGGGGATACTATTACCAACCGCCTTTTTATCGGGAAATGCGTGGATTCAATGGCTACGTGAATCCCGAAATAAGAGCGCAGCAAAGTATTCATTATATCGTTGGTGCCAATTATGTTTTCCGAGCATGGAACCGTCCATTCAAATTTGTAGGGGAAGCCTACTACAAAGACTTTAAACATTTGATTCCATACGAAATTGAAAATGTAAGGCAACGATATTTCGCAACCAACAATGCCAAAGGATATGCCTATGGCGCCGATGCCATGGTGAATGGCGAGTTCATCGAAGGCGTGCAATCGTGGGTGAGAGCCTCTTATCTCAAAACAGAAGAGGACATTTTGGATGACTATTACTATTTGTATTTGAATCAATCCGGGGACACCATTCAACCCGGTTTCACCTTGGATGACGTAGCAGTAGATAGTATTTACATACAACCCGGCTATATACCTCGACCCACCGATCAGCGATTGAGTTTCTCCATGTTGTTCATGGATGAAATGCCCAAAAATCCGAAGTATAAAGCCACCATCAATATGTACTTTGCGACAGGTGTTCCTTACGGACCACCCAGTAGAGAGCGCTACTTGGACATTTTGAGATCAAGAGCTTACTTTAGAACAGACGTCGGATTTTCACGAGATTTATTTACTGAAAAAAGAAAAGATGGCAAGGTCCGATTCTTTAAATCAGGAACCATTGCCATCGAGGTATTTAATTTGCTGGGCGTAAACAACGTCATCAACCACCAGTGGATAGAAGACGTCAATGGAAGGCTATACGGCATCCCCACTTACCTCACCGGAAGAAGAATCAACCTGCGATGGTCAATGAGTTTTTAACTATTGCACTTCCACTTGCCTCACCCAAAGGTTTTCAAAACCATTGACATCCAAAGCGCGAACTTGCACGTTGTACAACCCAACACTTGGGAAAGTCATTTCAATATTGCCTGAGGTAAACTCAACAGCATCCGTTGCATCCAAACTTTGAGAAAATACCACTTCATCTACAGCATTGGTTGTCTGAACAAACAAAGAGTCCACACCAGATGCGTCCGTTACCGCGACATTCAAAGAGAGAACAGGGTTGGAAGCCAAAATCATCAACGGTTCCGTGTTAGATGTGGGATTGGTAATGACAGAGATTACCGGCAGGGCCGGATTGTCTACTTCCAAATTCACCACTTTTTCAATTGCTTCATTTCCTGAAGCATCGATGGCCATTACCTCCAAATGCCACTCGCCCGCAATATTGACCGGAACATTCAAACTTAATTGTGTTATGGCATGCGTGCCTTCCAAATCAATAATGTTGGAATACGTCCAAGTACCAACATTGGGCTGGGTAACAGCCCCGCTTCCTGATCCATGGGTATGTCCATCATCGGCGGGATGCACATTGATTTTCACTTGTCGTAAATTCTCGTTGTCACGTAAATCCAAACTCACCTGCATGGCCTCTCCGGCATGTACCAGGTGATTTTCTCCAATCAAGCCATCTACTGTGACACTGGTAATTTCTGGTCGCGTAGTATCCGTTTCTGGCTGACAACCATAAACCAAACCCGAACCAGCCATCAACACCAATCTTCCCCATTTTTTTGCATTCTTCATATTCTAAATTTTAATTTTCAACTTTTTACTTTTGGCCATGCCATTTAAATTCTATGCCTATTTGAATCCACCTCCCTTGCTCAGGCAACTGCAAGACGCGGTAATTGCTCAGATTGTTCATGTACTTTACATTGGTCAAATTCCTTGCATTTAAAGTCCATAAACAAGACCATCGTTCATCTTTGCCGTGGTATTCCAAAGACATCCCGCCATGCAATAAGGAGTAATCCGTGGTCGATTGCTCGTTGCGGTCTACTCTATTTTTTGCCGCTACATAGCGTACTTGAAACTGACAATTCCACTCCCACCTTGACGACCATTGATGGGTATAAGTACTTCCCCATTTCAATTGCAAAGGCGGAGTAAAGGGCAATGGAAGCGTGGTAGCGGTGTTGTAATTGTAGATATACTCCACACTCACATCGGAATGAAGTTGGGGCAACCAATGTTTATCCAAACTGCACTCTCCACCTGCCATCCAAACAGGATGTTGAACGTAAGCATACAACTGTCCGCCATCGGGTAAATAAGAAAAAGTGGCCTGCGGTGAGAGGTAGATATAACTGTTGTAATACTGGACAAAAGGGCTACACTTCATTACCCAATCTTGATGGGTTTTAATGGCCATGCCATCCCACTGCCAACCACGTTCAGTTGTTAAATTTTGATCCCCTTGCTCGTGCCTAAAAGTCCCGTGATGAACCCCATTCACAAAGAGCTCAGAGGCTTGGGGCACCCGCAGGGTTCTTCCAACATGCCATTTCCAATGCCAATCATTAGAGGTAGATATACTTTGACCTACCGATCCTGAGATCCCTTGAAACATCTTATTCACGCCAATCGCCGGTTGCCAGAGCATATCCGCACCATTGTTTGATATCCATTGACTCAAACCTTTCATTTGATAAGATGCATAATCCCATCGCATGCCACCATTCCATTGGCCCGAATGTTTGATCAATGGACGATTCCAAATGACCCAAGTCCCGGTTGCATTTTTTTGGAAATCGGGAATTAAAAACTCAAATCCCCCGCGGCTATTCCATTGTTTTTGAAACGATGTCCCCACTTCAAATTGAGATGCTTCCCAATGGATATGACTGACCGTATATCGACCTTGTACATCGCGCAAATCCAAACTCAGTGCCTCATCACCGCCATCTAAAATCTGGTAGGGACCTTGATGCGGAATACTCTTCTCGATCCGATTGTTGATCTGCAAAGCCAACTCCAAAGCATGGGAAACATTGCCCCATCGTCCTTCCGCTTGGAGGATCCACTTGTGGTGATTGACGTGAGCATTGGGCATCCCAATGTTTCGGAAATTACCATCCGAGGTAACCGATGCCAAGGTTGGAATACCGACAAGACCAGGAAATAGTCCACTATTTTGATCAAACCAACGGTATTGAAAGGTCAGGTGGTGAAGCTGACGATAACCATGAATCATCTCCCACAAGCAAAGTGCAGACTGCTCATCAATTGCTGTATTATTCAGCACCCCCTGATTCAACGGCAATGTCCGATTGAGGTAGGTAAAAGAATCGGCTGGCAAGCGATAGTCACTTGACTTCTTGGTTTGAATGGCAACAAAAACCCGTTGAACATACCCTCCTTTTTTTCCCTTCCATTTTTGTTGATGCGAAAAACCAATGCTTCGTTCCTGGTTGTTATCACTGCCCAATACTTGCAATCGGCTGTCCCATTTTCCAGTGGACCATCTTGGAGATAAAATCCGAATAGCCCCGCCAATCGCATCCCCTCCATACATCAAACCAACCGCTCCTTTCAACACCTCCACCGCATCCACCGTAAACATATCCAGCTCCAAGCCATGATCACTTCCCCATTGCTGACCTTCCTGCTTCACATTCCGCTCAATTACCACAATACGTTGACCAGACATCCCGCGTATAACGGGGCGTGCAATTCCAACGCCTGTGTTCTGTGCACTAACTCCCGGAAGAAAAGTCAATGACTGGGCAAAACTTAAGGCACGGTTCGACCGCCAATCTTCTGGATTGATGAGCGTAACGTCTATGCTTGACTTTCGATCCGTAGTTCCTATCCAACTATCGGATATTACAAGGTGCTCCAGAGGATGGAGCGAATCAGAATCCAATACACCAGTGGTATCAGAATTCTGCGCATCCAACTGCCCCCACCAAAGGGAACAGCAAATGCCCAATATTTTTTTCATAAAATGCTTTTTTGATTGAACGAACCTGAATAGATCAGTTACGCCGCTGGGGGACCGCGACCATCAAAAGAAGCATGTGCGTTTTGAACTTCGTCTAAAACAACAGAGGCAAAATGAGACATTTCAGGGGTGAAATGCGCGGATACATAGAAAACAAATCCTATGGTCTCAACCGGTGCAAAATCCCATTGACAAAGACCACATTCCTCATGCTCTTCCTCCTCTGCATCGTGGTGTTCTAAACAGCGATGCGCAGATTGAAAGGACATCAATGCCATGACAAACAGCGCCAGCGCTATTCCCAAAATGGAGTGTCCTTGAGCCTTGATTTTCACACGACAAAAGTAGAATATTATCTTGTTTTCATTCTTATCTTCGCCAAAAATACTTTGTATGCAATTTGACCTTATCGTTTTAGGAAGCGGACCTGGTGGATATGTAACTGCCATTCGCGCCAGCCAATTGGGATTAAAGACCGCCGTTATCGAGCGTGAAGCTTTGGGCGGTATTTGTTTGAACTGGGGTTGTATCCCCACCAAAGCCCTTTTAAAGAGTGCCAATGTATTTGAATATATCCAACACGCCAGTGACTATGGTATTCAAGTGAGTGATGCCAAGCATGACTTTGATGCAGTGGTTAAAAGAAGCCGCGGTGTTGCGGAAGGCATGAGCAAAGGTGTTCAATTCTTGATGAAAAAAAACAAGATTGAAGTGATCATGGGTACCGGAAAAGTAATGCCCGGTAAAAAAGTTCAAGTGACCGATGCCAATGGAAAAGTTTCTGAAATTTCTGCCAACAATATCATCATTGCTACCGGCGGACGCTCTAGAGAATTGCCCAACTTGAAGCAGGATGGAAAGAAAATTATCGGATACCGTGAAGCGATGACATTGCCAGAGCAACCCAAAAGCATGGTCATTGTGGGGAGCGGTGCCATCGGAGTAGAGTTTGCATACTTCTACAACGCCATGGGTACCAAAGTAACCATCGTTGAGTACATGCCCAATATTGTTCCCGTAGAAGATGAAGATGTATCAAAAGCTTTGACCAAGACATTCAAGTCCAAAGGAATTGACATCTTGAACAATGCTGAGGTAACTGGAGTAGATACAGCAGGAAAAGGCTGCAAAGTAAAAGTTAAAACCGCAGATGGAGAGCAAGTAATCGAAGCCGACATCGTGCTGAGTGCAGTAGGTGTTGTTGCCAACATTGAGAATATTGGTCTTGAGCAAGTGGGCATCGTCACTGACAAAGGAAAAATTGTAGTGGACAAATATTACCAAACCAACATCCCTGGATATTATGCCATCGGAGATTGCGTTCCAGGTCAAGCTTTGGCTCACGTCGCTTCAGCTGAGGGTATCATCTGCGTTGAGAAAATTGCGGGTCACCATCCACAAGCATTGGATTATAACAATATTCCTGGTTGTACTTATTGCAGTCCTGAGATTGCAAGTGTTGGATATACAGAAAAGGCAGCCAAAGCGGCTGGATACGATTTGAAAATCGGAAAATTCCCATTCAGCGCTTCGGGAAAAGCGAGTGCTGGCGGAACCAAAGATGGATTTGTGAAGTTAATTTTTGATGCAAAATATGGCGAGTTATTGGGTGCACATTTGATTGGAGCCAACGTAACCGAAATGATTGCAGAATGTGTTGCACTTCGCAAATTAGAAACCACAGGTGAAGAGTTAATCAAAACGGTTCATCCTCACCCCACCATGAGCGAAGCCATTATGGAAGCAGCTGCAGCGGCTTATGGTGAAGTAATTCATTTGTAATATGTCTTCAGAAAAATCTCTCATCTTGAATGCGCAACAGGTTCGTCAGAAACTGTTGCGCATGGCTCAAGAACTTTACGAAGTTCATTATGGAGCAACTGAAATAGTCTTGATTGGGATTGATCAAATGGGTTGGGAACTTGCACAAGAATTACATCAGAATTTTGTGCAAGTTTCTTCCATACCCGCACAATTGTGCAAAATCACCTTTGACAAAAAAAACAAATCCACCCCTACCCTCTCAGCGCCCATTGATTTTAAAAAGAAATCCATTGTTTTAATTGATGATGTCATCAATTCAGGGAAAACATTGATGCATGTCTCTCAATTTTTGTGTGCACAAGATCCCGCTCGTCTATCAGTGGCCGTCTTAATCAATCGTGAGCATCGCCTGTTTCCAATCAGCGCCAATGTTGTAGGACTCACCTTGTCTACCAACTTCAAAGAGCACGTACAAGTCGAAAAAGTAAAAGAAGGATTTGAAGTTTACCTCATGAGTAACAAGTAAAATTTACTCTCACTCTTGCATTCTTTCTTCAAAAAACTCATCTCCCATCCCCACCAAAAACACTTGTTTTTTACTCCGGGTCATGGCAGTATACATCCATCGATTCCACTCATAGGCAGCCATGTCCGGCGGAATATACCCTGAATCAATAAATACGGCCGACCACTGTCCACCTTGCGATTTATGGCACGTAATGGCATAGGCAAATTTGACTTGCAAGGCATTGTAATAGGGATCTTTCTGAATCGACTTTCTCATTCGTGTAAATCCCTCATCCGCGTAATCCTGCGCAACCAAATTCCATAATTCACGCATTTTCTCCGAAGACAAGGCCGGTGTCTCCTCATAAATGGGATTGCAAAGCAAGATCACCTCCAATTCCGGAAGTTCTGGATAATCCACCAATTCAATAACCGCCTTGCAAAATCTAAAGCTTCCTCGCTCTTCAAACTGTTTGATGCGTCTGATTTGAATGGTATCACCGTTGGCAATAAAGCCAATGGCTTCATGTTCCTTTTGCAACCAATAATCACTATTGCGCAAGACCATCATACGGTCGCCTGAATTGATTTCATCTTCATGACCCAATATTCGGGTTCTAATCTGCTGATTATACAAATTGGCCCTCTTGTTGGAACGGGTAATGATAATGGAATCATCCATACCATAAGCGCTATACATGGATTCGATGAGCGGTTGTATATCACTATCTACCCTCACCATATCCGACCATCCTGAAACAGAAAACTTAGGAAAATCACTCGCACGTTGAACAATGAGGTAGCGCAACAAGGTGGCATTATACAAAATGCCGGAATCCTGCGCTTGACGAATCACCTCTCGCAGCTGCACTTCAGCCAGAAACAAATCGTAATCCAGTTTCAATCCATCCGCAACCAAAGCCGGGCTTTTGTCGCTGCCCACGGGAGGAAGCTGCGCCTCATCACCGATAAACATCACCTTGCATCGTTCACCACTGTAAACGTGGGTAATCAAATCGTCCAAAACATCCCCAGAAGCCAAATCATCAAACTTAAAATTCATGGGATCAGAGCCAATCATCGAAGCTTCATCGACAATAAAAATGGTATCCTCGCTTTTGTTCTCCTTGAGTTCAAACCATATTTTCCCACTGCGATCGGATCGCTTGAAATAAATTTGACGGTGTATGGTTGTTGCGGGTTTATTGGTATAATTTGCCAAAACCTTGGCAGCCCTACCCGTTGGCGCAAGCAGCACCACCTTCAGCCCGTATGATTCCACCGCCTGCACCATGGCTTGTACTGTGGTGGTTTTTCCAGTTCCCGCATAACCCTTAACCAATAGCGCGCAGCGCGGCTTGGAGGTCGCAGCAAATCGTCCAAAAACATGCAATAGCCGAGACTGCCCTTCCGTAGGTTGGAACGGCAGAAAGGACAACGCCCGCTCTTCAAACATTTTACTCAACGATTCACTCATGCGATCAATTTTAATTGCAAAGAACGGAAACACCATGGGATATCGTAGATTCGCGTAGCAAATAAGTTATGCCCATGTTGTCCACGGATTATGCACATTCTATGCAGCTTTCAACCGAATGGTTGGAGCGTGCAGATCAATTGCATTTGGGTTTGCATATACATCCTGAAGGGATACAAATGGGGTTGTTTGAGATGCACAGTAAGCAACCCATTTGGCTGATGAATGCTCCGATGCTCCATCACCAAATTCCACAAGCCTTGATACAAGGCAATTGGTCACAACCATTTTATAGAAAAGTGTCCATCTCCTTTACTGCAGAAAGCTGGACCTTGGCACCGCAAAATCTTTTTGATCCGCTTGCACTCAACGCTTGGATTGAACCCCATGCCAATGCCCAACTGGGCTATCAAAACTTGACCCATGAGGCGACAGTACTGATTCATCGTCATCCGATGATTATTGAGCAGGTAGCCGCGTTGTTTCCGCAAGCCCAAGTCAACTGCGCAACCAAGATGTGGCTACAATTGACGCAACCCAGCGACTTTGAAAATACGCTGTTTGCTTGGATGGAAGCGGACAAATTATGCATCCATCTTATCCAGAATCATCAACGAATTTTGGTGAATCAATTCGACTCAAAATCCGCCGAGGATGCCTTGTATTTTATTTCCGCAGCACTGCAAGATTTCAATCACGTTGCACCTATTCCGATTGTTTTAATGGGAATGAATGTACAAGAGGATCTCTTGGAATTGTTACGATCCTACTACTCGGATGTACAATTGTGGAACACCCCGTTGGGATTACAAATTCCCAGCAACCTCAATCAAAGTGCTGCCTATTATTATTCAATTTTGATGCACACGTTATGCGTATAATCGGAGGCAAATTCAAAGGCCACCCTTTGCCCGTTTTAAAGAATTTCCAAGGTCGACCCACCACTGACTTTGCCAAAGAAGGCTTGATGAACACCCTTCATCACCTTGTGAATTGGGAAGAGTGTGATGTTCTCGATTTATTTTCTGGAACAGGAGCCATGGGTATGGAATGCCTTTCCAGAGGCGCTGTCCGTTGTACAATGATTGAAAATAATGCGAACCATGTGCAGCAGATTAAAAAGAATCTCGCGCAGTTTCAATTTAAAAATAGCCAAGTGCTCAAAGCGGATGTACTGGCATGGTCCAAGAGCAATTCGGTTGCTTTTGACTTGATCATTGCCGATCCTCCGTATGATCTTCCTGAACTTAATCTTTTACCTGAACTTTGCTTACCCCATTTGAAAGAGGAAGGAATTTTGGTTTTGGAACACGGCAAAGAATATAATTTTGAAGAACATCCCCATTGTTTTAAAGAGAAACGATTTGGACATGTGCATTTTAGTTTTTTTTCTAATTCAATCCAATGAAAAGAATAGCGGTATTCCCTGGATCTTTTGATCCCATCACACTTGGACATGTCAACGTTATCGAACGCTGTGCACAATTGTTTGATGAAATCATCATCGGCATTGGCACCAATACTTCAAAAAACTACATGTTCCCTTTGAATCAAAGAACGCAGTGGTGCCAAGGCGCCGTCGCGCACTTGCCCAATGTCCGTGTGGAACAATACGATGGCTTAACCATTGACTATTGCAAACAAGTGGGCGCTGCTTTTTTGCTGCGCGGCATTCGCAATGGCGGTGATTTCGAATACGAAAGATCCATCGCTCACATGAATAAATCATTGTACCCCACCATTGAAACCATTTTGATTTTTACAGATCCCCAATTTGCGTTTATTCACTCCACCATCGTTAGAGAAATTCTTAGAAATAAAGGTGACGTTTCTTCGTTCTTACCAAAGAACATTCAAGTATATGATGGGATATAAATTGCGTTGGCCCTTACTCATTTTGCTATGGATCGGCATGAAGGATATTCGAGCGATCGAAATTTCCGGAACGGGAATTTTCTTTGCCAACGAAACCATTACCTTGGAAAAATCAACCGATTTCATCTCGCAGTATCGACAAGTTCTGACCCGAACATCCGTAGACGAAAAAGGGAATTTTGATCTCAAAGCCAACGAAGCACTTACCGGAGATTACGTTTATTATATCCGCTCTGGCAGGTTTGAAGGCGTCTTTTACGGCAATGCCCAAGGGCGTTATACAGTGAATCTTGTATACAGCAATGGGGATGCTGCCCAACGTTTCGATAAAATAGAATTTCCTGTTCAATTGATTCAGGGCACCGACCATTTGCACGCCGCTGTGGTTCGATACTTCAATCAATACGATCGTTTTTTAAATGCGCATTACTACGATTACGCCTTGCAAGAATTTTCAGGATCTGAAGCACAACGTGTTCAACTGCTCAAACACTCTAAAAACAAACCCGATCTTTTCCCTTCGGATTTAAACAATCGCGATAGCGTTACCACCTCAAACTTCCGGGAGATGCTGCGCAACTTCAAAGACACGGTATTGAATGAAGAAGATAGGCAACTTCCCTTTCTCGTTATGTTTCGAGATTACGATGTCGCGCGGATGGAAATGGTAGCTGGAAAAAGCAAGACCGTCGTGGTTCAAACACTATTTGCAGATAGTACGTTGCACATGGATCACCCCGCATTTGTTCAATGTGCTGAAATGTTATTTTCTTCTTTATTTACCCAGACACCTACCTCTTATTTTCTATCCGCGCAGAAGGCTTTAAACAGTGGCCAGTTGGATAGCATTGATTTTCATTTTGCTCGATTCCCGATCATTGCTTCGCGTCCTCATCTTGAAATGGCATGTCTCATTGCATGGCGCGATATGCTCGCTAAAAATCAAATGCCGTTGGCACTTCATGATGCTTTGCTCCAGCAACTCATTTCCAAGAGTAAAATTCCAGCCGTCCAAATGGGCGCAAACCAATTGATCGCTCAGGCCCATCAATGCAAAAAAAATGCACGTGCAACAGACTTCACTTGCTTGGACCTCAAGGGAAAGAGCCACCAAGCCAAAGAGTGGGAAGGAAAATTAACTTATGTCTTCTTCTACACCACATGGAATGGTTATGCCATGAAGCAATTGTTGGCCACAGACAACATGGCCAATGAATTGGTTAAAGATTGTAACATCGTAGCAATCTGCATGGATGACAAAGAAGAAACATGGCGTAAGGCCATTCAGGGCAAAAAGTGGAAATGTCAGATGCGCTATGCGGGGAACATCCCCGAATTGAGAGAACAATATTGCCTTTCCTCTTTGCCCATGGCCATTCTCATTACTCCCGATGGGAAATACCTTCAAGACTTTACCCGCCTGCCCGAAGCGGGAGTCGGAGCACAAATAGAGAAATGGTTGATGGCCCATCCAGGACAAGTGGGCGAAGGCACTTGGAAGGAAAATTAAATTGAGGAATACCGGTATTCCGTCAATTCGTATTGTTCGAAAAATTCGTTTTCATTCAACTGCATGCTTTCCTTTAACAGTTGCATCAGCTTATCTGGGGTTCTAGCTACAATATTATCCAATGTTGACCCAGAGAAAAATTGATGTTCCGCGCCAATCGGAGCATACAACGTTTTGTAGCCACAAAAAAGACGTTCAATATTTACGCTACTGATGGAAGCCAATGCTAGCTCCGCCTCTCCAAACATTTGAAAACTCTTGACGGAAGGATCCGCAGGGAAATGTACCTCTACATTGGCGAAATAATTTGAATAATACTCTTGCGTTTTTTGCCAATACTCCTCATTCACCCTTTCCATGGGATGAGGCAAAATGAGCAAAGAAATCGATTTATTTTCATTAAGAAAAGAACGCAACACATCCATACATCCCTCCTCATAATCAAAATCTCGGTTATTGTTTTGCGCATGAACGCCACGCAATTTTCGCAACCACACACCCCTTGACATGAAGGCAATCTGTTTAGATCTTGGCGGAGCTGTTTTGACATAAGGCAACAATTTTTTAACCACCGGCAAGGGCCAATCCAACATTTCTTTGATTGACCAACGATCCTTTAAATCCGCATATTCCTTCCTTTGAAAAGGCGAAGTAAAAACGAATCCATGGGCAATCACCTCACGGTAAAAATTCTTAATCGGATTGGAAGAAGGAACCAAGATCAATTGCACCTGGGCCCACTCACACATTAAACCCGTCAATCCTTGATCATTTTCATACCCACCAAACAAATACACCCGCTGCACCCCCTGTCCAACAAAAGCCTGAAGTGCAATGTTGTTCTCTACCCATTGAAGCATAACCAAGGCCACTGTTGACTTTTTACTGCTGAACATAGTCACCAAAAAAAAGAAAGGCAAGGACAACAGCAACCCCAAAGTCATGGTCCATTTCCAAGAAAAAGACAAGTGCACACGCATTGTATCTCGATACAAACCCGGCCGCATTTCCTTTTTAAGCACATGGGACAAATAGGGAATCAAGTCCTCTTTTTGCTTCTCCTTGTGGCAATAAAAAGAAGTTGAATCCAATGCAACACCCGATACATTTTGTTGCCAAATCAAGAATAACGCTCGTTTAAAATATCGAAGGCTTGCCAGGAAATCGCCCTCTGCGCTGCTTCCAGTTACACGAAAAGTGTGTCCTTTAAAAAGTTTGTAATTTGCCCAACGGAAACGTAAATCAACAGGAATAAAGCCAGCAAGGAGTACTTTCAAATACACCCATTGTAGGGCCATATGCAAACGCCAATCAATCATGATTGATCCAAGATGCCAACACCGTCTCATGGCATTGACAACGGCGCAATATTTCTTCAACAAAATCACGAAAAGCGCCAAAGCCGCCTGCTGAGGGGGTTACATACTGAACCACCTTTTGTGTATAGACCGCGGCATCACTTGGACATGCGGAAAATCCAACCTTCTGCAACAATTTCAAATCCAATAAGTCGTCACCGATAAAAGCGCATTCAGCAAGCGATATTCCTCGCGAAGCACAGAAGGATGTAGCCACCTCCACCTTGTCTTTTACACCATGAAAAACGTGCTCTAACTTTAGCTTGGCCGCTCTGTTTTTCATGATTTGGGTATCCTCTCCGGTCAATACAACCAAGGGGATTTGCAGATGGTTTAAAAACAAAACCCCGGCGCTATCTCGGGTATTAAATTTCTTCCATTCATTGCCCGTTTGATCATAGTACATGCCACCGTCGGTCCAAACACCATCTATATCCGTGAAAACAACTTTGGGCAATTCCATCATTTCAACATCGATTGATAAATAATTTCATCAGCAGGAATGTCCTGAGCCAATGTCTTCCCAACAACAGAGGACAATTCTGCCCATTTGAAACCGTCACCCGGCGACAACATATGCAAATCACTTTCTTGTACTATTTCACCTGCTTTCATTCCTCGCTTGGTCGCGATGGAACGTTCCAACTTCACCTTCGCTGAACCAACACCCTCCGAAATAAAAATATCCTCTATTCCGAATTGCATTTCCAACATACGAATATCCCGCATCATGCGATTCATTCCATCAATACCCAACGAACCCGCTTGATCCGTTCCCTTCATATTGCGATCCAAGGTGATGTGCTTTTCAATGATCTGTGCCCCCATAGCCACAGCCGCTACAGGAGTAGCGATACCGATGGTGTGGTCCGAATAACCGGTCACGTATTGACTGTAATTTTTCTGTAGGAAACGCAGTGTATTCAAATTGACATTTTCAGGTCGAGTGGGGTACTCCGATACACAATGCAAAATGGAAATTTGATTGTGGTATTTGGATACCACCGCCAAAGCATCATCCAATTCCTTTTTTCCAGCCATGCCCGTTGAAAGGATAATGGGTATCTGGGTTTCCGCCAATGCATGAAGCAACGGCAAATTGGTTAAATCTCGTGAGGCCACTTTCAATCGATCTGGAGTAAACAACTTTAACATACTCAAACAACCCACTGCGCAAAGCGTTTCCACAAAATCCAATCCCAAAGATTTGGCATGCCTGTATACTTCATGATGTTCTTCATCAGACAATTCTAAAATTGCCCTGTGTTCTCCATACGTAGCACCAAAAGAATGGGGCGAGTGATAGGGGCGATCCATTTGAGACTGTGAAAGTTCCTCTTTCAAATCGCGCTTGGTCATTTTCACCGCATCCATCGGACGCAATGACAAATTGAACAAATTCTCCTGAATGGGTCTCGCCGCCACTTCAGTGATCAACTTGGCAATATCCACAGAACCGTTGTGGTTCTGTCCAATCTCACCTATCACATAAACTCCCTGCATATTCATTGCTTTGAAACAAACTTAAGAATTAAACTTGGTTTGAAAAAATATCTCAATTGCTAACGCGATGTTAAACAATATCTGGGTCCATTGCTTGTTTCTATTTTTATACAAATTCAAATGCGATCATCATGAAAAACTCCATTCTACTCGTGACTTTATTTTTGGCAACCAACATGTTTGGACAAACCAAAACCGACAGCAAACCTGAAGATCCAAAACAACGCAAAATTGAAAAGGTTAATAAAGCCCTTGCTTTGACCGATGAGGAAACCGCCAAGTTTTGGCCATTGCATGACAACTTTGATTCACAGCAAGAAAACTTGCGCTTGCAACTCAAGAAAGCCCAAAGCGATTTAAAAATTGCCAAAGGCAAGAAGGAGTTCAACAAGGCATTTGAAGAGGTCAATCGACTAAAAATAGAAATGATCAAAAAGCATGAGCAGTACATTAAAAATTGCTATGACTTTTTGGGCGAGGACCGAACCAAAGTATTGCTTGATTTAGAGAAGAAACAAAAGAGACACAAGGTCAAGAAAAATGACCAAACTCAAAAGAGAGGAAGAAAGGCCAAACGTAATCATCGGAACAAAAAGGAAAAAAAATAAAGTTCAATCCAATCTTTTGTAACTTTACTTGAACCAAAACTAGATTATGAAAAAGCAATTGATTTATACCGTAGCCATTGCGCTCTTGATGTCCTCTTGCGGCAAATGGCGTGATAAGCGAGACATGACCACCTCCAAGGACCACAATCAAGTGGAAGGACTATTGGATGACATGTTCAAAACAGTAGATCAAATTTCTTCTGAGACGCCTGGAATCAAATTATTTGATAACACTTGCGTTGACAACATAATCATCGACACAACAGCCTCGCCCAAAACCATTCTTGTAGATTTTGGACAAGACGATTGCGCAGGCAATGATGGTCGTGTGAGAAAAGGAATTTTGCACATCACCTATACAGGACGTTATCGATCTGAAGGCACTGTCATTACGGTGACGCCTGAAAATTTCAGTATTGACGGTTACTCCATTAACGGAACCAAAACGTTGGTAAATGAGGGATTGAACAATGCCGGTCAGCCCTATTTTGCCGTTTCAGTTGAGGCTCAAATTACCGCACCCAACGGGGAATGGACTGCTTCATGGAGTGGTGATAGAATTAGAACTTGGACGGAAGGATACAATACTCCCATCAACATTTGGGACGATGTATATCAAATCACAGGTTCTGGCCAAGGCGTGAATCGCAATGGCGTTTCTTATGAGATGAACATCGAAGAAGACTTGGTGGCCAAAGTAGGTTGTGCCTGGTTGGTTCAAGGTGTAATTTCTATTCAACCTGAGGAAGGAGCTGATCGCTCGATAGACTGGGGATCTGGAGATTGCAACAATGGATTCACCGTGAGTGTAGGCAACAAACAATATGAAGTAAATGGAGGGAATTAACCCTCCTTTTTTTGGCAAGAAGATTGAAGAGAACGCTGCATGAAAAAATTATTCATTTGCTTGATCATGACCCTGGCTTCCTTTTCTTGGAGCCAAGTGATTTCAGCACAAGAAATCATTGTTAAAGCACAATTCAACCAAGTCCCCAATCCTGGAACCAAGGTAATTTTTGAATACATCTATGGCCAAGAGTGGAAGCAAGTAGAAATGAAAGCCTTGGATGCCAAGGGCAACGTGAGTTTTATTTTCACCCCTCCATCCCAAGGGCAATACCGTTTTCGATTTCCTGCCGGAAAAAATAGCACCACTTGGTCAGACTTTATTTTGATTCCCAAAAAAGGAGAACCCACACAATACAACTTTGTCATTGATTACAATAGCATGAATGGCAATCCATTGTTGGTTGAGAACTCAGAGGAAAACGAACTTTACTTTCCTTTGATGAATGCATTCATCGCCTATGATGCGTTACGTCAGCAAAAACCACAGGATGTGGAAAAACTAAAGCTCTCCCAAGAGAACCTCAATTCATTGGCGAGGAAAATGGCCGTCGAAAACAAAGGCACTTTTGTTGGAGACATCGTCACTGATTTGGTATATCAACCTGCTATGGGTGATTATCCTGCCAACAAAGTCGAAGGATTAAACGACAGTTTATTTTACGCTCGGTACGGCATAAGTAAATTGCCCTACTATGAAGCAGGAGCGCTTAGTCACAATTTATTTGTAAGATCCCTTGAGCGTTATTTCAAGCATTTTCAAAATGAAAAAAATCCCGATTACGCCATTGACTTTATAGATGGAGTCATGACACGATCAGGGGGTTTGGAGGAAGTGGACCAATTTTTATTCAAATATCTTTTGGACAAAATGTTGGGCTACAAAAACGAAAGAGGACTTACGCATTTGCTCACCCATTATGCGCAAGATTGCACCGAGCATGGCGATGGCAACGCACAAACAGACCAATTGGTAAAAACACTCAAGGAAGTTGAACCCGGAAAAAAAGCCTTCCCTTTGGTATTGCCGGACATCAATGGAAAAAATATTTCCCTCATCGAAACTTGCAAGAAAAATGAGTTGACTTTGATCCTTTTTTGGAAAAGCAGTTGCAACCATTGTGAAGAGTTCAAGCCTGTATTAAAAGAGATTTACGATCGATACCACCCACAGGGATTAGAGGTATATGCGATATCCATTGACAAAACGCAAGAAGATTGGAGCACTTACGTCAAGGCCCATCCTCAGCCTTGGAAAGATGTATTCTTGAGTTTTGCCGTGCGCAAAGAATTCAACCAGCATTATCCCGTACCCAGCACCCCCACTTTAATTGCATTGGACAAGGAAGGCAAGGTAGTTTCACGATTGATCGTCCGCAGCAAAGTGGAAGATTTCATCAAAGAGGAGTTGTCCAAGCGATAAATTGGATTTTTTTCAAAGAAATTCGAAAAAAAACTTGACTCCAAAAGAATCATTTGTATATTTGCACCCGCTAAAGCGAACGATGGCCCGTTCGTCTAGGGGTTAGGACAGCAGATTTTCATTCTGTAAACAGGGGTTCGATTCCCCTACGGGCTACGAGAGAAACCTCAGGAATTCCTGAGGTTTTTTTTTGTCCACTATTTTTCTTTTCGCTTGGACGCTGTATCTTTCGATCTCCACCATGAGTAAAACCAAACGTCCCATCCAATTGGCCCTTGCCGAAGACCACACGCTCTTCAGACAAGGTCTGCTCTCGCTGCTCAAGAAAGAAAAGAATATTCAGGTTTGCTTCGAAGCTGAAAATGGAAAAACTTTCCTTGATCAACTTCAAACGCATACCATAGATATCGCACTCCTGGATTATGAAATGCCCATCTACAATGGGACACAAGTCCTAAAATCCTTGAGTCAATTGTCCAGTCCCGTTAAAGCGATTATGTTGAGTATGCATACCGAACCCAGCTTTATTGCCAATGCGCTGGAATCAGGAGCCAAAGGATATCTCAAAAAAACGGCTCCATTTGAAGAGATTATCGACGCCATCCAAAATGTATACTACCAAGGTTTTCATGTGAATGACCCCATTTCCCGTCAATTTTTCAAAGGTGTCACCACGGCCAATGAAAGCAATGATGCTGTAATACTAACAGACATTGAATCAGAAGTGCTGGAATTGGCTTGCAATGGTTGGCAGAGTCAAGAAATAGCAGAGGTTTTGTTTTACTCCAAGAAAACCATCGACGCCATTCGGTCCAGACTATTGGTGAAGCTTGAGGCTCAAAATACCGCAGAATTGCTGCGAAAAGCGCTCCTTCAAGGTTTGTATATACCCAAGACTGATGAGGAAATAGAGCTAGAAAAAAAGACCCGACTCAAAAGCCGTCAATAGTATCAATACTAATAATCACGGGCACTTCATTTTTTAAATTACTTGTTTTCAGGTGATTGTGATTTTCATTCTCCTTTCATCACCATGCCAATGCAGATCGATGTCCAAGATTTTTACTTTAGAAAACTAGTTTTTGGTTACACAAAAAATTGTGGCCTCCACCACCAATAAAAAAGCCTTCCAACGGGAAGGCTTTTTTGTTTCTTTCTATAAAACTTCACTTATAAATCAATCACAAATTTTCTGGGATACTTGACCGTAAAGCGCATGATACGCTCGTCTGACTGTCCCGCATTCAAATCCAAAACCCAGCGCAATTCTCCTTTTTCCGCATCGCATTTGGCTCCAGAGATTTCTTCTGTAACAACCTCTACGTCGTTGTTGTTGGTTTTGGGTAACTGATCGATGATTTCAATTTTGATGGGCACTGTCTTTTGGTTCTTCACTGTAATCTTATAGGCCTTGGTCACCCATTTCTTGCCTGCCCAATTTCCATTTTTGCAAAAGTCTTTCACCATCTCTTTTCGCACAACCACGGAGTTGTCTCTGCCCATGTTTACTTGCAAAGTATCATTGGCCAACGCGGGATCAATGAATCCTTGACCTACATAAGTTCCCTTGAAATAAATATTACTCTCTCCGGGCATCAAACCATACTGCGCCCAATTGGTCATAGACGCCATCAAGTAGGCACTTTGATCAAGTTTAGGAACGCACATGTAACGGTACTCCGCCTTGAAACTCTCATGCTGCATCACTACCTCTACCGCTTGATTATCGGATGGAATATCATAGGGAATAGAAATTGAAAATTCAGTATTGACTGTATTGCTATTGGTTTGGGTATAGCTTGCACTGGTTAATCCACCATTGTACAAACTACTTTGTGAGTATCCGTCATCATCCCTCGCAACCGCAGCCGGTGCCGCTTCGGCCATGCGATATTTGGCTTTTCTATCCTCTGCCTTGAATCTTGTCTGAGCAGGGTCATACATGTACAACCACCATGGGTTGAGCGTTGGCAAGTTTCCAGCCACACTGGGATTGCCAGTGCTGATGGTCAGCTTTACATCCTCCCAATCCAAACCCGTACTTTGATAAACCTGGGCTTTGTAAGAAAAGTCAATCGGCGAACTTATATCCTCGGCACGCAGATCATAAGTAGGCGTCCAGCCGGCATTGGGAACGAAATAAGAAAATCGAATATCAGATTTCCCTTCGGATTTGGCCAATAATACCAAATCGATAACACTGGGATTGTTGGCACTGTTGGCTTGAATCGAACTCAAACGCTGATTCAACGCTTGAATGGTCCGCTGCAACTGGGCATCCTTGGCATTGAGTTCAATCAATTTGTAGCCTGAAGCTTTCAATCTTTCTTTGACCATGTCAGCCACCTCCGTGATGTCCTCCGCAGTAATCACACTATTGGCTCCTTTGATAGAGTAATTGGCCAACAATAGATTTTTTTCTTGTTGAATCAAATCACGTTGCACATTGATTTCCGCGACCTTGAATTGAAGCTCCTCCAAACTGTCTTGCAATTGCTTCACACGAGGAGATGTCATTTCATCGCCATATACCACTTGGTGTTTGGTTGACATGATGGTATATGCATTGTTGCCTTTGACTTGAATCGAATTGGGATCAAGGGAAGCGGGAAGACCCGTAATACGAATAATATTTTCACCCGTTTTGAGCGCAGTGCTTGCTTGATGTATCACTTGTGCACCTGCTGCAAAAACAACCACTTCCGTGGGTTTGGACTGAATTTGCTTTTCTTGTTTCTGAGCAAACAAACCGCTTGCAGTGAAGCAGCATGTTGCGATTATCAACCATTTTTTCATATTTCTAAATTACGTGAATCCATTTATTTTATTGAGTCATGTACATTTTTTAACGACTCAAAAGTAAAATCTTTGGAACTGTACAGATGAACACTTCCATCGTTCACTCCCACAATCTGATCCGTGGTTTTGAGCCAAGCCTCATCGTGCGAAGCACAAATTACAGTCACCCCTTTTTCTGATAAAATCCTTACCCATTGGGCCCAATATCCTTTGTAATAAAAATCCAAATGAGCCGTTGGTTCATCCATCAAAATTATCGAAGGCTTTTGCATCATCACCCGCGCCATCATCATTCTCATCCACTCCCCATCACTGATGGTATTCATGCTTTGATTTCTAATCCCTTGAAGATCCATTTCCGAAAGAACCGATTCAAAAGCTTGCGGATCAAATTCGCCTTGAATACCCAAGGCCACCACATCTTCCACCCACAAATCTGCAAAGGGTTCCCTTCGGGTATTTAACCACCCAATGGGTTTTGAAAGATCGAGCCAAAGACCATGACGTTCCATGGAAGAATTTTCTATCCATCCCATCCAATGTCGAAGAAGGACTGTTTTACCCGCACCATTCTTGCCTGCAATACCCACCACTTGCCCAGGCCCAAATTCCAATTTGGGAACAGAAATCAATCGCTTGCCTACTTTCATGTGAAAGGCCATGGTGGTGTATTTTAAATTAGAAGACATGATTCTTGTTTTTTAAAATCCACAACATCACCCAAGGCGCACCAATCAAGGAAGTCATCGCATTGATTGGAATCCCCAAACAACGGCTCAATAAATCGCAATAGAGGGCAATCCCCATTCCAGTGATCATTACCGGCAACCACAATTGCTGATAGCTTCGTCCTTTCCACCACAAGCGCGCGATGTGGGAACTCGCCAATCCTACAAAGGCAATGGGTCCGGCCATTGCAGTTACTACCGCAGTAAGCACACCCGCAAAGACCATCAACAACACAGAAATCTTTTGGGTAGAAATCCCCATGGACCTGGCGGTATCATCGCCCAAAGACCATGCGTCCAAAGCTTTGGCCTTGCCTGACATCCAAAAGATAGAAAGGACCATAACCCCAACCAAATAGCCCAAATGCTGAAGGGTACCGTGATCAAAAGATCCCATCGACCAATAGACCAAGCCAGACAAATTGCCTTTATCAGTCCAACGCTGTAAAATGGATTCGACGGCACCGGCCAAATGGCCCGTCATCACACCAAAAATCAACAACCCAGTCAAGGATTGCACACGCCATCGGACAACGAAAAGTAGAAATAGAATCAAGACAGCGCCCATCAAAGAAGACAAAATCACCATCTCCGGCCAAACTGGAAAACCCCACACAGAAAATCCCATTGTAACCAAAGCCACGCCCATGGAGGCTCCGTTGGTAACGCCCAAAATAGAAGGGCTTGCCAAAGGATTGCGAAACAAAAGCTGCATCCAATAACCCGCCAATGCCAATGCCCCACCACCAAGCAGAGCCATCAGCGTTCTGGGAATTCGGATTTTAAATAACAATAGCTCAGCGTCTGCCCATGGCGTGCGCCAGATCCAACCCGCTGTCCCCCATGCCACAGACAAGATCAGACCCAAAAGAAGGAAGATCGATACACCGATGATTGGGCCATATGAAAGCTGTTTTGTCAAGTTTTGCAAATAGGGTCACAAAGTTGAACAAAAAAGTTGTTCCATGGCCCGAAGATTACGACTTTTGCCCCCTATTATTTAACACAATGGATTTTAATAAAAACACGATTCTTGGTTTGGTGCTCATGTTGGCTTTGGCCTTTGGTGTTTCTTGGTACAATGCCAAGGAAGCCGAAGAAGCAGCCAAGGTTGAAATGTCAAAACCTGCGCCGGCCGCAAATGCCCCACAAAAATCTCAATCCCCAACCCCAGATGCCGTTGCTGCAAAGTCCATCATCGCTGGAAATGATCAAGAGAAAATCAATCAATTTGGTGTTTTTGGTGCACAAGCCCAATTGAAACCCAATCAATCGATCCTTGAGAACAATAAAATCAAAGTATCCATCAATCACCAAGGAGCGGTGATTCAAAATGTCGAACTCAAAGACGATCGTTATAAAACCTATTGGGGAAAGAAAAACATTCAATTCTGGGATGCCGCTTCACAACAAATGAATTGGATTTGGAATGATGTTAAAAAAGGAACCCAAGGTTCATGGCAATTTGTATTTAAAGCCAGTGAAGTTACCACCGATGCCCAGGGAGTACAAAGTGTGCAATTGGAGCTGAATAACAACGAAGGAAAAAAATTCCAAGTCACTTATAGATTGGCACCGGATGCCAATTTGGTACAGTGTTCCATTGCCAATCAGGGATTACAAAACACCTGGAATCAACAATCTGGCAGTTTTCAGTTGCATTGGCAAACGGCAGGTATGCACAACGAAAAAGGAATTCAGGCCGAGCGCAGTCGTTCATCAGTGTTCTTCACAGAAATGGACAAAGACCGCGATTACTTAAGCGAGAACGGAGGAGATGAACAAGTGGTTGAAAATCGATTGAACTGGGCTGCCTTCAAACAAAACTATTTCTCCGCCGCTGTGATTTCACCCAATGGGTTTTTAGAAAATGCCAAGTTAAATGTCATCACACCTGAGAACGATACCTTGCACACCAAGGTGTTTCGCGCTGAGCTCCCCATCGACCTTTCCACAGGACAGGCACAATTGAATTTCTTCTTTGGACCCAATGAGCAAAGTTTATTGGCTGCGACGGAAGTGAAACAATTTGACCACATCATCGATTATGGCTGGGGAATTATCGGTTGGGTAAATAAATATGCCATCCGTCCTTTGTTCTGGTTGTTGTCCTCTTGGATCGGCAGTTTTGGTATCATTATCTTGATTGTCACTTTGATCATCAAAATGGTATTGTTCCCTATCACTTGGAAAAACCTATTGAATGGTGCCAAGATGCGTGCGATCAAACCTGAGATAGATGAATTGAATAAAAAATTCGAAGGCAAGGACCCCATGGAAAAGCAAACCGCTACCATGGCCCTTTATCGTCAAACGGGGGTAAATCCATTTGCGGGATGTATTCCAGTGTTGATTCAAATGCCTGTGCTTTATGCAATGTTCCGCTTCTTCCCTGCAGAAATTGCATTGCGCGGTCAATCGTTCTTGTGGGCCGAAGATTTGGCAGCCTATGATTCTATTTTGAACTTACCCTTTGAAATTCCCTTCTATGGCAATCACGTGAGTTTGTTCACCTTGTTGATGACTGCTTCAACTTTTGTTTACACCCGAATGAGTATGAGCTCACAGCCCAACATGACTCAACCCGGAATGCCCAACATGAATGTAATGATGAACCTCTTCACGTTCATGATGTTGTTCTTCTTCAACAGCATGCCTTCTGGATTGACCATGTACTACTTTGTTGCCAACGTGATGAGCATTGGTCAAATGTGGGCCATTCGCAGATACTTCATCAACGAAGACGACATCCGTTCTAAGATTGAAGACAACAAAAAGAAACCCAATAAGAAATCCAGCTTTCAGCAAAAATTAGAAGAAATGCAGAATGCCCAAAAGAAGAAGTTGGAAGATCAAAAGAAGAAATTGAAATAATGAGATTCGTCTTTCTGACATTTTTAAGTTTCATCTTCTTGGCAGCTTCTTCAGGTTGTTTAAGAAGTGGAAGATTGCCCCGCAATGAAGGCGAGCAAGCTCCTCAAGTGATGGACCGTTATTTGAAACCATCGTCAGACTTGCATGACACCTTGTTGTTGTTTAAAAAAACCCCTTGCTTTGGCGCCTGCCCTGTTTTTACTTTGACCGTCATGATGGATGGCAAGGCTTATTTGATGGGACAAAAGAACATGCAATATATCGGTGGATATTCCGCAGAGTGGAATACAGACGTGCTGAAAAAATTGGATGAAAAAATGCGCGCCATTCAATTTTATAATTTGCCCCGCGTTTTTGACAATCCCAAAGTGACGGATTTGCCGTCTACCTATATCGGATATACATTGGGCAATAATCTTCACACCATCAAGTGTCGCTATCAGACACCGCAGAACCTCAAAGACTTGTCAGTATGGTTGGATGCAGAGATGGAAAAAACAAAATGGAATCTTATCAATTCGAATAATAATCATGAATAAATTAAAACTATGGATGACCGCGATCGCAGTATCGTTGTCAATGATCGCCAGTGCCACAGAAGGCATGTGGGTGGTAGCCTTGCTGAATCGCATTCAGCATGCCGAGATGAATAACATGGGGCTTAATCTTACCCAAGAAGAAATTTACAGCATCAATCAGGCTTGCTTGAAAGACGCTATTGTTCGCTTGAATTATGGAGGCTGCACGGGAGAGGTTGTCAGTGACAAGGGCTTGGTTTTCACCAATCACCATTGCGCTTATGATGGCATTCAAACCTTGTCTACAGTTGACAAAAACTATTTGCAAGATGGATTTTGTGCGAAAAGCTTTTCAGAAGAATTGCCCATTCCCAACTTTGCCATTTCATTTTTGATTCGCGTTGAAGATGTAACGGCTGAGGTATTGGGTGTTGTTACAGATGGAATGACAGAGGCAGAGCGAGATAAGGCCATTGCTGCCAAAACGCGCGAGATTGCGGGCCGCAACAAAGAAAACGGCAAGTATGAGCCCGAAGTGAAATCATTTTTCTATGGAAATGAATTCTATCTTTTCGTGTATCAAACCTTCACAGACATTCGTTTGGTAGGTAATCCTCCTGAGAGTGTTGGGAAGTTTGGTGGTGACACCGACAACTGGATGTGGCCTCGTCACACTGGAGACTTCAGCATGATTCGTATATACGCCAATGACAAAAATGAGCCTGCTCCTTACAGTGTAAACAACAAGCCCTATTCTCCCAAATACCATTTGAAAACCAACATGGAAGGAGTGAAAGAAGGTGACTTTGCCATGATCATGGGTTACCCTGGTCGCACCAGTCGTTATCTAACTTCCTACGGAATCAACCAAGCCATATCGGGTCGTAACCCCGCATTGATAGAGAGTTTTGGTACCAAGTTAGAAACATGGAAAAAATTCATGGATGAAGACCCAGCCATTCGTTTGATGTACGCTGCAAAATATGCGAGCATCGCCAACACTTGGAAATATTACATTGGACAAACCCAAGGTTTGAAAAAATTGGATGTTAAATCCAAAAAAGCAGCCATCGAAACGCAGTTCACCAAATGGATTGACGAAGGAGATAAATTGGGAGATCCCTCACGCAAAGCCAAATACGGCAATGCTTTAAACACCATCAAAGAATACCATAACGAATGGGATTCTCAGGTTGTCAAAGCCACATACGCTGGATTGTGTTTGACAGGAGGTGCCGAGTTCATGGGGCATGCTGTTGGCTTGAAAGCACAATTGACCGCTTACTTGACTGAGACTGATGCTGCCAAGAAAGAAGAGTTGAAGAAACAAATATTGGAAGAAGACAAAGCATTCCATGCAGAATACAATGCCAAAGTTGACGAAGCAGTTTTTGTGGAATTAACCAAGTTGTTCATGTTGAATGTTGGAGCTGATCAACATCCTGCATGGATGAAAGACATATTGGGCAAGAAGTTCAAAGGAGACGTGAATAAATTGGCCGCTCAAATATTTGCAACATCCATGGCCATGAATACCGCTGCTTTGGAGAAGTTTTTTGCTAAGCCATCACAGAAAGTATTGGACAAAGATTTGGGATTAAATATCGCTTCAATGTCTTCTGAATATGTGGACGGCATACGCGCCTTAAACCACATTGGAAAATTCAACAAAGGATACCGCGAATTTGTTGCAGGATATCGCAAAATGGAAACCCGTCAATTGGCGCCCGATGCCAACAGCACCATGCGTGTTACCTACGGTAAAATCAAAAACTACAAAGCCGCAGATGCTTTGATTTATGATTACTACACCACCACCAATGGAATATTGGAAAAGTGGGACAATAGCAACCCTGAGTTTGTGGTTCCTGACAAGTTGGTAGAATTGATCAAGAACAAAGATTTTGGTCCATACGCCAACGAAAAAGGCGAATTGGTGACTTGCTTCATTGGCGATTTGGATATTACTGGAGGTAATTCTGGAAGTCCTGTGATGGATGCCAATGGTAATTGGATCGGTTTGGCATTTGATGGCAACTGGGAAGCCATGAGTGGTGACATCGCGTATGAGAAAGATTTGCAAAGAACCATATGCGTAGACATCCGTTATGTATTGTTTGTCGTGGACAAATTGATGGGAGGTAAAAACATCGTGGATGAGTTGACTTACTATCACACGCCAACTATTGAGGAGAAAATGCTTGAAATGCCGGTTAAAATTGAGCCAGAACCTCAACCAGCGCCTGCGCCTACCCCCAAGAAGAAGAAAAAATAATCTTTGAAATTTGAAAAAGAACCCGCTTCGGCGGGTTTTTTTATGCAATTGCTTCATATACGTAGATTGCTTATCTTTAATCCCAAGAGAGGGAGATAATTCCATAAGAATCTTACCCTATTTTTGTAATGAATACAAGTTTAAAAAATGAACTTCGCAATATCCTTTCAGGAAAGATCACAGATGGCAATGGAGCTCTTATCTCATCAATCGCCAGTCACCTTAGAAATGGCATTGGATCAAGTGAAGAGGATAAAAAACAAAAGCACTTCAAAAAACAAGAAGAAGCGGGTTTGATTTCCTTTATTGAATCTAATCGCTTATGGGTGCATGATATAGATTTTTCACAATACGTAAGTGAAGGAGCGGAACAAAAAGTTTATTTGAAAGACAACAAACATGTCTTAAAACTTAATGATTCTATTTATTACAACAGTTGGTCTGACTATTTTCACAATTTAATACTTCACAACTTTTTCTTTCCAGACACCGCTTATACTTTAAATGGGTTTGCCCAGATACAAGCCACGTTGTTTGCCGTAGTGCCGCAAAATTTTGTAGCAACGGATACAATTACTGATCTTGGAAAGGTAAAAGCATTTTTAGAATCCAATGGATTTATGAATAATCGAAATAACGATTATATCAATACAGAACTTGGCATTATTCTCGAAGATTTGCACGACGAGAATGTTCTTACAAAAAAAGATATTCTCTATTTTATTGATACCGTTTTTTATCTTACCCCAACATTTTGGATTGATTAAAATGACTGCCCAAATCCTAATCGAACAGCATTTTCAACACTTGCCTTCTCCCAAAGCCGAGTTACTCTGCGGTTTGTATCAGTTGCTTCGCGAAGAAATACCCCAGGCGGAGTTGCATTTTTTTGATGGCCGTAATGAAGCGGGCAAGGTGGTGACCAATCCCACCATCGGCTTTGGAAAAAGTAGGATTCATTATACCAATGGAAGTTTTCAAGACACATTCAGAATAGGCATTTGCGCCACCAGCACTGGACTATCCATTTACATATTGGGTTTAGAAGACAAAAACTTTCTACAAGAATTCCTGGGGTCTCGACTGGGCAAAGCCAAAATCACTGGCTACTCCATTGGCTTTAAAAAGACTTCGGATATTGATCTTTCCGTGCTCCGCGAATTGATACGGACCGTATCGCTCCCTTAATTCAAATTTTCGCATAACCTAAACCATATTCTTATAATTTATGCGGTAACCCGCACCTTGGCGCTCCTTAGCTTTGGCATATGAAAACCGCCAGAGCATACAGAAAACCCACGCGCCGACATCGAAATAACCCTGGATTGTTTCGAGTTAAAAACAATTTGCAGAAGCCGTCATTTTGTAATTACTTTGTATATACTAAAATAAACGAAATGAATGTAGCAATCGTCCGCATTGGAAATTCAAAAGGAATTCGAATTCCCAAATCCATTCTCAAAAAATACAAAATAAAAGATGAGGTTGAGTTGGTGTTGGAGCATGACCACATCATTCTCAAACCCATTGCTAGTCCAAGAATGGGATGGGACAAGGCCTTTCAACAGATGAATGAAAATGGGGACGATAAGTTGTTAATCGACGATTCATTTGAAGATGAAAATTTAGAGGAATGGAAATGAATCAATATCAAATTGTATTGGTCAATTTAGATCCAACCCAAGGAGTAGAAATTAAAAAGACCAGACCCTGCGTGATCATCTCTCCCAACGAGATGAACCTCCATTTAAAGACATTGGTCGTTGCACCCATGACCACAACTTCAAAGCCTTATCCAACCCGTGTTGTCGTTACGCACAACAAGAAAAAAGGATGGGTGGTTTTGGATCAGATTCGATGCATTGATAAATCCAGAATTATCAAAAACTTCAAACGACTCACGGAAGCTGAGATAAGCCAAATCAAATCTGTACTCCGCGAAACGTACGTGGATTGAAACATACCTCCTGCTCCGAACGGCAATTATTTTGCGCCAGCGATAGCAGCGGCATCCTTGGTGGAGTGAGGGGAACGGAGTGAACCGAGGGACACCAAGATATAGCGGATAGCGCGGTGAACCGCAGTGAGCGAAGCGATATGCGGGGCAGGTGCCAAAAAAAAGCCCCGCAATGCGGGGCTTTTGTATGCTCAATGATTAGGCATCGATTTTTGCGTACTTGGCGTTGGCCTCGATGAAGGCACGACGCGGAGGAACATCGTCTCCCATCAACATAGAGAAGGTGTGGTCACATGCCGCAGCATTCTCGATCGTCACCTTACGCAAAGTGCGTTTCTCTGGATGCATGGTGGTTTCCCACAATTGCTCTGCATTCATCTCTCCCAAACCTTTGTATCGCTGCACGTTGACACTGCTCTCTTGACCTGCTCCCTTCATTTCTGCAATCAAAGCATCGCGCATCTCCTCATTCCAGGCGTATTCCGCACGATTCCCCTTCTTCACCAAATACAACGGTGGTGTTGCGATATAAATGTGGCCACCTTCAATCAACTCTTTCATGTGACGGAAGAAGAAAGTCAAAATCAATGTTTCAATGTGCGAACCATCCACGTCGGCATCACACATGATCACAATCTTGTGGTAACGAAGCTTGGTCAAGTTCAATGCCTTGCTGTCGTCTTCTGTTCCGATGTATACACCCAATGCGGTGTAGATATTTTTAATTTCCTCGTTCTCTAAGATCTTGTGTTGCATGGCCTTCTCGACATTCAAAATTTTACCACGCAATGGTAAAATCGCTTGAAATACGCGGTCACGACCTTGCTTGGCGGTACCACCCGCTGAATCTCCCTCGACCAAGAACAACTCCGACTTAACGGGATCTTTCTCAGAACAGTCGGCCAACTTACCAGGCAATCCACCACCGGTTCCTACTCCTTTTCTTTGCACCATCTCCCGTGCCTTGCGCGCAGCAACACGCGCTTGAGCTGCCAATACTACTTTTCCTACAATGGCCTTGGCATCGTTTGGATGCTCTTCTAAATAAGCTTCCAACATTTCAGAAACCACCTGACTCACGGGAGCCACGGCTTCTTTATTGCCCAATTTGGTTTTGGTCTGTCCTTCAAATTGGGGCTCTTGAACCTTAACCGAAACGATGGCAGTCAATCCCTCGCGGAAATCATCACCTGAAATTTCAATTTTCAATTTGTCCAACATGCCGCTCTTCTCAGCAAAGTTTTTCAAGGTACTGGTCAATCCACGACGGAAACCTTGCAAATGCGTTCCTCCCTCGTGGGTATTGATGTTGTTGACGTAGCTGTAAATATTTTCATTGAAAGAATCGTTGTACACCATAGCAACTTCCACTGGAATTGGACCATCTGTACGCTCCATGTGAATGACCTTTTGAATGATGTTGGGGCGACTTTGATCGATGAAACGAACAAACTCGGATAAACCTTCGGTGCTCTCAAAAAGCTCCCCTTTGAAACTGCCGTCCTCGTTGACTTCACGACGATCCGTCAATTGAATTTTGATTCCTTTGTTCAAGAAAGCCAATTCACGCATACGGTTTGCCAAGGTTTCGTAGTTGTATTCCGTTACATCAAAAATGGAAGCATCGGGTTGAAACGTTTGACGGGTTCCTTTCTTGTCTGTCGTTCCTTCTTCGCGAACAGGAAACAACGGTTTACCGATAGAATACTCTTGGACGTAAATTTTACCATCACGGAAAACTTCGGTACGCATCAAAGTAGAAAGCGCATTTACGCAACTCACACCGACCCCGTGCAATCCGCCGGAAACCTTGTAAGAGCCTTTGTCAAACTTACCACCCGCTCCAATCTTGGTCATCACCACCTGCAAAGCAGAAACGCCCTCTTTGGCGTGCATGTCCACTGGGATACCACGACCGTTATCCTCAACAGTCACACTGTTGTTCTCATTGATGGTCACATAAACCGTATCGCAGTAACCCGCCAAGGCCTCATCGATGGAGTTATCGACCACTTCATATACCAGGTGGTGCAAACCACGGGCTCCAATATCTCCGATATACATGGCAGGACGCATACGCACGTGCTCCATACCTTCCAAACTCTGAATATTCGCAGCGGTATAATTCGCTGCATTTGGATTGCTTTCGCTCATTTTTGAAAGAATGTTGTTTAGGTTAATTTTCCTTGCGTCATTTGCGTCAATCCGCAATTTTGACAAGGCTTTCAAAGATACAACCGACCTTCATTTTGGCGAAAAAATTAGGGGGCCTAAGCCCCCTAATTCTATTCACATTTCATCAACAAAATACACGCCTAAAAAGACACTGCGGCTCCCATCATAAACAGCACACGCTGCTGATTGTATCCATTCCACATTTGGTATCGTTGCGCCACGGTATTGTATACATTGGCCCAAGCCGCTATCTGCGGATTGTATTGATAACGAACTTGCAAATTGGCATCTAAAAAGCCACGTAATTTTACAGCTTGTCCAGGCACGCCTGACCAATTTTGAGTCAATTCTGTTATTCCGCTCTCATAATACTGCGTGTAGGCATATCGATCGCCGATATAATGGACTTGCATACCCAATTTCCAAGCGTCATTGATGAAGTATGACCCTTGCAAGGTTGCTTTCCAATTGGGCATATTCCAAGCATATTTGGCGCTATCCAAATCGTAGATGAAATAATGCGCTGAAATATCGGCTTCCCATTTCTTGGATTCAGTATAAGAAAATCTTCCATGAATATCCAACTGTCTCATGTTGTCGTACAACACATTGAAACGGTTGCCTAGCGAAACGGAAGCATCGTTTACAAAAAACGCTTGATTCTCATACATGTTCCAATTCACGCCCGCTTCGTATCCCATTTTAGAAGAGATCACGCCATTGATTCCGCCGTATGCCTCAAATTTATTGTTACGATTGAGCAAACGAGGATTGGAAATAACAAAAGGATTCTGCTCCATCAAGGCATGGAAAGTATTGAGTTCAACTCCTCCTTTTACTCCAGCATAGGGCAAGAATAGGCCATCCAAAATCGACCATTTCATTTCCAACATCGGATAGAAATGCGCTGGTTTCTCGCTGTTGTTTTCAATAAACACCCCCATTCCCACTTTCACGCGCAAATCGCGCCAAACGGTATAGGCCGAAGGTTGAATGCGCATGACTGCATTGTTCTGCTTTCGTGCTCTGTACTCACCATCTCCTTCTTGGGTGAAAATCCCCGTTCCATTGTAACGGTAGCCCTCACTTTCAAAATTGTTCCACTTGGCTCCAAGGTCGATCGCAAATACCTCCGTCTTGACCAATTTATCCAAACTGGATTGAAAATCATAGACGGATTCCTTCTCTCCAAATTTTCCCCAACCTCTTTGGTAGTTCAAACGAGCGTGGTAGTTCATATCAGAGGAATCCCTTGAGAAGCTATCGTAGCGGATATTGCCATTGCCCGTTTGCCACAATTGCTGTTGTCCAGAATTCAATAAGATCAAGCTATCAATCATGGGCATCATAGGAGCTGCGGTTTGCCCATAAAAGCGAGCCACATTGCGCCAATAATTTCCCGAAGCTTGGATGCTTGCATTCTTCAAAAAATAACGTGCATAAGCAGAAGCACGGGAATCGCTGTAACCACTGCCAATGGCGTTGCTATCAGCCACTACTCCTCCATTACTGCTCAGGTGGTAAACATTCACCCCCCAATCGCCATTTCTATTTCGACCAGAGGAATAATGCGCATCCACCATGGGGGTAACGTAATTGCCCATCCCTGCCACGATGTGACCTTTTTGAATCGCAGATACTTTGTCTACGACATTGATTTTTGCTGCCGCGATTTTTTCAGGATCCGTGGCTTGCACAGTGGCCGTTGGCAGAAACTGAAATTTAATCTTGTCCATCTTGGATTTCTGTTCGATGATAGTGGGATTGGAACTGATCTTTCCCGCATCGCGCAAGCGAATTTTCAAATCCCCTTCAAACTGAGCACTCTGTGTGATGCTGGTATCTTGCTGTGACCAAGCCATACTGGTGGCCAATCCCAAGATAGCGGTCAATATTTGAAACTTATTCATTTTCCCCTCCTTGATTTTCTGGTTGAACAGGAGCCACAGGCTCTCCGTTTTCATTTACATTGATAATTTCCTCTGTTGGCTTTTCGCGCAACTTCTCCAATTCCGCATTTTCTTTCTCCATGATCACCGCTAATCTGGCGTTGGCCTCTTGTTTTACTTTTTCATCATCCACATTGCTCATGATCGCATCCACTGTGGCCTTGGCTTGGAAGAAATCACCCATGCCGGTGTAAGTATCTACCAGCAATAAGAAAGCTTTGTTTTTGGGTTCATCAAATCCAGCAAACTGATCCACCATTTCATAAATCTCGGTTTCTGTCTGCGTGTAGTTGGCTTCATTGTAGAATGACAAACACCTTTGGTATTTGGCTTCAGCTCCTTGCTTTCCGCCTTTGGCTATCACCAAATCCCAATCACTTCTTGCGGCAGTATAATTCTTTTGCTCGGCATTCATCAAACCTCTCCACATGTGGGCTGTGGTTTTGATGTCTTCTGGAATGGATTGATTATCGATCACCTTGTTGGCATACTCAAGGGCATGTACAAAATCTTTCTTGTAATAGAAGCAACGCATCAAACCCACTTGGGCCTCCAAAACGTTATTCTTAGAAACGGCCACTTGCTCCAACTCCGTATAATGTTGTGCGGCAATATCCCAATTCTTTCGGTTGAAGTTGATGGTAGAGGCAGTTAGCAAAGCATCCTCTGTATACTCACCAAAAGGCTGCGCAATCACTACGTTATAGGCATCCAATGCCTTGTCCAAATCATTGGATTTAAACAAACACTCTGCCAACAAGTAATGGGCCTCCGTGGTATGCAACGCAGGTTGAAATTGTTGAATATATTGCTGCAGTTTTGGAACAGCAGCTTCACAATTTTCAGAGAATCCCAACTCGGCCGCACGGGCATAAACCTCTTCTTCAATATCCTCGCTGGAAACATTTAAAACCTTAATTCCCTTGATTTGATTTTGAAAAGCCACATCTTCAATCAAAACAGGTTTAACAATGGCAATTGCATCCAACAATACCGCGTCATTGGGGAATTGCTGAACCAAATTATTCCAAGCGGTTTTCATTGCCTCAAATTTGCCTTGCTTGGCGTAAAGCAAGCATTGATCCACCAAGGCTTTCTTGGTGTAAGCATTGCCCTTGTGTTGATTCAACAGTAAATTGTAATACTCCACAGACTCTTGTAAGCGGTCTTCCATGAGGTAGGATTTGGCCAATTCATAAATGGCATCCACTTCATATTTAGAACCTGGCAATTCCTTCAACATGGATTTTAGAACCCAAGATTTTTTTTCAGGTTGACTTAAATAGCCGTAGGCCAAGGCCTTCTGGTACATCGCGTAATCCTTATTTCCCTGACTATCGTCCGCTACTTTGTCATAATAGACAATGGCCTCTTCATACATTTTATTGACAAAATAGACATCGGCTATACGCAAAATCGCGTCATAGCTCTTACGCTGATCGCGGTCCCAATTGCCTTCCAGGTACTTTTTAAAATAGGGCAATGCATTTAAATAATCCTTCTTTCCTTCATCCAAATCCTGAACATCATTGGCCTTTTTGAACTTGCAATATCCTTGGCCATAATACCCAGCCCCGTAATATTCCGTTTCAAATGCTCCCGGTTCATCCAAGAAGGCTTGGTACAAAGTAAACGCAAAGTCATAGTCTTTCTTTTGATAAGCAATCTCCGCTGTCCAGAAGCGCGCACTGGCATTTACCCTTTCGTCGATGGGATAGGTAAACACCTGCTTGAAGAATCCCAGAGAGCGATCAAACTCGCGCGATTGATACAATTCCACTGCGCGATTGAAACTTAAATTCTGGTAAGCCGCTTTGATGACATTGTCTTTCTTTTTGATCTTGTCCAATGAAGCCAAAGCCTTTTCGTAATTCTTGGTCTTCATGTACACGTTCAACAGAAATTGATAGGCCTCATCATGACGGGGACTGTCAGGGTATTTTTTTAGATATTCTTCAAATGATGTAATGGCATCATCAAATGGATCTGAAGAAAGTTCAAATGCAATTTTAGCAAAGTTGAACATCGCATCTTCCTGCAAATCGACATCAAAAGCCATGTCCCGTGCCGCGCCAAATGCCTTCCAAGCTTCGCGTTTGTTGTTCAATTTCATTTGACACACCCCTTCATTGTACGCTGCCAACTGTCCCAGTAACTCTTCATTGTTTTTGGCAGCATTGTACCATTCGACAGCCGCATCCCACTGCTCGCTTCTTTGCAAGGCATAAGCCAAGCGATAGCGATCCTCACGGGTCATATTGACCTTGTTCTTGGCCTCGGCATAGGCCGTTAAAAATGGCAAGGACTCCGGATATAGTTCTTGATTGAAATAAGCATCCCCAACCATCTTTTTAATTTCATTGGCTTTGACTTCGTCCAAAGCCTTGGCGGCCTCCAATACTTGCTCGCTGTAGGCTATCAAGTCATCGTAGCGTCTTTGCAAATAATAGATCTGCGCGATGTACAATGGAACACGATCTTGAAAAAGCGCATTGGTCTTCAATAATTCAAACCCTTCCAAGGCTGCGGTATAATCACCATCTTCATAGGCCAAGTGACTGTACATATACAAAGAAGAATTGCGATAGGGACTGTCCTTGTCTTTGATTGTAAAATATTCACCACGCGCACTTTTCTTGTCGCCTTTACTTAACAGTGATTCTGCCTTGTAGTAATGAAAAACAATTTGATCATTGGCGGGAAGGCTGCGCAAATCCACCTTATTGAACCACTCCAAACACTTGTTGGCACTTTTCTTTTTGCCATAAAAAAGTCCCATTTCAAAATAGGCGCGCTCTTTATTGGGCGAATCAGGATGATTACGAATGAATACCTCCATCAGGTATTCGGCATCTTTGTGATATAGTTCTAAAGCACATCGCGCAATGAAATACTCTGCATTGGCACACTCTACAGAGGTGTTGATTTTGCAATAATTCTGAAGATAATCTTCGAAGTGTTTTCGGGCTGGAGCAAATTTATTTTGCTCAAACAACTCCATTGCCTTTCCATAGGCCTGTTGATCTTTTTGCAATTGGAATGGACGCTGCGCTTGCGCAACCCCAGCCAATAAGCACATCCAAATCAACACAATCCATCCACGTTTCATAATCGTATGCATTTTGTAGTAAAAATAACGGGCCGAACAACGCTAAATTGTTCGGCCCGATGTGAATTGCAAACGTATGAATGTGAACAGAAATACAGGGTTGGGGCTTACTTGGCCGCCTCTGCTGCTTTCTTGTGGTCAGCTAAAAACTGAGCCAATCCAGAATCTGTCAAAGGGTGTTTCAACAATGCCATGATCGCACTCAATGGCCCCGTCATCACATCAGCCCCAATCTCAGCACACTGAATAATGTGCATTGGATGACGCACGCTGGCAGCCAAAATTTCCGTGTGAAAACCGTAGTTATCATAGATGGTTCTGATTTGATCAATCAAATCAATTCCATCGGTAGAGATATCATCCAAGCGACCTACAAATGGAGATACATAGGTGGCTCCTGCTTTGGCCGCCAACAAAGCCTGTCCAGCAGAAAATACCAAAGTACAATTGGTTTTGATGCCTTTGTCAGTGAAGTAACGAATCGCTTTGATACCGTCCTTGATCATGGGCACTTTTACCACAATATTGGGATGCAATGCGGCCAAGGCTTCGCCTTCCTTTACCATACCTTCAAAATCTGTAGCAATTACTTCCGCGCTTACATCTCCTTCTCCCTCTCCTACAATCTCACAGATGTCTACGTAATGTTTCATTACACGGTCTGTTCCTGAAATACCCTCTTTGGCCATCAAGCTGGGGTTGGTTGTTACCCCGTCCAATACGCCAAGGTCTTTTGCTTCGCGAATTTGATCCAAATTCGCTGTGTCGATAAAAAATTTCATTGTTTAGATTTTGGTTGCAAAAATATAGAAAAGACCTACCTACTTTTGAGCCATGTCAGTAAATTTTTGGAAACTTAGTTTTCAGTTCATGTTATTGAGTGTGGCATTGCTGGTTGGCGATGCTTGGATGGACGGCATTCATTTCGAATCCAAATTCTACACACTCATCACGGCGTTGGTATTGATGCTTTTGAATCGATTTGTAAAACCCTTGCTTTTGGTGTTGACGATTCCCGCCACCATATTCACCTTTGGCCTTTTTATTTTGGTCATCAACGCATTGATATTGATGCTTGCATCAGAGATTGTACCTGAATTTGGAATACGGAGTTTTTGGTCAGCACTGTGGTTGTCTATCTTCATCAGCATCGTCCAAATGCTTTTTGGCGACAGCAAAACCGTTAAGGTGCAAGTCAAAAAAAATGACGAAGAATTTGACGAGTGGACCGAAGAATCTTAATACTCCACCATGGGCAACATGCCTCTGATTCCCATGTCCACTACATTTTCACCAGCAGCAGGTTCCCATTTGCCGTCTGCATTCACTTCTACCCACTCAAAGCTTTGATTGTTTGAGAAAGAAATCGTCAGATGAATGTCTTGTGTTTCGTTTCCGGAGATAACCAAGGGTTGATCAAATACCCCAGTAACAACGCAGGATCCTTGGGGAATCGGCGAGGTTGCAAATAATGGATTGGGGACAGTCGTCGCTCCGGCAGGGGCTTGACCACTCGTGGTATAAGGGGTTCCAAAAACAAATGTTTCAAATCCCCAATAGCCTTGCAACTGATCGTCATTGACGGTCATGGTTTGGGTGTTGATGGTGTAATCGGTAATGTACGTGTTGTATCCAACAAAACTGGCCACCGTTCCAGGCAGGTTCATACCCTGTTGCAACAACATGATGTCATAGTTTTGATACAACAAAGAAATTCTGGGATAATAATAAGTTCCCGGCGTGATGTCTTTCAGAGGAATTCGAAGAAACACCTCCCCAGGAGCGACAATTTTGGCCTGATTAAAATCGATCGCCTTGGCGCCTCCTGCCATGGTCTCGGGGCCCATATAAATCACTTCGCCCTCACCCAATGGGGTGTAAATGTTGGATGCCAATTCAATGTAATGCGCACTCAGAGAATTAAAATCTGGACTAATGGCGCCGTGTCCTGCAGGAAGTGTGCTGGGTTGGCCCAGATTATCCAATCGCTCCTGATTGGGATCCATCACAAATTTCACAACCAACATCGGGCCTTCGTCCACAGTAGGCGGTGTGGGCTCATCCTTGCATTTGTTACAAGAAACTGCGATCAAAGCGAAAAGAAACATCCAATATTTTTTCATATCACGAATATAATATTTCCCAAGCCGATTGATACCCTCCTTTGCTTTCAATGGTTTCAATCATCTTGGAGTAAAAGGCATCCTTGGCCAAAGTGGCGCTATCGCCAATAATAACCAAACCTTTTCTGGCCCTGGTCATGGCGACATTCATTCTCCTGTAGTCTTTGAGGAATCCAATTTCACTCTGCTCATTGCTTCGCACCAAACTGATGTATACGATATCTTCCTCCTGTCCTTGAAATGAATCAATGGTATTGACTGTCACTCGGCTATTCTTTTCCAATTCATTTTGAACCCATGTCACTTGGGCGCGATAAGGGCTGATCACGGCCACTTCACCGGCACTCAGTATATTCATGGCCTCCCAATGCTTCAGAATCAATTGCCATTCCTCAGGGTTTTGAAGACTGTCTCCATCTGTACCGGCTTGCTCTTCAAATCCACAACCCGCGGTGTCAATAAAGACAACGGCAGCATGTTGATCAGACCAACCACGTTGTGCGACGGATTCATGTGCGATCAAGGCATTCTTATAAAAATACGCATTGGAGAAAGCCATGATATCTTGATGCATGCGGTATTGTACATTTAAAAATGAAACGGCATTGGGCAGGTTTTCAATCGCCACATCCAAAAGCGTTTTAGTCAAACCCATTTCGGCGGCTTTGGTTGATTTCACTGTGGGGGGCAATTGAAAGGGATCGCCCGCCAAAATCACTTTATCAGCATGTGCGATGGCCACCCAAACCGCAGGCCCCAGCGCTTGACCGGCTTCGTCTATTACCACCACATCCCAATTTTTTTCTTGGATATAATGGTGATTTGAACCAATCAACGTTGCAGCCACCACCGATGATTCATCAATGATTTTATCGATCAAATACTGCTCCCAGTCTCGCGCCTCCTTCTGCAATTTCTTGGCTTCTTGAAACAACAAGCGACGTTGTTCTGCTTCCTCCTTCCCAAAACTGCGTTTGTACTTGGCGCCCATTTTTCGCATCTCCACCGCACGCTTTTTCAATTCTTTAATCTGCTTGTATTCTTTGTCGCGCAACAAACAAGCATCCATGGTAAAGGCTTGGTTGTCTTCTTCTACTTTGGCAGAATTTCCGATTCGCACCCCGCGCAAACCCTTTTGAATACATTGCTGTAAAAGATGATCGGTAGCCGCATTGCTGGCTGCTGTCACCAAAATTCGCTTGCCTTGTTGGGCCATCACCTGAATGGCTGCAACCAAAGTGGTGGTCTTGCCCGTGCCTGGGGGCCCATGTACAACAGCAACATCTTGGGCGTTCACTATGGCTTGAACTGCTTGCTGCTGAGACTGATTAAGGTGCTCACTCTCTGCTACGCACTCTTCATCCCAGCGCAATAACCGTTGTCCATAAATACAATCCCGCAATTCAGCCAATCTGCCCTTTTCCGCATTGATTGTTCGATTCAGCGCCAAAAACATCTCCTTGTATGATTTCTCATCGAACAAAGCATCTACCCCCAATCGACCATTGTCAATCCATTCCGGCAATTCATCACAATGAAAAATAATTTTCATCCTTTGGTCATCGACAAATCCAATGACCCCTACTACGCGCTCACCTTGGGATGCATCAGCTTCGCTGAAAACCGAAACTGGATTTCCACTTTGAAAAGCGTGTCCCTTTTGGGGTCGGGGATTTTCCAAAACCAAATAAGGATAGGCACCCAATCCATATCCCTCATCTGCAATTTTTACGGGATACCATGTAATTCCTTTTTCTCTACGCTGTTGTGGCGAAGATTGACTAATCAATTGCTCTATCCACAATCGTTCGTGTTCTTGCTCCTCTCTTAGGGCCAAGGCCCATTGCCCTAAATGCTTTGCCGCTTTCATTTCCATCACAAAAAAAATCCCTCCGAAGAGGGATTAAATTTATTCTCTAACCAAAGTAAAGTCACCATGAAAATACTCTGGATTGGGTCGATTCCACCTTAGGATATAGTAATATACACCATCGTTCAAATCATCTGGACTCCAATCATTTTGGTAATCCAAGCTTTCATAAACCTTATCACCCCATCGATTGAATACTTGCAAAGATGATCCTCTGATATCGCCTTGTGCACCAAACAATCCACATATGTAGAAGTAATTGTTTCCTTGTGCATTGGGATCTCCCTGACAAAGCGCAGATTGCGTGCCATCTCCTTCATACCCTGTGAGCAAATTGGGGAAAATCAATTGACAATCAGGGGCACTGACAATAAATGTACAAGTGTCCACCTTGCCACAAACAACTTCTGTAATTTCTACAAAATAAGTTTGATTGAATACAGATGGAATTGAATATTGGTATTCACTTCCATCCAGTGTAATGTGATTTCCATTTTCTGAGTAGAACCAATGATAATTATAATTACTACTCAATGGAGCGGTCAACACCAAAGGATCACCAGCACACAAAGTATCTGTGTACAACCAACGTGGGGGCGTGTTCACGATAAATACTTGTACTGAGTCGGTCGCAAAACAGGCTGCATCACCACCAGACACCACGGTCATCGAGAATTGAGTCAAAGTATCTATAGGCTCTACCTGAACCAAAGGAACGTTGGAATTGGAAAGCAGGTTGGCATTGGTCCATGTGTAAACATATGAGACTCCTGGAACTTGTCCTCCTATTACGGATCCATCCAAATCCGCTCCGTCACAATAAGGGATATTCGGGCCCAATTCGATTTGCGGAGCTTGATAAAAATTAACTGTAATGTCTTCTGTGTATTCACAACCGTGGTCATCGATCACATGATAAGTGTAAACGTAACTTCCGGGAGCGGCTTGGGTTACACCCAAGGTGTCACACATGTTCAATGGATCTGTAATGATAGATCCTGAGGGAGCCGTCCAATAAGAAGAGTCACAACCCGCGCCAATGCTCGGAGTGAAAGTGGTCCAATCGGGATACATATAATCTGCAAAGTGAACATTCCAGTCAAAAATGTATCCATTGTCTGATGCCCACAAGTCGCAAATTTCAATGATCCAATCACCATTCATTGGACATCCCAAAAGATTGGTGAAAGGCTGAACAGGCTCGTATGCACCGGATGGCAATGTGCCACCAGAATTTTGTGCCCAAGTACCATTGGTGGCTGTTGGTGTCCAGAAATAATCGTATCCCACACCAGGAGACAAATCAGAGTCAACATCCACAGGCTCTCCCAAGAAAGTTCCACTTCCACCTTGCTGGTGAAGCACTACTGCTGATCCATCTGGGCAATAAATGGTGATCACAAAATCACCCATGAAACTGTGTTCCATGTTCACAAATACATCTTGTATATCGGCGGTACTGGTAATCGTCAAACCACCATCAAACCCAGTGAAATTTAGTGTGTCAGAGAAACATTGAGATTGATCATCTGGGATGAATATAGACCCTCCCAAATTGGGTTCTGGCACATTGGTCCATGTCACTGGGTCGAATATAGCTTCAACATCCAAAGGTACTCCTGTGCATATGGTGTTGTCTGTTTCAGACGTTGATAAGTCAATATTGGGTGTAGTAGAAGTAAATACCAAGATATCGGGCAACACACTGTTGGTGCAACCGTTGTTGTCGGTTACCAACAACTGAACAACATAACCACCGGCATTGTCAAACTGGTGGGCTACGATGGGCCAACTGGTTGTATCGATGGTGCCGTCACCAAATTGCCATTCGTGCGAAACATATTGACCGTCGTTGAAGAACTGGGTTCCAGACGCGTTAAATGTTACCGTTTCTCCCTGACAGATCTTGGTTGGTTGGAAATCTGGTTGATCCACAGTGATATTCAATTGCGGATTTTGACATGGAATACCACATGTAATTTCAGCACTGAAGTTACCTACGCTGGCATCGGCATCCGAAACAAATACTACGGTCAAACAGCCCGATGGATCCGTTGAGAAGAAGCTTTGTGTTACGATGTCTGTACCTTGGAAAATACCAATCAATGGTGCGGTAACACTATTTCCGTTGAAGATGGACAATTGATCGCCAAATCCCAAGTCGAAAACGTTGAAACTCAAAGCCGAAATTTGATCCAATGGGATTGCCGGATCAGGACAAACAACAGTGGTGTCATTGCTATTGGGACTGTAGTCAGCCGCTTGCAACCCATCATCGGTCAAAAAACCACCACAAGCCACCACCAAAGGAGTCCCGATTGGGCTCACTGTACCCGTGATACAGTTGTCATTGGTCATCACCACAACATCGGCAGAAACAGTACCTCCGCAAATACCCGGGGTGGTGTAGGTCACTGTATAAGTTCCTGGACCTGGAGTATTGTCGGGATTGAATACTCCACCGGCATTTACACCCGTTCCTGACCATACCCCTCCTGATGGTGTAGCCACCAATTGCACTGCATCTGAATTTTGACAGATATCAGGAAGACCTGGAATGGTGGGATCACCCGCACCTTGGAACTGAGCCGCTGCTGGGCTTACAGTACACCCATTGGGATCAACCAATTGGAAACTATATGTATCTCCATCCACCAAGTTGGCTATGGTAAATGGAGAACCATTGTTTACAGTTGAAGGAGCGGTTGCAGTAGCTGGTTGAACGTTAAGAATATTGTAGCTCATAACATTCAAAGCGGGGTTACCTTGGGTTGGTGTGAAAGTCACTTGACCATTCACACAATCAATGGTTGGAGCACTGACTGTCGTAGGAGGTACCAATACCACATGCGCGATATCGCCGATATCTGAGCAAGGGCCTTCTGCACCATTGACAGACACGACACCCGTGCTGTAATTGTAAAGGGTTATGGGAGCAATGTAAAAACTCAATGGTTGGTTGAAACCATTGGGCATTCCCATCAAAGCATTGATTTGATTGGCTGTTCCATTGCTGCTTACCAACAACAAAACGTATCCACCGTCAATAGGACCTGCTGAGCCCGGCATCAAACCTAAATAAGCCGGATCACTCGTCACATCTCCTGTAGTGATACTTGGAATTGCTGAAAATACCGCCCAAGCCAAACCAGGGTTGTAGGCCACATTGGGGTCGTTGGCATCCACTGGAGACACAATACTTCCTGTGACATTCCAAAGATTGTTTTGATTTCCACAAAGCACTACATCAGCACCACCTGTAATACCGGTTCCCGCTTGGGCGGTGCAATTGGTGCAAGGGGCTGGGGCTGTGAAAGCAATCTCAAAAGTACAACCTGGGTAAGAGGGCACCTCAAAAGACAAAATGTGCACGGCACCATCTGCATCCAAATTCGGAATGGTAAAGTTATTGTTGCCCGTGGTCATATCTATCTGGGTAGATAAATTGCCATCGATTGAAACCATCACTGGCGCACCTGGGTTATTGGACAAAATCAAACTCGCGTCAACCTCGATGCTGTATGTGGAAGTAGCCCCTTGGCAATCCCCAACGATAGGGTCTATGGCAGTGATATCACAAAAAGGAGCCTCTTCTACACAACCCACTGAGGCGATAAATCCTCCATCACCCGGAGGGCAAGTACCAAATTCAATTAAAATAAAGGTCAAACATCCGGGGTTAATCGCCTCGGTGAAATAGTTAACACCTGACGGGCCTGAATATAAACTATTGAAAATCACATTCTGAGAATAGCTTCCCACGACCAATGAGTCCATCGCGATTAGCGGATTAATGGAAGACAATGCAGCTAAATCGGCTGCAGGACCATTGTAAACCACCAAGTATTGCCCACCCTGTGGAAGGTTGGAGCAAAAAGCCCACTGATCAATGGTCAAAGAAACCAAGGCATTGGGATTTTGAGGACAAAGTTCCATGGTTTGCCATGTTGTATCTGCAAAAGTGGTATCACTTCCATTGCCCAACATCCAATGGTCTATCTGAGCACCATAGGGCATCATACATGGAAAAGACGCGCTGCCAGATCCAGGAAAAGACAAAATATCTTGGGCCAGTGCTTGAGCACCCACGAGCATCGCTCCCCAAATAATGACTAATAATTTCTTCATGTCCTATTTTTTTGAAGCGTTCTTTTTTTGTGATTGCTTGAACATTCTCTCCAAACGCGCCGTGTTTTGAACAGTAATGATGATGTCAGTACCCTCTACTCTGAAAGATTGGAACTGATTACTGGGAGAAATCTGACCGTTAAAAATGGCTCCATTCACAGGACCTTGAGGAAGATTTGACAACTGCGCGATTTGAGAATCGGACAATTGAATGCTCTGAAAGGCTGATGATTTCTGACTTTCTCGCGAAATAGAAAATGCTTCGCGATTAACAAACTCCGTAGGAATGTTCTGCCCCATGGCCAAACAGACCAATAGAGAGAGGGTAAAAGAAAATAGATATTTCATTCTAATGCTATGATTTCCAAATATATTAAGACATCGGAGAAATTGAAAAAGTTGTTTGAGAAACTTTTTTTTAAAAATTATTTTTTTTAATAGAAACATACCCTATATTTGCACCCGCAAAATTGCACAGGCGATTTCGTAGCTCAGCTGGTAGAGCAATACACTTTTAATGTATGGGTCCTGGGTTCGAATCCCAGCGGGAT
>CALJKR010000082.1 GCA_937974555.1 uncultured Flavobacteriales bacterium | reverse complement strand
GGGATGAAGGGATGAAGGGATGAAGGGATGAGGGGATGAGGGGATGAGGGGATGAAGGGAACGAAAACAGAAACAGAATGAGAATGAGATAGCTGTCTCAACGCGGAAGCGATGAGTAGTGAAATTTCAACCCCAAACCCAATACCGATTTACTGATTCACTGATTCACTGGGCGAATGGCAATTCGCCCCTACCGATCCACCGATTTACCGATCCACCGGGCGAATGGCAATTCGCCCCTACCGATCCACCGATTTACCGATTCACCGATCCACCGGGCAAATGTCCATTCGCCATTATGCGCATAATTTATAGGTTGCTAAAAAATAGCCGCGATACGAGATTTGCTGATTATGGATAATCTTCAAATTGAAAACATTAGCCAAGGAATCTTCTCGATTAGAGGTCGACAAGTAATGCTAGATGATCAACTGGCCGCGCTCTACAATGTAACCACCAAACGATTGATGGAGCAAGTCCGACGAAATCATCAACGATTTCCAGAACATTTCATGTTTCAGATAACCAATGACGAATTAAAATCTTTAAGGTCGCATTTTGCGACCTTAAATTCAGATTTAACTCAGCCCAAAAGCAGAGGGCAACATAGAAAGTACTTGCCTTATGCCTTCACGGAACATGGAATTTCGATGTTATCCGCAGTATTGAAATCCCCTATGGCAATTCAAGTTAGTATTCAAATCATCGAAACTTTTGTTTATTTCCGAAACTTAGTGATTGTCAAAAATGATTACCATTGGATTCAACAATCATTTTTTGAAATGAATGATCAAATAAAAATTCATGAGAAAAAAATAAATGGAATACTGGATCAAATGCAAATCAATGGTTCTCAATTTCATCAAGGCATTTTCTTCAATAACCAAATCTTTGATGCCTATGCTTTTTCAAGTCAATTGATCAAAAGCGCTAAAAAGTCGATTGTACTTTTGGACAATTATGTTGATGAAACTACCCTGCTCCAATTATCCAAGAGAAATGCGAAGGTCAAATGCTCTATTTACACCGAAAAATTATCTCCCGAACTCATTCTCGACATGGAAAAACACAATGCACAATATCCGCCAATATCAATCAGGACAATCAAATATGTACATGACCGTTTTTTGATTTTGGATAACCAAGAACTTTATCACCTGGGGGCATCTTTGAAAGATTTGGGAAAAAGGTGGTTCGCGTTTTCGAGAATGGACGGGATGTTGCCGGAAGTCCTCATGCGGCTGAAATGACCGAGCCGGTATACTGAAATCAGCTTCCAAGCAATTACCTACAAATCTACATTCTCTTTCTGTTTCTGCTTCACGCTTTAAAGACCACCTTGCACAGACAGCGAAGCTCGTCTGTGCCCGTCCCGACGAGATTCGCTGTCGGGATCGCTTCGCGACAGGAGTGGAAAATTCAACCCAAAACCCAATACCGATTTACTGATTCGCCGATTCACCGATTCACCGGACGAAGTCCATTCGCCTTTATGCGCATAATTTATAGGTTGCTCATTCAATCACCTTGATTGACTTTTGTGACATGCCAAACGAAATACTTATTATCAGCAACATTAAAATAATAGAAATGCGAGGATACCCTGTCATCCTGGATAGAGAACTTGCAAAACTATATGGGGTTTCTACCAAAGTGTTAAATCAAGCCGTAAAAAGAAACGCTGAACGATTCCCTGATAGATACATGTTTCAACTGACTGCATCAGAATTCAATAATTGGAAGTCACAAATTGTGACTTCCAAAGGAGATATTATGGGTTTACGCAAATCACCATTTGTATTCACTGAACATGGTGTAGCCATGCTCGCTGGAATTCTAAAGAGTGCTACTGCAATTCAAATTAGTATTTCAATCATCGATTCCTTCGTTAGATATCGTCAAATAGACTCCAGGCTTCATCAATTTGACCAAAGAATCTATTGTATCGAGCAAGAAGTTTTAGATCAAAGGCAAGAGCTCTCTCGGCTACTAGATGGTCTTCAATTAAAAAATCAAACTCATCAAGGCATTTTCTTCAATAACCAAATCTTTGATGCCTATGCTTTTTCAAGT
>CALJKR010000081.1 GCA_937974555.1 uncultured Flavobacteriales bacterium | reverse complement strand
AAAAAAACCAACTTCATGATAATTTTTATGAGCTACAACCATCAGAGTTCCGTTCCCCTCCACTACCTTTGGCAAACCTGGTTTGAGGATTGCCAAAGGTGAGGAACGTAAAAACAAATGATCAATTTCTTGATATTCTTTATCAGCTCTTCACGCTGAAATGTCCCGCCGCCGCCGTACCTTTGGCAATCCTCCAAGGTTTGCCAAAGGTGAGGGATGATTCATGAGCACAAAAAACACCAAGGTATTTTTCATTACCCCGCCGTTTACCCAATTAAATACGCCCTACCCAGCGACGGCTTATTTGAAGGGGTTCTTGAATACGAAGGGGTTGGAGTCGTATCAGGCCGACTTAGGTTTGGAAGTCATTCTCCAACTGTTTTCGAAAGGAGGACTCCAACGATTATTCGCTCACATTGAAGCATCCGGCAAAAAACTGAATGAAAACGGGCAGCGCATGCTCCGACTGAAACAGTCCTACATTCGCACGATTGACCCTGTTATTTCATTTTTACATGACAAAAACCCCACGATGGCGCATGTCATTGCCGAACAAAATTACCTGCCGGAAGCATCACGTTTTCAGCAAGTTACAGATTTGGAATGGGCCTTTGGTAGCATGGGCGTGCGCGATAAAGCGCGACATTTGGCTACACTTTATTTAGAAGATATTTCGGATTTAATCATTGATGCCGTTGACCCTCATTTTGGGTTTAGTCGGTACGCGGAACGGCTCGGGCGATCGGCATCGAGTTTTCATGAATTAAACCAGGCATTAGAAGCGCCTTTGACCTACATCGATGAGTTGTTGGTGGGTATCCTATCACAAAAAATTCAAGCTGAAAAACCTGATTTGGTAGCCATTACGGCTCCCTTCCCGGGTAATTTATACAGTGCTTTGCGCTGTGGACAGTGGATCAAAAAACACCATCCCCAGATCAAAGTCGCCTTGGGTGGTGGATATGCGAATACGGAATTGCGTTCATTACAAGAATCTCGTGTGTTTGAATTTGTCGACTTCATCACACTCGATGATGGCGAAACACCCTTGATGAATTTGCTTGAGCATTTACGAGGCGAACGGGAATTAAACGATTTGAAACGCACGTTTTGTTGCATCGATGGAACACTTACTTACTTAAATGGCTCTCAAGATTCAGACGTCAAGCAGAAGGACGTGGGCGTTCCGGATTACACGGATTTGCCTTTGGGTTCCTATTTATCGGTCATTGAAATCGCCAATCCCATGCATCGCCTCTGGAGTGATGGCCGCTGGAATAAGTTGACGCTGGCCCATGGTTGTTATTGGGGCAAATGTACCTTCTGCGACATTTCTCTAGACTACATCAAAAACTATGAATCCACGACGGCACCTATGTTGGTCGACCGCATGGAGGCGATGATTGCCCAAACTGGAAACAATGGCTTCCATTTTGTAGATGAAGCCGCGCCACCAGCTTTGATGCGCGATGTGGCATTGGAAATTATCCGCAGGGATTTGACGGTGGTTTGGTGGACAAATATTCGATTTGAGAAAAGTTTCACGAAGGATTTATGCCAATTATTGGTGCGCTCCGGCTGTATTGCTGTTTCGGGCGGGTTGGAAGTAGCTTCCGATCGTTTATTGGACTTAATTGATAAAGGAGTTACGGTGGCCCAAGTAGCCCAAGTCGCGGATCATTTTACGCAGGCGGGCATTTTGGTCCATGCCTATTTGATGTATGGATTCCCGACGCAGACCGCGCAGGAGACGGTGGATTCGTTGGAGGTTGTACGCCAACTCGTCGAAAATGGGGTGATGCACTCCGGTTTTTGGCATCAATTTGCGTTGACGGCGCACAGTCCGGTGGGCTTGAATCCGGATGCGTATCACATAAAAATATTGAATCCGGAACCGGGAAGCTTTGCCAATAATGATTTGGAACATGCGGATCCAAAGGGAACGGACCATGCACAATTTAGTGAGGGCTTAAAGAAATCCTTGTTTAATTACATGCATGGCATTGGATTAGAAATGCCGCTGCAGGAGTGGTTTGATTTCAAAATTCCGCGGACGCAGATTCCCAAAAATTACATCGCGCGCATTTTAGCCCCTCAAGAAGAACAAATGCCTAAACCCAATGCCAAAATTTGTTGGCTTGGCCCCATTCCTTCCAAAGGAAAGGTCTCTCGAGGAAAAACAGTTTTACACATGAGTATGGGACGTGACGAAGTGGAATTAATGGTGCCAGAAAAGCTAGGTCATTGGCTAGTGGATGTATTAGATCGTATCTCGGTTAAGCCTTTTAAAACCTGGACATTTGAGGAATTCAAAAAAGCCTATTCACAAGCAGGATTGGGCAACTTTTCTGTTTTCTGGGAGGGAGAAACTGTGGAGGAGTTAAGGGAGATAGGATTGTTAGTGGTGTAACATTTACCCAATGCCTTAAAACAAAAAAGCTTCAAATTTCTTTGAAGCTTTTCTCTTAGTTGGCGGTCCGGACGGGACTCGAACCCGCGACCCCATGCGTGACAGGCATGTATTCTAACCAACTGAACTACCGGACCGTTTTGCTTTCCTTCGAAAGCGGTTGCAAAAATACACGTGAATTTTGTTTTTCCAAGCTTTTTCTGAAAAAAAATATCAAAATTCAATTCGGAAGCGCTCTCCATTGATTTCCAACTCTTTTTGTGCTGATGCGATATCGTCCAATGGGGCCTTTAGCATCTTTCTTTTCTCAGCGGACAATATTTTCAATCTGCGCCCTTCATAAAAACGTCGCAAATGGGTTTCACTTTCAAGAATCAAACCTGGCACTTGAGTCAATTCCCCATTCTCATCTTTAGCGGCCATTGTAAAGTAACACGAATTGGTATGACGCACGTAAGAAAGTCGGGGATTCATACTCTCTACCCTGATTCCAACGATCATGGTAGATCTTCCCACATAATTTACGGAGGCCTGCAAAGTGACCAAGTCACCCACTTCAACAGGACTTAAAAACTCAACCCCCTCGACAGCCACAGTCACACAATACATACCACTGTGTTTGGTGGCCGTGGCATAGGCTATCTTGTCCATCAAAGACAAAAGAATACCGCCGTGCACTTTGCCTCCAAAATTGGCATATGCCGGAATCATCAATTCCGTTAATGTCGTTTCCGAAAAAGAAACACTGCGGTATTCTTGTGACATATTAAAACTTCTTGAATAAGGTCAAGAATGGCGCTGGGAAAGCAATCTCATCAGCAGCAACCGTAGCCAAAGAAAATTGCCAAGCAAAATTCTCGGTGCTTTGAAAACGCATCCCGGGGGATATCATCATGGCGCGTCCGTTGAAATCACTTACATCCAAACTGCCCAAGTATTGTTTTTTGTAATCAACAAAACCAAACATTGAATCAAAAATAAAGTTGGCTTTGGGTCCCAATTTAAATGAACCCGCCAAAGATGCAATGGGACCAGACAGAGGATTGTGGTTAGGACCATTGAATCCAAAATATCCACCGGACAAAGTAATGTTATTGATACGATCGCCCAAAGTAACATTCCCAAATGTCAAATGTCCATATCCTCCGAAATTATTGAAATAACCCGAGGTCATTAGAATTGTACCCACTGAAAAATTAACCTTTGGATTCTTGGTTGGTATACTGTACTTGGCAGCAATAGCCATTGGGCTCGCGATCCATGTGGTCATGATACCGATATTGAATCGGTTGGATAGCGCAAAATGCACCTCAGCTCCATGAAAATTGGTCATCGCATAATTCTCACCTTTCTTAATAGGCAGAGCATTGGTAGTGACATTATATCGCGTGGTGAAAGGTCCATCTTCTAAATAGCGACCACCGGTAATGAAGTTATCTTCAAATTCAACTACTTTTTTCTCTTCAATTTTGACCATGTTTCGTAACTCGGTTTTGTTGATGTACAACTTACCCACGGTTTCAGTCAAAACAAACATCTCTCTACCATCATCCGAAATAATGGTACCTGTGTAGACAGAACCATTCTTTAGGTTGAAAGTATAACGCACGGCAGGAGCATCTCCAGATGCGGGTTGCGCATATGATGCGACAACACTCAAGGCCAAGGCCATCAGAACAAATAACTTTTTCATTTTCTTAAATTTAAAACTTTTTAAATAATGTAATCATTGGCAAAGGCAAACCCTTGGCCACGGGGTCATGACTATTCTTGAAAACCAAAGAGGTAATCGAAGCTTGCCATGCAAAATTAGGGGTTGATTGAAATCTGATTCCCGGAGAAATCATGATAAACAAAGCCGTATATCCAACTGTCTCTACCCGATAATGAAATTTATGGACAAAATTATCTCTCCATAAATCATTGGGTGCATTCAAATTGTATACTTCCGTTTCCCCTACTTGGGTAATTACCTCACGAGTACCTTTGAAATTTCCGACCATCGTTTCAAACACAAAGTGTGATCCTCCGCCCAATGGCATCGTACCATTGAGGCCAACTACACCACCAGAAATGGGATAACCATAGGTGATTGAAGTGTCACCAATATGCCAACTGTTTATCTCTCTAAATCCAATGTCATCTGGCTTCTTTCGGAGCATGGCTCTTGCTGGGTCAGGAAGACTGTCCCAACTGGTGTATTCAGATGTGTAATGTCCGGGCTTGATTTGTTTGGCACCAGACTGCCAATACAAATATCCAGCAGACACCGTGATGTTCTTGTTCCTATCCCCCAATGTTACTGCACCAAAAGTGAGGGCTCCATAACCCTTTCCCAATTGCGCAAAACCTGAAGAAAGCAATAATGAACCCACACCAAAATGAACTTTTTCACTTTTGGTTTTAAAAGAATACTTGATGCTCAATGCCATGGGGCTTGTGGCCCAGGTTGTCATGTACCCGACATTTAATCGATCTGTTAGAGCAAAATGTATTTCAGGTCCATACAAACTGGTCATGAAATAGTTATGGCCTTTCTTGATTGGAAAGGCATTGGTCGTAAAATTATAACGAGTAGAAAATGGGCTCTCATCATTGAGATTAAAAAAGGACGAATCACGATTGCTATCAAGCTTACCTACCTTTTTGGTATCTAATTTTTGCAGTCTTCTCAATTCGCTCTTCATGATCACCAATGGTCCCAACTCATCGGTAATAAATTTCATCTCCCTTCCATCATCAAAAATAAAGGTTCCTTTGTACGTGATGCTGCTATTTTTGATGAAAATTCTATAACGAGTGGTATCGTTCACTTCTTGCCCAAACATGGACAAGTTCATCATAAAGAATACCCACGCAAGGATTAATCTTGTGCAGTATTTCATAATCAGAACTTTTTAAATAAAGAGAAAGTTGGGATTGGGAAAGACTGCGTTTTGTTATTCACTTCACTTGATAAAGACGTTGAAGCCAATGACAATTGCCATGCGAAATCATCTTTGGACTGAAATCTAACCCCAGGTGAAACATAAATCATGGTGGCTCCATAATCTCTTGTGCTTACTTCAACATTATAAAGATGATTGTACATGGTACCACCATTAATAACGACCAATTCACTACCTGTGTAGACCCCATCTGCGATGTATTCTCTCCTTGTAACAAACAATCCCAACATACTTTCAAAAACAAAGCTGGCCTTTTCACCCAGCGGGAAAATACCACTCAATCCAATGACGGGTCCTTGGGTTGCATAGCCCGTTGTTATATCGTTAGAACCCACGATATTTTCATTGATTCTTCGACCATTATTTCCATAACGCAACTGCGAGGATTGCTGAAAAAAATCAAACGAAGATTGGGACATTGTTGGATCTGCAGCAGCTATTGACGACGTGGAATTTACTTCATAATTACCCGGTGCAATTACTTGCTTACCCGACTTCCAATAAAAGTAACCGCCTGAAAGATTGACATTGGCGGAACGATTTCCAAAGGTCAGATTTCCGAAAGTCAACGTACCATATCCGCGCATCGATTGAAAAAATCCTGAAGACATCAACAATGATCCTGCGCTGACTTGAACTGGGCTTTTGTCTGTGGTAAACGAATATTTAATACTCAAGGCCATCGGGCTTGCAGCCCAAGTGGTCATGTAACCCACATTCAATCGATCAGTCACGGCAAAATGAATTTCTGGGCCATACAAACTAATCAACCCATAATTCTCACCCTTTTTAATTGCAAAACCATTGGTTGTAATGCCGTAGCGCGTTGAAAATGGCCCCTCTTTAAATGTAGCATAGTAGGCCATGACGTCTGAGGATGCTGAATCTTCAACCTTCTCAGGCTCTTTGGACTTGATGAGGTCCAAGCGTCTCAACTCTTGCTTTTTGATAATCAACAGACCAAATTCGTCCGTTGTAAATTTCATTTCCCTACCATCATCGTAATCCATGGTCCCATGGTATACGGATCCGTTTTTCAATGTAATTGTCAGTCTTCTGTTATTATCCACTTCTTGTGCACTGGTAGGAGAAAATGCTGCAAGAAAAACAGAAGCAAACAATATCTGTTTGAACTTCATGTGACTAAAGTACAACTTTTTCTTTTGCATTCTTAATCTAGATTAATCATTCTTGGAATTGATCCGAATTATCT
>CALJKR010000080.1 GCA_937974555.1 uncultured Flavobacteriales bacterium | reverse complement strand
TTAAACCAATTGCTTTTTCTATTTCACGTTGAGGTACTTCGTTCACTTTTTTAATGAAACCATTGGTCGCAACGACCAATGTCTTTTTTCTTTCTTGATTATCCCAAAAGGCAAGAAGTCTGATTTGCTTGCCTTCATATCGAATTCGAAATTCCCAAATGTCATCTCTTAATTTTTTAAATAGTGTTACAGCATTATTTTGTGAGGCGCGGTCAATGTTGTACAAAATTTTGGCTTGAGTTTTTCGATTTTGTTTTTCGATAAATTCATGAGCTTCTTCCAAAAATATAGTTTCAAAATATCGCATGAACTAAAAATTTTGGAGGTAAAACAAAGATAAATAAAGTTTCTAAAAAAGGAAACATAATTTTCAGTTTATTTGTGATGATAGACATGGAGTGATATTTATTTGCGACGATAAATATTGCTCACTCTAAAAAATAACCTTATGCGAAAACGCTTATATCTTATATGAAAATTATGCGGGAAGAAGACAGCGATACCCGTTCGTCGATTCTTCTGTTACTCTGATGCTGAGGATATACTTCTCAGTTAGTGATTTTTAATTTTGAACTGTACCCCCATTTCCGCCATGGCCTTTTCAAGTTTGGGAATGGTGCTGGGTCCGATGCCATGCCATTGGAGGATGTCGGTTTTGGAGTAATGTGCAAGTTCTTCTATGGTTTGGATTTTATGCAATTCCAATGCGCGTCTGGCTGGCGCAGACAAGGTGGAGAGGAACCCTTCTTTGGGTTTTCGATTGGTCTCACAAATGGGACAAGTAGGGCAGTCGCTACTCTTATAATAGGAATGGCCTTCAGCGCATTTTCTTTGGGTCTTTTTTGAGGTCATTGTTTAAAATTTAATGATCGATAAAAAGAATTTAGAAATTATAAATCTGATCGTTTGTAATGCAGTTGCGCAAGACCTGTTTCAAACTGCTTTGTGGATTCAAGTTTTAATTTTAATTCAGGACGGCCGTCTTTGAAGAGTCTGACGCCATCACCAAGTAATATTGGTATTAATGAAATTATAAACTCATCAATTAGATTGTCTTTCATTAACTCATAGGCAATCTCTGCTCCTCCGTCACAATAAATATTTAATCCGGGTTGTTTTTTTAAACCTTCAATCAATTGTTTTAGATGGCCTGAATAGAATTGAATATTTCCAATTGAAGGATTTGAATTTCGGGTCACGACATATACAGCTTTATCAGTGTGTGGATATTCATAACCCATCTCGATTACTTTGTCATATGTTTTTCTACCAATAATCACAGTATCTACGGATTTAACAAATTCATTGTATCCGTAATTCTCATCAGGTTTTTCGACCAATGATAAAAAATCAATCGAGTTGTCTTTAGAAGCAATGTAACCATCCAAGCTCATGGCAATGTATAGGATAACTTTTCTGTCCATCTTTTATTGATTAAGATATATGTCCAAATAATTTTTCCCCAAACTCTGATTCAATCGGAGAAGCATTTGGTAGTTGCTATCCGGTGGATAATTATTTTCCCAATGCTCTAAAATTCGCTGAAGCTTTTTGGGTTCGTTGTCAATAAACGCAACGGTTCCTTTTGCATAGTAATACCAAGTTTTGGCGTCCGTTCCACCAAAAATCCTGTAAAGGGGCGAATAGGTTTTTTTGAAATGTTTTTTGGCCAAAGTATTTGCGTTTGCGCAAGCATACATCTGCCCTGCATGCCAATGGAGTGCGTGGTGATTTTCTTTCGGATTTTCTTCGATGTAACGCACAATCAATTCACCGGCTTCCATAAAATGTTTTTCCTGACTTAGTTTTCGCCAACAGCAGGTATCGGAGTTGAATGAGGATAGATTCAATGTTGATGATTGGCCAAGGCAATATGATCCAAAGAGCATGGCGATGCATGCTGTGAAAATTTGCAAATTCAATTTTGTTTTTAATGTCAAAGTGAAAGATTGATGAGTTGATTTTTATAATTGTCGAGGTTGGATTTTTTTTCTTCCTCAGTTTGTCTTTTGGCACTATAAGCTATAAATGGATCTTCGACAATCATTCCGCACAACCCAAAGGTGCCGATAAAGAGATGTTTGAAAATATCGGGAATGGTGCCGCGTTTGTCTGCGGTCCAAGCCATCTCCGGCGCGCCGGTGGTCATGCTTACCAAAACCCTTTTACCAGCCATTGCTTGTTTTCCGCCATAGGCCCAACCGAATGAGAATACTCGATCGATATAGCCTTTTAATACTCCGGGCATGCTGTACCACCACAATGGAAATTGGAATATGATGAGATCTGCGGCTTCGAGTAATTGGTGTTCTCGTGCAATGTCAGGAGTATAGGTTTGATTTTGTGATGCGGCCAATTGCTCGGCTTGGATATCAAAAAAGTCGCTGTTGTGCAAGGAAACAAAATCATCGGCGTCAGCGGAAGCTTTGAATTTCATTTGAAAAAGATCACTGACAGTCACCGACCAACCTTTCGCTTCGAGGGTTTTTATGGCGAGGTCTCTCAACTGACCGTTGTAAGATTTCAAATTGGGATGTGCAAAAACAATGTGTGCTTTCATGCGTTCGAAGATAGTATAACTAAGATAAAAGTTTAGCCTTCATTTCCTCTGTTGGTATCCAGCAAGCATCACTTTTCCCAAACCACCGGTACCGGTTTTTGGCGATAAAAGTATAAAGTCCATCGCGTAGGAAACGGGGAGCGATTTTAAAGACGTAGAGCAGGGACCAGGAACCGGTTAGGTGTTTGGCAATCTCCAAAACCGCATCACTTTTTTCAAAGTAGGTGGTTCCTTTTATAAGAACAATCGTCTCCAGTGAATTATTGAAATGGATTTCGGACAGTCTATTTTGAGCGAATTCCGATTGCTGCGAAGCGAACTTGAATTTATTTTTTTTGTCGTTTCGAATAATGAATCGAACCGAGCGTTGGCACAAATGACAAACCCCGTCGTATAGAACAATCAGTTGGTCTGGAGGAGGGAGTGAGGTTTTTTCATGCTGAGATAGAGAAATACTGTTGCGTCTGCTCATCTGATTTTTATTTGTCCTGCGGCATTGGCACTATGTATCTGTCTGTAGTGAGGTGTTCAGGCGGACATACAAAGATGATAACCAACGGATCAGGGCCAACGTTTTTTAGGCAGTGTGCATAGCCTTGTGGGATATTAAAAACATCTCCTGGACCGACATGCGTTGGTTTTTGCCATTCAACGGATATGGGTTGGTTGTCCTTAAAGGTAACTGGGCCCACATGAATTTCGCCACGACCTTTGAGCATATGATAGGTTTCATCACCTTGTCGGTGGACATGAGCGTTGACCTGTGTTTGTACTTCGGCAACGTGATAGCCAAATTGTTCGCCATCAACCAGTGCAATGCGCTTGATCCCAACTTCAGGATCTAAGGGAGCTTTTGCCAATTCTGTTTCTATGTTTTTGAAATTCATGGGAGAGATGGCTGTGAATGTAGGAATTGTTTTTTTCTTACAATAGATTATTGCAATAATAGGAATAGATCGTGTGTAATCGAATCAGTGATTTCAATAATGTAACAGTTATGCTGAACGGTATCTGTTGGGATAACAGCATGGTGTCCAAATGGGCAACAAAAAACCCCAATGCTCATTGGGGTTTTTTCAGCTGCTTAGACCGAGACAATTTGTCCTTTGAATGAAACCTCTTTTCCTAACTTGTCGATGAAGGAATAATTTCCATTGGCCAATTTCACTCGGGCCCAATTTGGATGTTCGTCGCCGAAGTCGTAAATCTCGAGGTAGATGGGCTCTACTACGACATTTCCTTTTTTATCAATGAATCCGAATTTTTTGTCCACGGTTTGGATCACCGCCCAATCTTCGTGCATTTCCCCAAAATCATAGATATTCTTATAAATCGCGGGTACTACGACATTTCCCTTTTTATCGATGAAACCAAAAAGGCCCTCATTCGATTGCACCATGGCCCAATTGGATTTGTATTGCCCGTAATCGTAAATTTCTTTGAATTGCGATTGTCCCATGCACACAGCAGAGAGCAGCACAAAGGAAGCAAGGAGAAAAGCGTTTTTCATGGATTTATTTTTGATGAAAATAAGTTATTCTTTAATGCAAAAAATAAAATTAACTTTTATTTCGACTTGTTTTTCTCAGCTGAATTTGTTTTTGATATCCATTCTTTGATGGAGAATTCTTGTTATTTCGATGTCTTTGCCATCAATAATTCTGTAGAATATAATATGCCTCGATATTTTGTAACCTTTTAGTTGCGGATAAATTTCGTTGTATTCTTTTCCGAGATGGGGTTGTTTGGCTAATTCAGAGAAGGCATCAGTTATAAGCATATAGTACTTATCGGCTTGAACTTCTGACCAATGATCAAGTGTATAGTTCCAGATATTGGAAAGATCCTCAATGGCCCTATTGGTCATTTT
>CALJKR010000079.1 GCA_937974555.1 uncultured Flavobacteriales bacterium | reverse complement strand
CCTATTTTGTTGGCCATTTTCAGCGATGAAAACGGCATCAATACGGCAGGCAATGGCATTGGGCATGATATCACCGCTGTGATCGATGCCAAATCCAATCAACCCATTGTCCTCAATGAGTATTTTGAATCCAACTTGAACACCTACAAAAAAGGAGTGGTCAAATACCCTTGGAGCCAGCTTTCAACAGGAGAGCATACTCTAAGTGTAAAAGCATGGGACACCCACAATAATTCCTCCTTTTCCGAGTTATCCTTTGTTGTTGCTGAAAATGAAGAATTGGTTATTCAACATTTATTGAATTATCCCAATCCCTTCACCACATTGACAAAGTTTTACTTTGAACACAATCAGGCGTGTCAAGATTTGGATATAACGATTCAAGTTTTCACAGTGAGCGGAAAATTGGTAAAAACCATTTTCTCTCAACAAACCTGCACTGGATTCAGGACAGATGGAATAGCCTGGGATGGAAAAGACGACTTTGGAGACCACATTGGAAAAGGAACCTACATCTACCGTGTCCATGTTCAAAATACCGAAGGGAAAACAGCGGAGAAATATGAAAAATTGGTGATACTTAGATGAGCCGTATATTTGAAACGAAATGTTACAGAAAAGAATTTTAATTGGAGCCATAGCGGCAGCGGTGTTTCAAACCCACGTAGCCGAAGCGCAGCTCATCTCACAGAGTGATAAAGCACAGCAAGTGCAGTTGAATACCATTACCACTGCAGTGCCCTTTTTGATGATTGCCCCTGACTCCAGATCAGGAGCCATGGGAGATGCGGGTGTTGCCCTTTCACCTGATGCCAATAGTGTACATTGGAATATGTCCAAACTTTGCTTCAGCGAGAAACCCATGGAGTTTTCTGTTTCTTATTCGCCTTGGCTTCGTTCTTTGGTCAACGACATGTCGCTCTCTTATTTAAGTGGCTACAAGAAATTGGATAAAAATCGAGCGATTGGTGGTTCATTGCGTTATTTCTCGTTGGGGAACATCACCTTTACAGACGAATACGGAACCAGTATCCGTGATTTCACACCTGCAGAATTTGCTTTGGATTTGGGAATCAGTCAGAAACTAAGTAAGAATTTTGGAGTTGGCTTTACCGGAAGATTTGTGAATTCCAATTTGACAGGAAGTACAAATATTCAGGGTGCAGAAAGCAAACCAGGTAGAACTGGGGCAGTTGATATATCCAGCTTTTATACCAACCAAGATTTGAGAATCAAGGGAAAAAAAATTGGCGTCAATGTGGGCTTGAACATCAGCAACATTGGAGCAAAAATGCGTTATACCAACACAGCCAACCGTGATTTTATTCCCACCAATTTGCGTTTGGGTACTGCTGTTACCACGCATTTGGACGATTACAACAAAATCACTTTTACTCTGGATTTGAACAAGCTACTTGTTCCAACACCGCCCATATACAACGGAGACACTTTGGTTTCTGGTTATGATCGCAATGTGGGTGTAGCATCGGGAATCATTCAATCTTTTTACGACGCACCAGGACAATTAGACAACAACAACCAAGTAGTGAAAGGGAGCATCGGAAGAGAAGAATTAAGAGAAATAAACTTTGGTGGAGGTATGGAGTATTGGTACGCCGACCAATTTGCGGTTCGTGCAGGATATTTCTACGAAGATTTAACCAAAGGCAATCGACAATTCATCACCTTGGGTGCCGGACTTAAATACCAAGTATTGACCATTGACATGTCATACTTGGTGAGCACCACGCAACAAAATCCATTGGCCAACACCTTGAGATTCTCTCTGAGATTTACTGTAGGTGACAAATCCAATGACGAAGAACCCGCAGAATAATGGACATTAGAGTAGGATACGGATACGACATTCATCAATTGGTGGAGGGTCGTGAATTGTGGTTGGGTGGAATTCAATTTGAACATGAAAAAGGTGCTTTGGGCCACTCCGATGCCGATGTATTGCTGCATGCCATTTGCGACGCCATTTTAGGTGCTGCAGGATTAAGAGACATTGGTTTTCAATTTCCAGATACAGACCCACAATACAAAGGCATTGACTCTAAAAAGCTTTTGGTTTCCACGATGGAGAAGATTGCAGAAAAAGGTTGGCGCGTCAATAATTTAGACGCCACAATCAACTTGGAGCGTCCTAAAATCTTAAAGCGTGTAGAAGAAATGAAAACAGTCATTGGATCCATTTGCAATATCCCCAATGACTGTGTCAGTATTAAAGCCACGACCAGCGAGAAGCTTGGATTCGTTGGCGCCGAGCTGGGCGTGGAAGCTTCAGCTGTTGTTTTGCTTATACGTTGATGTTCTGAGAAAAGGTTTCGTCCATTTGTGACGGTTGCTCATCATCATAAAAATAGATTTTCAACAATGCTGTATCGCGCAAGAAATCAATCTTACCAATTTCTACACGATTGATTTTAATTCCTGTTCTGGCTTCCAAATCCGCGCGCAACTCATCGTGTTTGGCGGTTTGAATCAAATGGATATTGTCATACAAGATAATCTTCTGAGACTCATGACGCAACAACCAAACCCTTTCCAAACCATAGGTTAACCCGATAATGGCCATGTTGGCAAATACCAATTCCACCAATGAAATTTTCTTGTTGATCAAAGCATTCATCACCGACATTCCAATGATGATAAATAAATAGGTCATTTCTTTGATCGGAATTGCATCTGTGCGGTATCTGATGATTCCAAACACTGCAAACAATCCCAAGGCAAATCCCATTTCAAGCTTCACACTTTCCAACATGAAACACATCAAGAAAATGGAAATGCTGAACAACAAATAAGTGAACAAGAAATCTTTGCGCTTTGCGATAGGGTAATAGATAAAGCGCACAATGAGTGTAACAAACAACATGTGCACACCCAAGCGGATAATCATTTCCAACAAGTCTTCCCAATTGGCCAATTTCATTGATCCCAACGGCTTAAATTTCTCTTGAACTTCAGCCGCGGGTATTTCGGCTGGGTTGGGCATCACTTGCATCCAAGCAGCAAACTGCTGTGCAATTCCATCAATGATTGTACTGATAATTTCCATTTGTGATTTTATTTATTCTTCTAATTTTTTCTTTAAACATATTCGATTTCTCATCGGTCATCAAGGCCACACCCAAGCAGTATTTGCTGATACTCTCCGGGCGAATCAAACGTTTTTTTAACGCATTCAGGAAAACAGAATGTCTGTTTTGTCTTTCTTGCTTGGCTTCGATGATAACGAGATCCGGAATCACCAATTGTTTTTCGCCCATTTCGAAACCCAAACTTAAGTCTATTGTAATTCGCTCGGGTAAAGCCTGATCAACAAGCGTGATTCGCTCAAACGAATTCATTAACTTGGGTTCTAAGGTATCTTCAAAATGCGAAGTCTCCGAGATATAGTGTACGTTTTCCTCTGTTAACGCTGAATTCAATTCACCCAACTTCATTCTGTCTTTCTCGGTCCTTCCCTTGTTGCTTTTGAATTTCACTTCCAAAAATGTTAGGTTACTCTCCACGTACAGTCGCTTTCTAACTTTCAGTCGATTTTTCTTTCCACTGTGATGACGTTTGTAGAAATAAAATTCCGGCGTATCGTAGTATTGAGAACGGTAGTGGTTATTGCGTACACCCTTGATATCCAAAATGCGATAATGACTCGACACCTCCTTCAGGACATCCATCAATTCGCTTTTGGAAATCATGTACTTGGTATCGGTTCGGTTCATCAAAGCCACACCGTCCATTTCCTTTAAAGAAATGGGCACGTAGGTTTTTAATATTTCTTGAATCTCATCCAAAAGTCAACCGGTGTAATTGTTGATTGCTAAATAAAGCTTTATTTTGTCTTAACACAATAATGACGACAATTTAATGCCTAACAATATTCAGACGATAACTTTTCAATATCAGTTGCATAATGATTTGCAAAGTGTTCCTTCACATTGGCACGCCTTGATTGATTCTGCCCAACAAATCACGGAGCAAGCTTATGCACCATACAGTCGATTTAAGGTGGGTGCCGCAGTATTGTTGGATAACGGGGATATCGTAACTGGAAACAATCAGGAAAACATGGCCTTTCCCAGTGGGCTATGTGCAGAACGCGTCGCAATTTTTTATGCTGGAGCCCAGTACCCCAATCAAACAATCAAGGCCATTGCCATCGCGGTAAATCCTGAAAATTTCAAAGTCAATCAACCACTCGCCCCATGCGGAAGCTGTCGTCAAGCCCTATTGGAATATGAACTCAAACAATCGGAACCCATCGAGGTGCTTTTAACCGGGCAAGACGGAAGGGTAATTCATATTACGGGCATTCAATCACTGCTTCCACTCCACTTTATTGAAGAACGGCTAAAAAAATCTTGACATCTATCAGCCAATATTCGCGTCGTTTGACAAAACAGTGACAATTAAAAAATAAGTGAGACCGACCTTTGTCCTGTGAAGGAACTGCAAGTCATTAGTCTTAGTCACCATCAATTTCCATTGGAAACGATTGGTCAATTTCATGTCGCCGAAAATTCCCTTGAAAACAAACTTCAAGAGTTAAAAACGGTGATGGGTTGTGAAGAACTCATGTTTGTTAGTACATGCAATCGCGTTGAATGGATATTCACCGTAGATCATTACGTATGCACAGGTTTGACTCAAAAAATTCTGGATTTATTCTGTCAAGACCAACAGATTGATATTGCTGCCATTGCGCAACAGTGCACCAAATTATCCGGAGAAGATGCAGTTCAACACGCGCTAAGAACAGCAGCGAGTTTGAACTCAGCCGTCATTGGGGAGCATGAAATTTTGGGACAAATGAGAAATGCCTACGAGCAAAGTATCCAATTGGGCATGGCCGGTGAAGCTTTGCGTTTGTTGATGAAACAATGCATCAAATCCTCCAAACAAGTTTTTACTGAAACCGATTTAAGAAGAAAACCTGTATCCGTTGTATCCATTGCATGGAGCGCGTTTCAGGAAAGAAACATCGACACCAATAGCACCATTGCTTTGGTAGGCGCGGGACAAATTATTGGCACATTTGCCAAATTTTTAGAAGATGCCGGCTATGAGAATATTCACGTTTACAATCGCTCTTTAGACAATGCGGAAGCCATAGCATCCCGATTTCCAAATGGTCATGTACATGCGATGGAAGCATTCTATAATTCACCCATTGATGCGCACTCTTGGATCATCTGTACCGGCTCTACGGATTATTTAATGGGTGAAGAAATGATTTCAAAATTGTCCGATAAAACTCAATTTGTCATTGACTTGGCCATGCCCGGTAACGTGCATCCCTCAATCAAAAACAAAAAAAATATCGGATTTTTTGACATGAATAGTATTCAAAAAATCACCTCAGAAAATATCGCATTCCGAGCGCAAGCGTTGGAGCAATGTGAACCCATCATTGTATCCGGATTAATTGAACATCGTCACATGGTTCAGGAAAGAAAAATAGAATTGGCCATGCAAAACATACCGGTAACCATCAAAGAAATAAGAGATACAGCGATTGGAAGTGTTTTTCAAAAGGAGTTATCCAATTTGGATGAAGAAGCCAAAGCTACCTTGGATAAAATTCTAGATTACATGGAGAAAAAATACATCTCCGTACCAATGAAAATGGCCAAGGCCGTTTTATTGGATCATCAAAAAAATTAAAATGGACAAACCGTTAATCATTGGAACACGAGGAAGTGAGTTGGCCTTGTGGCAAGCCCATCACACGCAAAAAATTCTAAATGATTTGGGTATAAACACCCGATTGGAAATCATTTCAACCAAAGGTGACCAAATTCAAAATTTAAGTTTCGATAAAATCGAAGGGAAAGGATTTTTTACCAAAGAGATAGAGCAAGCTTTGATGGAAAAAACCATCGACATAGCAGTGCACTCACACAAGGATTTAGAAACCGCTCCTCATCCAGAATTGGTGATTGCCGCAGTTAGTCACAGGGCAGATCCGCGGGATATTTTAATCACTCCCCACCGTTTTATTCAATCCGACTTGCCCCTTCAATTTCAATCTCAGATTAGAATCGGTACTTCATCGGTTAGAAGAAAAACCCAAATTAAAAACATACGACCCGATGTTGAGTTTGTGGATATTCGTGGCAATGTTCCCACCCGCATTCAAAAATTACGTGACGGACATTGTGATGCACTGATGTTGGCGGCGGCAGGAATAGAACGGTTAAATATCGATTTGTCAGAATTTCATGTTCAGCTATTGGACCCTCAATCATTTGTGCCAGCACCTGCTCAGGGCGTGTTGGGGTGGCAGTGCCGAAGAGATGACCCAAAGACCTTGAACATTCTTCAAAAAATTCATCATCCCAACGTTCAAGACAATATCCATATCGAGCGAACCCTACTCCAAAAAATGGAGGGTGGATGCCAATTGCCTTTGGGTGTATATTGCACCAAAGAACAAAACACCTATCATGTTCATGTGGCATTTAGTTCTGGTTTAGCACATGACTTATTGCATTTCTCGCATCAAAATGAAAATGCTGAAAACGCCATTGAACATTGCCTGGATAAATTGAGAAAATGGCAAGAATATTCATCAGCAGAGAAGTAAAAGACAATCCCTTGTGGATCAACTTGTGCAAAGATGCGGGCCATTCTGTCATCGGCTATTCTTGCATAGAAACCATTTCAAAACCCTTTGAATACAATACCCCCGCAGATTGGATATTCTTTTCGTCCAGTGAAGGTGTTCATCATTTTATCAAACAAAAACCTAAAATTTCATCTCGCATTGCCGCTATGGGAATGGGTACCGCGCAAACTTTGAAACAATACAATTACGACGCGGTATTCATTGGACAAAGTGCAGAACCCGAGAACGTTGCTTTTGATTTTCAGAATAACATTTTATCCGGTCAAACCATATTGTTTCCGCAGTCTAAACAAACAAGAAACAGCATTGCTCCCCACTTAAAGAACTGCAAAATTGAACGATTGACCGTGTACAGCACCGAATCTAAAAAGGTGATGCCCACAGATGCCGATCTATATATCTTCTCTTCTCCGAGCAATGTAGACTCCTATTTTAATCAGCATCCCATAGATTTGTCCAAGCCAATGATCGCCTTTGGACCCGCAACCGAAGCACGCATCAAAGAAAAAGGATGTCAAAATATTTTGGCCCTGAAAAATGTGAGTGGTGAAGAGATTTTTCATGCAATAAAAGTTTCCCTTTTGGGTTTAGAAGGCTGAATGTAAATTGCGGTATGAAAAAATTATTGACAGGACTATTGCTGGGCTTCACTTATTCGATTTTCGGACAGAGTGCAATCGCTCCAAAGTATGTCAACGAATTTTTAAATATTGGTGCTGGTGCCCGGGGATATGCTTTATCAGGGGCCATTGTATCGAGTACACATGACGCTTACAGTGGATTTTGGAATCCTGCTGGACTTGCCAGAATGGAACAAAAACAGAGCATCGGATTGATGCATGCTGAATATTTTGCTGGGTTGGCTAAACTTGATTTTGCATCCTATGCCCAGAAGATTGACGAACAACAAACCTTTGGAGCCTCCATTCTAAGATTTGGTGTGGACAATATTCCGAATACAATAGATTTATATGACCCTTCAGGTAACGTGGACTACAGTAGAATTTCCTATTTCTCCACAGCGGATTACGGATTCATTTTCAGCTATGCCCACCAAGACTTGCCCAAAAAATTAAAAGACAAATTTTCCAATTCAAAAGTGCACCATCAATGGGGCGCCAATGCCAA
>CALJKR010000078.1 GCA_937974555.1 uncultured Flavobacteriales bacterium | reverse complement strand
ATTGGCAGTTGGCATCCAACTTGTCATTTCCGGTATTGGCATTTCCATCGTCACAAGGGGCATTTTGATAGAGACAACTTCCATCATCTTGCCCGGCGCTTGGGTTGTAGTTACAAGCCAAGGCATCCGTGCAACCCAGCGGGTAATTGGCTAGGCTAATACCAGGAACGATGGTCGATTCATTTCCTACGGTGAGGGTATCACCGGTGGCACTTACATGAACATAGATGTCGTTGGCAAAAAGAGCATAAGGGACACTCTTCAATTGTTGGGTACCCAAATCCCAATCCCCTGTACCTGCATTCATCGACACCGAAAGAAACTTAGCTCCTTGACCCCAACTCACCTGACCCAAGGAACCCACAGTTGGAGTACCTTGTCCCAAAACACAAACCACAATGCCCTGAGCATTGGAAGTTAATGAGTGACCCTCCTGATACACAATGGTTCCTGAAGCAGAGATATCATGGATACTGAACGTCAATGTCACCGCCGTGTTGGCAAGCACACTTCCATCTGGATTCCGAATAATCGCTTGATAAGGAATTGCATTGGGAGATTGGGCAAATAATTGTGCTGACAATAGCATCAGGAAAACAAAAAGTCCCGCCTTTGAGAGTATTAATATTGACTTCACACGCACCATAATTAAAATATATATCAAAATTAGGCATAATGTTTTAAGCCACCCTTGTAGCGAACGGAAAACGTTAAAATTGTTAGTAACTTTTATCGACCAATCAGCAAGGTACTCACACTGCCATCAGCATACTTCACCCAATACATACCCACAGGCCAATGAGACGTTGATATCGCGCACTTATTGGATGTTACATTGTCTTGAAATACCAACTTACCCTGTGCATCAAAAATATAAATGGGCCCTACATCTCCAAGATTAGACTCTACTGAAACCATTGCATTGGCAGGATTGGGATAGGTCAACCAAGGTTGCTTTGGATTCAATATTGAATCCACATTTACGGGAGCAGACTGGGAGTTGAACTGCCATGGACCAACCCAAGTGCCGTACTCACTTCCGTTATGACTCGCCTTGACTCGCCAATAATACGTGGTTGCTGGCAGTAAATTATTGACCGTCTTGGTAGAGGTAGTGGTGGTGAACAATTGAGCATTGGTGAAAGCCGCGTTGTCCGCCAATTCCATCTGGTAGTTCACCGCTCCCACGTTGTCTGTCCAGTTAAATACCACTGAAGCATAGACCACATTGTTGGCATTGTTCGCTGGAGTGGACAGTGAAAAACTGTTCATTCCAATGGTAGTAAATTTCCAAGGCCCTACATATGAACCCCAAGTGTTTCCATCCCCTGCCCTCACCCGCCACCAATAAGCGGTTGCAGGAGCCAATCCGTTGACAACAGCACCCACGGTTGAAACGGGACCTGATACTATGACATTGCTGAAATTGATATCCAACGCCACTTCAACTTCATACAATGTGGCTCCATAGGCCTCTGTCCATGTGAGATCAACTGCCGTAAAATCCTGATTGATGCTATTGTTGACGGGAGTTGATAAAGCAAAACCATCCAATTGTGGCACTCCATATCCCAAATAACGGCAGATGGCAATGTCGTTTCCGCCATAACCCACACAAACTATTTTATTGTCATTTTGTACCACAACATCAAAACATTCATTCATCAAGTTACCATTAAAATTGGTTTGAACACGTCCGTCTGTATCAAAAGAATAATCTGCCTGTAAGTCGCCAGGTGCCAACAATCGCAATGTGCCAAAATTGCGACTGGTAGCGGAACCTGCAGAGCCTACCATGACGTACTTCCCATCCATATCCCTTGTCATTGCATAAGAAATATCAATATCAGTACTGATATAATAATTGGAAGTAGTATTGGCTATCGTGCCCAAATTGGAAATGGTGAAAATCCTAAAATCATTGGATCCGAAATAAGATCTTGTGCCACCAATGATTAAATCTTGATTGTCATTTAATTCCAAAGAATAGGCATAATAAGACCCTCCTGTCTCGGAGTACGTCAACACCCCATCCGAAGAAAAAGTATTGTCCAAAGTGCCATTGGATAAAACTCGGCATGCCCAAAATTCAGAACTAATCGATGTACTCACGTACTTTCTCCATCCCGCAGCAGATATTTTCCCATTGGCTGTAACTTCCAAATCTTCCACCATTATCGAACGTTGCAAGTCGCCCGCATTCACTGTTGGGGTTATAATGCCGGTCCCATTCAAAGTAGAATCAATGGCCCCGTCTTCCAAAAATCTAGCGATAACAGGCAAGGCAATATTCGATGTGCTTGCGCTCTGTCCGCCAATGATCAATTTGCCCGAAACCAAGTGCTGTTTGATTACTTTGATCTCGTCTTGCTGACCTGAAACCAAATCCAATAGCACCATTCCATTGTTTCCAAATGAGACGTCCAATGCACCGTCGACAGTATAACGAACCAAGGCCGCATTCTTGTTGATTCCATCATCGCTGTTTCCCGCAACAATGATTCTTCCCTGGCTATCGATGACCAAACTATTTGCGATATCGTCACTGCCCAATTGCAGATCCAAAGTGGTGCTACCATTGTTACCAAAAGTAGCATCCAATGTTCCGTCTGCATTGTATCGAGCCACCAAGAAATCCTTTCCAGTAGCCGCGTATGAAGCAAATCCTGCGATCACGATTTTTCCATCGGATTGCAAACCAACCGCATTGGCCCGCTCGATGGAACTGGAGAAAGAACTGACCACTTTGCCCGCATTCCCAAATGAAAGATCCAAACTTCCTGCAGGTTGCGCCCATACCATGTGCGCTAACCCCAATATCATCGACACAATCAATAATTGTTTTTTCATTCGTTTTTCATTTTAATCGTTTCATTCATCCACGCCCCAACGCGCGCACTAATATAAGGCGCATACAAGCGGTTGATGTGGTGACCATCATTGTACTTCACACTGTCCTGAATTGAAACCATATCCCAATACGATACGCCCATTCCATTTACTATGCTTTGAATCTCCTTTTCAAAAGTCGTGAAATGACCATTCTCCAATTGATAAAATTCTTTGGAGATAGGCAATCGAATCAAGTAGACGCTGCCCTTTGACTTGAGATATAGAATCAACTTTTTTAGACTTTCCAGACGATACGTTGACATTGCATAATCCACGATTTCTTTTTGCTTGGCCAATAACTTTTTTCCTTTACGCTCTTCTATCCTGGCTTGGGCCGTATCTCTGATGATCTCCATCCAACCATCTTCATGGGTAATTGCCAAACTTCCCGATTTGTAATAGTCCCAAATCAAATGCATCCAACCATAATTGTAGTTGTGGTATAAAAATGAAAGATTGGTTTTGCCGGTGAAGGACGGCAGTTGATGCAAATAATTTTGTTGGTCATGTTGCAATGGGTATTCACTTTCATCACCCTTTTTTACGGACAAAGACCAAGGGTCAACCGCAAGGATAAATACCCCTTGGTTGGTGTTGGGATCCAGTTTTTTAATGATGGCTTCATTGTACACTTCGCCATATTTGGACAAAGAACCATTGAAAGCAAAATTGAAGAACGAGTCGCCCGTCACCCCATACAAAGCTTGCGGTTGCAGCGCCTGCGAGGCCCGCGAAGTTCCGATGATGAGATTCTTCTGGGGGCTTCCAATGCATTTGTTGTAATCCTGAATATTGTGACCCGCGATAAATAGAAGCGAAACCCAATGCGCCAGCAGGATGAACACCACCACCGCCAGTAGTTTCAAAAAGAAAATATGTCGCTTAGAAATGTGCATACAATGTTTCTGTATTTCTAAATTCACCCCAAGTCAGTAACGCCACGATTAAAATCAAGTATAGTCCCCATCGAGAAATACCCGATTTGGATGAGATATCTAACCCAAAAGCCGCATTTCTGTTCCACCATTCAATGCCAAAAAACAAAACCAACAGGAATAAATAAACACCATGGGTCAGTCCAAAAAAGAGAGACCATTCTTTTGCATGTACAGCGTCGATTTGGGTGATGTGGTCTACAAAGGACGACCAGCTTGTGCTGGAAAAAATCAAAGCCGTGCAGGACATCAGCAAGAAAAAAGGAAAAATCATTCCACGATCAATCCATACATTTCCCTTTTTTGCTTTGGCCAGACTTTCACTCCACTTCCACTTAAGTAATATTGGCAAGAAATACAAACCTTGCAATAACCCAAAAACAACATAGTGCAACTCCAAACCATGCCACAAACCCACGATAACAAAGGACAAAAGTATGGACAACGCCACTCCCGTCTTGCCCCATGAACGCAAATAAAATGTTAGAGGCGTAAAAATAAAATCCAAAATCCATTGGGTAAATGAGAGGTGCCAGCGCTGCCAAAAATTTCGAACTTGATTGGTGAAAAAAGGAAACTTAAAATTCTGCGTCAATTCAATGCCCAAAAGCAGAGAAATACCCAAAACAAAATTGGAATACCCAGCAAAATCAGCGTATATGTGTATGAAGTTGAAGCCACCTGCTCCAATCACGGCCGTTAGCGATGGATTATCTATCCAGAGCATAAGGTAAAAAGAGTGGGCAATTGGCGCGACTACCCATTTGGCAAAAGCTCCCCAGAGAATATATCGCAGGGCCTGCGTAATCTTGGCTTCATCAAAATGCTGCTTTCCGATATTTTGCAATTGAGATTGGAATTTTTCCCATGGTTCAACAGGCCCTGAAAGCATTTTGGGAAAGTAAACCGTGTAAATCAAATAGTCCAATAGGTCGGGCACCTCCTCCCAATCCTCTTGTCGCACTCTAACCCAGGCCCCAATATTTTGAAAAGTATAGAAACTCAAACCCAAGGGCATCACCCAATCCCCTGCCCAATGACTCCAAGAGGCTCCTGCCACTTTATAAAAAACCAAGAAAAGGATGTTCATCACAATTCCCATTACGGTCCATGATGAAATTTTTTTGCTTTGAAGCACCCACCGCAAACCAACAGCATTGATAAAACCTGATAGAAATACAAAACACAATGCCATTGTATTGTCCCACAAAAATGCCACACTTCCCAAAATCAATATCCATTTGCGAAACGAACGAAAGCGTTCGGGAATCGCCCAAAAAAGAACGATGGATAAAATGATCAGCGATACAAAAGACAATGAGTAAAATTCCATTTCTCCTTCGTTAAACACAAGGCCACAGGCAATCTTGTGCATCAGTTAACATATGCAATAGCAGTCCAACCGCGAGGATGCGCATGGGCTTGAAAAACAACATCAGAATGTAAACCGAAATCGCAAAACCCGAATGCAACGGATGAAATCCAATGCTGCATCGACAGGGATCAAACATCGGAACGGCAAGCAGATGGTCTAGATCTACCAACATGGTACTAAGCATCAACAAATAAACCTTGGCAAATGATTCACCTTTCCATCGCCATGCAATGAAAGCCGGAAACACAAAGTGCAAACCATAATGTACCAGAGGTTTTAAGAGAGCAATCATGCTTAGCGAATCAACTTCCCGGATTTGATTTCGCTTCCAACCAATGCCCTATACACATAAACCCCTGTTGCCAACGCTGTATTGGGAATGAAATGCGTCTGGTTCCACTGTCCTACCCGAGCGCCATGGACATCAAACAAAACAATCTCAGCGATTCTTTCGGGTGAATTGAAACCCCAACCATCCGACAATGTTGAAACAGACCATGGCAACTTTTCAATCCCGTAATATCCTACATTATCACATGGAAAATTCAATTGACAAGTATCTTGATCGTAAACAAAGAAAATCTGACCCGCCGTAAATGTCTCCGCATATGCATTGGGATGATATACTTGACTGGTACCTCCAATTTGTCCAAAATATTCCATCTGACCCAAGGCTACCGTGTCTCCTGAAGCAGCGATCATCATGGATACATAGGGGTAATTGATGAAATCAATGGTGGTACCTTCAAAGTTGATGTTCACATTCCAAGTTCCATTGGCTGAATCCAAAGTAACTTCGGTCACGCAAAAAGAAGAGCAAGGAAAGGTACTTTGCGCCTCAACAAAGAAGGGAAGTAAAAACCCCAAAACAAACAGACATTTTTTCATAGTCCAAATATAACCATTGACATGACACAATCACCCAAAGACGCTTGGAATCAGCGCTACTCTGAAGAAGGATTTGCTTACGGCCATGAACCCAACGATTTTTTCAAGTCGAATATGCACCACATCCCCCAAAAAGGCAAAGTACTTTTCATAGCCGAAGGCGAAGGGCGCAATGCCGTTTATGCGGCTAGCCAAGGCTTTGAATCCGTTGCCTTTGACATCAGTGAGGCAGGAAAGAGAAAAGCAGAGCACTGGATGAAACAATGTCAAACCCAAATTGAATACCACATTGCCGATTTGAACCACTTTGATTTTGGTATTGAAGAATGGGACGCAATCATTTTCGTTTACAGTCACTTTCCAAAACCCGTTCAACAAAATGCCTTTGCTAAAACTTGTCTGGCCTTAAGAAAACACGGAATGGTTATTATGGAATGCTTCTCTGAAAAGCACTTAGAAGTTCGTCACCTCAGCAATGTCGGCGGACCTGCGGATCGCGCGTTACTCTATGATACAGAGGAAGTGAGGCAGGGATTTTCCGCTTTACATCAGCTGCATCTTCAGGAGGAATTGATTGAATTGAATGAAGGCAAATACCACCAAGGGCGAGGTTGGGTCATTCGGGGAATTTTTAGAAAAGTTTAATTTCGTTCAACGCGAATACCCCGCATCTTTGCTTAAAATCAGCAGTATGAAAACAGCATTAATCACAGGAGCCTCCTCAGGCATCGGCAGAGAACTGGCCACTTGTTTTGCTCAAGATGGCACGCACTTGGTCTTGACCGCTCGCAACACGCAGGAACTGGAGAAAATAGCTGTACATCTCAAACAATCCTACGGTATCCAAATTCATCTTTTCACTTGCGATTTGGCCTCGCCCAACGGCGCAAACGAACTATATCAATTCTGCCAATCCCAAGGTATCCACATTGATTACCTGGTGAACAACGCAGGCTTTGGAGACACGGGATTGTTTGAGCAAACCGATTGGTCCAAGAATGAGCAGATGATTCAATTGAACATCACTTCATTGACTCATCTTTGTCGTTTGTTCATTCCCAAAATGAAAGTTGCCAAGTTTGGCCGAATTCTAAATGTTGCTTCCACGGCAGCCTTTCAACCCGGCCCGACAATGGCGGTTTACTTTGCCACCAAGTCCTATGTTCTGCATTTGTCAGAAGCATTGCACAACGAGCTTGAGACCAACGGTATTACGGTCACCGCATTGTGCCCCGGGCCTACAGAAACCAATTTTGCACAAGCAGCGGGTTTCAAATCCGATGGCATCTTTGACAACAAAAAGAAATTCCCATCTGCCCAAGAGGTAGCCGTTTTTGGGTACAAAGCCATGCAAAAAGGCAAGACTGTCGCCATCCACGGAATCTTGAATTATATCCAAGCCAATGCGAGCAGATTCTTCCCCAGAAATTGGGTCGTAAAGATTACGCGTTGGATGATGAGTTAATCCAAGCGAATGCATTATTTTCGCTACTCCAAAATTATAGATGAAAACGAAGTACATTGACTTTGTTGAACAGCAGTTCAACTGGCCACAAGAGGAGTTTAGAATGGAAAACGAGGAATTGGAATTCCACGGCATTCCGCTCATGGATTTGGTGCGTAAGTACGGAACTCCATTGAAATTTACTTACCTGCCCAAGATTTCTGAAAATATTCAACGCGCCAAAAAGTGGTTTAATAATGCCACCAATGAGTTGAATTACGAAGGAGAATATCACTATTGCTATTGCACCAAGTCTTCGCACTTTCGTCATGTTTTGGAGGAAGTGCTCAAGAACAACGTACACTTGGAAACCTCTTCAGCCTACGACATTGATCTCATCCGTCGTTTGGCCACCATGAAAAAGTTGAACAAAAATCAATGGATCATTTGCAATGGTTTCAAGAAAGAAGAATATGTTCAACGCATTTTGGATCTGCGAGAAGATGGGTATGAGAACATCGTTCCCATCATAGACAACAGTTATGAATTAGAGAAATTCAAGGAGAAATGCAATGAAACCATGAAAATTGGTATTCGCATCGCCTCTGAAGAAGAACCCAAATTTGAATTCTACACCTCACGTTTGGGCATTGGTTACAAAAACGTCAAGCGTTTTTACCAGAAGTATATTGCAGAAGACCAACGCTTGGAATTGAAAATGTTGCACTTCTTCATCAACTCAGGGATCAAAGACACCGCCTATTATTGGAACGAGCTTCAAAAATGTTTGAAGGTATATTGCGAGCTCAAGCAAGTATGTCCCACCTTGGACAGCTTGAATATCGGAGGAGGTTTTCCCATTAAAACCTCATTGGCTTTTGAATTTGATTACCAATACATGGTCACTGAAATATTGACGCAGATCAAAGCCGCATGTGAATATGCTGAGGTACCTGTACCGCACATCTACACTGAGTTTGGTTCATTCACCGTGGGTGAGTCTGGCGGTGCGTTATTTAAAATCTTGCATCAAAAAGACCAAAACGACCGAGAAAAATGGAACATGATTGATTCGTCATTTATGACAACACTTCCAGATACATGGGCCATTAACCGTCGTTTCATCATGTTGCCCTTGAACAACTGGAAAGAAAGTTTTGAGCGCGTTTTCTTGGGTGGATTGACTTGTGATAGCGATGATTACTACAATTCAGAGCAGCACATCAACGCCATCTACATGCCCAAGTTCTATCCCGACCAAGACCAATACATTGGTTTCTTTAATACCGGTGCATACCAAGAAACATTGGGCGGATTTGGTGGAATACACCATTGCTTGGTGCCTTCTCCCCGTCACATTTTGATCGAAAAAGATCCCAAGGGTAAATTGAAGTACCGCGAATTCAGCCATGAACAACGACCCAAAGAGGTATTAGAAATCTTAGGTTACTACGATTAATGTCCAGAGATCATTTTTTTAAACTGCTGTTTTATGTCATCGGCATCGGCGTACTTCTTTTGTTGAAGCCGCTCTATACCCAATTGACAGAAGCCATTCACATTCCGGAATTGTTTGAGCACACCTTGTATCGCGTGTTCATTGGGTTTTTAGTGTTAGAGGCTGCCAAGCAAGCCATTTTGCTTACCTACAAACCCGAAGATCCCAAGCGAAAAAAGGACAACTTCACCATCGGCATCAACCACATTTCCAAAATCATTTACGGTTTACTGCTTACCGCTTTGGTCATGTCCCTGCTGAACATCAGCATCAAAGAAGCGCTGACAACCTTGTCCTTGATTGCCGCAGCGTTGGTGGTCATGACCAAGGACTATATCTCCAATGTCATCAATGGGATGTACATGACCTTTACCCGGGTGGTCAATATTGGCGACCAAGTATCCATTGGAGGTTCCAAAGGAAAAATCTTGGACATTACCCTAACCAACGTGCACATTGTGAATGAGGATGATGACATCATTTTCATACCCAACAACAAAGTTTTTTCTGAAGAGATCATCAATTATACCCGCAGAGACCTGAAAAAAAGCGCCATCGATTTTCAAATATCCGCAGAAACACCGCACAACATCGAGCAATTGGAAACACTCTTGTGGGCGCACATTGCCGAATGGCACGCGGATATCATCGAAGAAACATTTACAATCAAGACCGTAAATATCAAAGCGGAATACACCGATTGCAAATTGCATTATATCCTCAAAGACCCATTGGATAAGCAAACAGACACCCAAATCAAGCGCGCATTGAAACGCAAATTGGTTACTGTTTTGTATCACTGATTTTCATCAACATTTTTTTTTAAAAAATTCTTGCAATTCTTTTTTGAGTTTATCATTGTGTGTACATCTTTGTGCGCAGATTATAAATCACAAAGGACCCCAAAAATCAAATGAAAAAATTCAGTAGCATTCGCGAGTTCATGGAGAGTCAATACCTCCATTTCAACGCGGCCAGTGTAGTAGACGCAGCCAAAGGTTACGAGCAACATCTAACAGAAGGCGGAAAAATGATGATCACCCTTGCAGGGGCAATGTCCACTGCCGAATTGGGGATCAGCCTTGCAGAGATGATTCGCCAAGGCAAAGTAGACATCATCTCTTGCACCGGTGCTAACCTTGAAGAAGATTTGATGAACTTGGTGGCCCATGATCACTATCGTCGTGTTCCCAACTACCGTGATTTGACTCCGCAAGAAGAGTGGGATTTGTTGGAGCAAGGGTTGAATCGTGTAACCGACACTTGTATTCCAGAAGAAGAAGCTTTTCGTCGTTTGCAAAAACACATTCATGCCATTTGGAAAGATGCCAATGACAAAGGAGAGCGATATTTCCCGCATGAGTTCATGTACAAAATGTTGTTGAGTGGCGTTTTGGAGCAGTACTACCAAATTGACCCCAAAAACTCTTGGATGTTGGCTGCTGCAGAAAGAAACCTTCCGATTATCGTTCCTGGATGGGAAGACAGCACAATGGGTAACATTTTTGCTTCGTATTGTATCAAAGAAGAATTGAAACCCACCACCATGAAAAGCGGAATCGAATACATGATGTGGTTGGCCAAATGGTATACCGACAATTGCAGTGGAAAAGGAGTAGGATTTTTCCAAATTGGTGGTGGTATCGCGGGTGACTTCCCCATTTGCGTGGTTCCGATGTTGTACCAAGACATGGAAATGCACGATGTGCCTTTCTGGTCTTATTTCTGTCAAATTTCAGATAGCACTACTTCATACGGGTCATACAGCGGTGCTGTGCCCAACGAAAAAATTACTTGGGGCAAATTGGACATCACCACGCCCAAGTATATTATCGAAAGCGATGCGACCATCGTAGCTCCATTAATCTTTGCTTGGTTATTGAATCAATAAAACGTTAGATAGGTGATATGAAAAGGATTATTAAAGATTACAAAACCATTTCTCAAGAGCATGCGGATCTCATCGCGGAGCGCTATCCCAATGGGTTTGAAAACGAACACTTGATTTCTTTTACTACCCCAAAAGGAGAGTTTATCAAAGCCCTTGAAATCAAAACGGAGGACACCATCTATCTTTTTAAAATTGATAAGAACATGGAAGTGGACAATGACGACGACAATGAAGGCGTCAGTGTGGACACCCCATTTGACTCTTTCAAAGGTGAAGACAATGGATCTGATGATGACGACGATGATGAAGATGATGATCAAGATTCAGCCGACGGTGATGACGATGAAGAAGATGAAGACTAATGAAGTTTTAAGGCCTCCAATTGGGGGCCTTATTTTTACCGAGCAACTTTTTAAATGGAGAAGCGTCTAACCAATACCTATACATCCTTTATGAAAAAAACCATTCACTTTTTAATATTCGGATTTCTCTTGATTTCCGGAACAATGAAATCGCAATGCATTGACCCCGCATTGATCAACCCCACGGCCATTTGCCCCATGATTTGGATGCCTGTTTGCGGTTGTGATGGAATCACCTATGGAAATGAATGTGAAGCCACCAATTTCGGTGGTGTAACCTCATGGACCGATGGAGAATGTCCGGTTGATACTAATCAAATCGATTGCATTGATCCCACATTAATCAATCCCGAGGCCGCTTGCATCACGGTTTGGATGCCCGTTTGTGGATGTGATGGCAATACCTACGGCAATGATTGTGAGGCCACCAATTTCGGTGGTGTAACCTCATGGACCGATGGAGAATGTCCCGTTGATACTGCACAAATTGAATGCATGACCATTCCCAGTGGTGTTACATTTGGTCTCTGCGAAATGTACATCGGCATTGCCAATACAGACAGCGGATGCGTTTCTATTTCAGGCTGTGGATCCATAGGATCCGATGGATTCGATTATGCCGGATATTTTTACGGTTCTACTTGGGAGTGTGCTTCGGCATGTATGCAAGACACTGTTGTCGTACTACCCTGTTACAATGACAGTCTCATCAATTGGGCAGTGGATTGTGTTGCGGATTATGTTCCAGTTTGTGGATGCGATGAGGTGACCTATTGGAATGCATGTGAAGCCGAGTATCATTTTGGCGTTACCTCATGGACGAATGGTCCTTGTAATGCCTTCTGCACCCCGATTCCTGTGGGTGTAACCTTTGGCGAATGTGCCATGCCCTTGGGTATCGCGCAAACGGCTGAAGGTTGTGTGTTCCTGTCTGGATGTAGTTCCATTGGCAGTGACGGCATGGATTACGCCGGTTATTTCTATGATTGGATGGAAGAATGTCAAGCCGCATGTGGCAGCGCAAACACCCAAGAGACAGATAAACCCTCTTGGATCATCAACAACCCAGTGAATGAGGTCATTCAATTGACCAATCCGATCAGTCACTTGACGTTGTACAATGCGATGGGGGAAATTGTTTTACAGAGCAATACCGTTCAAACCCAGGTAAGCCATTTGGCCAATGGACTTTATTTGGCGCAGATCACCGCACAAGGCAAAGTTTCCGTGCAGCGCGTGATTGTACAGCACTAATTCAAATTTTTAATACGCGTTTTTCTCACCGCGAATCATATTCAAAATCGTTTTGAGTATGATTCGTGCGTCGAGAAGAATGGACCAGTTTTCGACGTACCAGATATCCGCCTCCACTCTTTTTTCCATATCGGAAACCGATCGGGTTTCTCCTCTGAATCCATTCACCTGCGCCCAACCCGTAATACCCGGCTTGGCAAAATGGCGAACCAAAAACTTGGACACTTGTTGTCGATAATCTTCCGTATGCTTGAGCATGTGCGGACGCGGTCCCACCACGGACATATCCCCTTTCAGTACATTGAAAAATTGAGGAAGCTCATCGAGGTTGGTTTTTCTCAACCACTTGCCCACAGCTGTTATACGATCATCATTCAAGGTGGCTTGTTTGGTATCCGCTTCAGCGTTGACTCGCATGGTGCGAAACTTCCAACACCAAAATGCACTGCCTTGCTCTCCGGTTCTCTCTTGCTTAAAAAATACGGGTCCTTGGGATGAGAGCTTTATCAGCAATGCCAGTATCGGAAACAACACCGGCACCAATATCAAAAGGGTAATCAAAGAAAAGACAACATCAAATCCACGCTTCAATATTCGATTGAAAGGCATTTGCAAAGGCTCTGGTCGTAAGGTCGCTACAGGAATCATGTTGTACATATCCAAGGTGGGCCTTCTCCCAGTCAGCGCTGCACCAAAGTAAGGAATGAAGCGTAGACGAATCATATTGTCCTCACAATAACTGATCACCTCTTTGATGTAGGCATCGTCTTCTGAAGTCAATTTCCAAAATACCTCATGCACATTTTCTCGTTGTAAAAAGGAGAGTATCGCTTTTCGATCTCCCAGATACTGGACATCCGGATAAGCCACGAGATCTTTGCCTTGTCCATCAAAATCAAAAAATCCCAAAATGCGGTAACCCAAAGTCACGTCACTGTTCATGAACTCAAATAACTGCATCGCCACTGTATCCGTTCCGACGATTACAATTCGGCGATAATTGCGCCCTTGTGCGCGATACCAACTAAAGAATTTTAGGGAACCCCATCGCGTTAACAGCAAAAGCACGTAGGCCGTTAGGATATAATACAACACCCACAAACGGGCAATCTCGTCCAAATTCAATGAAAACAAAAAGAGGTAAATCGTGGCGGCGTATATGAAAAAATAAGTCGTGAACTTGCGCACCACTTGCTCATAAGCATCCACCCTAATGAATTCATACGCCCGGTGATAATAGGCGATAATCAAATACAAGACATTGGCCAAGAACCAAAATTCGGTTTCGTGATCATTGGGCCACCAAGCGGTTAATCGAAAACGAAAGACGTGGGCCAAGAAAAACGCCACATTAATCACCGCAATGTCCAATGCACCGCTGATTAAAGGTAAGTATTTAGAATATCCAAACTTGCTGCTCATCTCTCAGAGCAAAGATGCGAATAAAAACGGATGGATTATTTTTTTCGCGATGCCGCCTTTGCCAATTTGTGTTGTTCAATTTCTGCCGAAGAATCAAATCGCCATCCCTTTTGGATAGCGGGATTTCCGGCCACGATCGCATAAGGCACTACATCCTTTGTAACCACTGAACCTGCGGCCACAATGGCTCCTTCTCCTATTTGTACTCCTTGTATAATAATGGAACCATATCCAATCCAAACGTCGTCACCCACCACTGTAATTAGGTTCAATCCTTTCCAATGATAATCCTTGTCGCGAATCGCAGCACTCTCTGCAATGGTTTTTCCCATGGTTTGAAAATGGTGGTCATATTTCCCAACAAAGGCGACGTGATTGCCGCAAATAACGTCATCGCCGATAATGACATCGCATTCGATTTGAGAATCTCTACCCATGTAGAATCGTTGTCCGATCACCACTTTGTTCTTGGCCCAGATTCTAACCCTTGCACCCAAATGAAATCCAGATCCAATGCAGTAGTGGCGATACTTCCATTTTCGGAGATACACATCGCGCAGCAAACCCAGCATTTGTTTAACCTTGAACATTGTTCTTTCTTTCTATCAAAAGTAAGCGGAAAACCCAAGCGATAAAAACCACATTGGTCACCAAATAACGCTTCCACATTCTTCGTGGTTCTTGAATCAAACGGTAGAGCCATTCCAAACCATTGCGCTGCATCCATTTTGGCGCACGACTTTGCATTCCCAATAGAACAGGCAATGCTCCACCCACACCAAACATCACGCCTTGAACTTTCCCCTGCATTTGGTGCATCCACTCTTCCTGTTTGGGACAACCCAAGACCACAAAAATCCATTGTGCTCCTACTTGGTTCACCCGATTGGCTTCTGCATCAAAATCCAATGCTTCCAGCGGTCCAAAAGGAGGGGAATAAAAATGATATGACAATTGAGGATGATGAACCTCCATCCAATCGGACAACTGAGCAAGCATTTCCGACGAACCCCCATAAAAATAACAACGAATGCCTTCTTGCTCGGCTTCTTGCAACAACATGGGCAATGCATCCATTCCCGCAATGCGTTGAACGGGCTCCTTCCTTAATCGTTGGGTGAGCCAAACCAAGGGTTGCCCATCGGCACAAATCATGTCTGCTGATTGCATGACCCGATTAAAATTTGGTCGACGTTTGCTCTCAATACTCATGTGCACATTGGCAAAACACACCACCTTTGAACCCGAAGATTTTGCCCATTCCTTCCAAAGCGCCAAAGCCTCAGCCCAAGTCCCGCCAAATATCTGATCGGTTATTTTCCAATTTGACTGGTTCACTTCTACTTTCTTTTCAATTGAACCCACAGGCTCTCTAAACGAGAAACAATACGCTGGGCTATGGACATCTTGCGTTTAAATGCGCGCTGGTATTCATCAGTGACCACAACTTCTTTGGGCCATTCAAAGTGTCGTCTAGTCGACTTATCTATAAAAGTAATGTAACGTCGATTGGACCCTACATTGTGCGTTGCTACTTCGTCAAATCCATGATTGTACACCTTGCTCACTTTGGGATACAAGGTCAATCCTTGAACTTTAAACTGCTGATACACCCAGCGGATGGCCCAACTATCTATTTGACCATTCATCTGACGATCCAGCATCAAATTAACATCCGAACCCAATTCGGAAAAAGCTTTGCGCTGGGACTTGTTTCCTGAAAATGCGGCATAGTCCTTCACCTCCCAATCCACCGTCTCCCATCGGTCGCGCCAAGTAGCCCATGTCCAAGACCATCCGCGATTCAAGAAATACGCATCCACATCTTCTTTTACTTTGACCTTTAAATCAAAACAATAACCTGAAATGGAATATACAGCATGGCTGTTTTTGTATCGATCCAAAGATTGATTCATAAAGGACAAAAAATTCGCCGATACCTCCAAGTCATCTTCAATCACAATGGCATTTTCATGCTTCTTCAATACTTCAGAAACACCCTTGATTACAGAACGAGCCAAGCCTTTGTTGCTTTCAGAAAATTGAATGTGAATCTGCCTAAATCCAGATACTTGCTTCACAAATTCTTGAACATCATGTACATCCGCTGCATCCTCATCTCCTTTGCTCCCATCACAAAAAAAATACACTTCCGATGATGATGCTTCTGGATTTTTTAGCAATGAACGAACCAACATTTGCAGGGTCGTTACTCTTCGGTAAGTAAATATGATGATGGGCGCCAATTGCATGTTCTACTCCACAGTTTTCTTTTGCTCAAAATATTTTCTTTGGTCGATGCGAATCAACATCACAGAAAGTGCTGTGAAAAATATAATTCGCTCATCCATAAGAATACGATTGTACAAAAAAGTCAATAGTAGAAACCCTGCGACTATCCACTCCGACCTTTTCCAAATCTTACTCACATCAACAAAAATAAGGATATAAATGAAAAAACCGGCGACTGCGCCAACCACGCCATATTCTGCTATCAAGTGGGAAACCTCTGAAATATTGATCTGATTGTTGTACAATTTACTGACCCCAAAACCGGCCTGGGAATAGATCTCAGAAAAATATCCCGCTCCCTTGCCCCAAACCCCACCTTCATAAAAAGCATAAGCCGTGAGCGTTGAACGGTCACTGCTCAAATCATCGGACAAAACAAAAGTATTGTACGAGAAAAATCCTTGAATCCGTCGTTGATATTCATCAAACTCATCTCCCATCTGACCACCAAACACAAAGAAAAAAATTGTCAATAACGCTGCAGCCCACATCACCACGCGCACCTGACGGTAAACGGAGGTGTAGTAATAAATGATCAACAGCAAGATCAAGAAGAATCCAATGTTCTCTGACCAATAATTCATGACACTGCACAAAACAGCCAAAGCCGCTATCTTCCAAATCGCCCATCTGCTGGCCATCGCATAAACCATGAGAAACAAAGAAAAATAAGCGATGGAGTGAGAAGAACCATCACCAAAAGTTCCTGCAACATCATCGACATGTCGACCCTGCAAATGTTGGATAAACACAAATACAAATTGCAAGGCGAACAACACACTGGAAATGGCCATGAGTTGCGAAATCAATTTCTGCTGCACTTCGCGATCCCGAACTACAACATAGTAATCTACAGCGATGATCAAAATCAGATGTTTAAAGGTGTCCCAAAAACTCAACCATCCAATCAAGTGATTGCGACCAATGCCCACAACCGACACGACAATCATTCCCAACAACCCCAGAAGCAATAGGCGGATGTTTTTTACTTTGGAGAATACCCCTTCAAAAAATAGCTTCACCAAAAGCACCATCAAAAAGAGATCGTAGACCAACCACAATTGATGGAAGTTGTAGCTCAATACAAATGCGAGCAAGACCACCATCAAACCCAAACGAAATATGTCAGTTCCTTTGATCATGATTAAGCGTTCCAGATGCCCTGTGCTTTTTTTCGATTGATTAAATCCAACTGCCTTCCACTCACCAAAACATTGATGGCAATACTGACATTGGTACCCCACACGACTCCTTCTATTCCCCATTTCAAGACCACACCCAAATAATAAGCAAGTAATAAATGTAGAATGGCCGTTACCCCCAAAACACGCATCTGCATTTTAAGTTTACCTAGCCCGTTTAGAATGTAATTCTTGGAACCCAAGTACATGTACAGCAGCGAAAATACAAGCATCGCGACGTGCAGTCTCCATCCAATTTCCACTTGTCCCGACATCCACCGTTCAATCATCCAAGGTGCGATGATGAGCAAAACCACACCCAATAATGAAAACCCCAACACCATTTTTTGAATTCGTTGCTGGGCCTTTTTCATCCAGTCCGCATCGCCTTCCGCATGGGCCTTGGTAAAGGCTGACCAATACGGTGTCATCACCAAAACAAATCCGATGTTGATGACTCCAAAATATTTAAAGGAAACAGAAAATGGCACCACCTCAGCGGGCGAAAACCAATAAGCGATGCAATAACCATCCGTTGTGGTAATGAGCATCCACATCAACTGCACCACCACAAAACCCATCCCCAGACCCAAGGTCTCACGCACATAACCCTTAGAAAATGCAGAAAACCTGGGCCAATAAATTTTAAATCGCGAAGCAAAAGCCCAAATGGAAATGCCCAACAAGACCACCACTGGCACCAACGATAAGGCCTGGGCGTAAACCAATAGAGAATGCTCGTGATTCAAAACCAAGGCATACACGGCCGCGTAACTACCCACTTGAATCAATCCATTTACCATGGCTTGAATGGAGTGAAATTGATGAGCCAAGTACATCGACATCGTCAACTTAAGGACAATGCCCAATAAAAAACCACTGGTTACGTATACCATCACTGCGGACAATTCGCTTGAAGAAACCAAGTTGGTATTGAAAACAACCTGCCATGGAACGAGGGGAAATGAAAAGAGAATGAGGATTTCTAAAACAACAACCAAAGCAGAAATACTCCAGAAGGCAGTGGAAAAAAGACCTTTAATTTTTGAAGTGTCGTTCTGCGCTATGGCCGATGCTACTTGATTGCGGAGGCCATTGCCCAAACCCACATCCAGAAAATTAAACCAAGTCATCACCGCACCAATGGACAACCAAATGCCATACCGCGTGCTATCCAACATGTTCAGTGCCAAAGGCACCATCATCAGGTTGGCCAATATCCCGCCACCACGAAATACAAAAGACAAGACCGTGTGCCATAGAATATTGCGATCCTGCATCATGTATGCTATGCGTTATCGTCTCCGTAAGAATAGCCGTAGCCTAAACCGTAGCCACCCCCGTAACCATAACCACCTCCACCGTAGCGACTCATGCCTCTTCCTTTTAAGCCATTGAATACAATGGCCGATGGCCAGAACTTGGATTCCGCATTGATAGGACCCAATATTTTTCCTACCGCCTCCTTCAAGCTGTGATCATGTCGTACCACAAACAAACTCAAGTCGGCTTGATCCGCCATGATCTCTGCATCGGAAATCAACCCCAAAGGCGGGGTGTCAATCAATACGTAATCATATTGGGTTCTGAGTTCGGCAATCAATTCTTTGAAACGACCATTTAAAAGCAATTCCGCGGGGTTGGGGGGAATAGGACCGGGAGGAAGAATGAACAAATTCTGAAAGTTGGTCGAAACGATACTTTCTCCCACGCTCATTTGTCCAATGAGCACTTGTGACAGCCCTTGCGAACCTTGTACACCAAACGCTTTGTGCAAACGTGGCTTGCGCATGTCCGCGGCTATCACGATGGTCTTCTTTCCCATCAAAGCCAAACTCAATCCGAGGTTGGTTGTAATAAAAGACTTTCCTTCGCCCGGCAAACACGAGGACAACAAGACCACTTGACATCCTTCTCCCGTCAAGTAATAACTCATCTTGCTTCGCACAGAACGCAAAGACTCTGCAACTGGACTTCGGTTGTCAGAAGAGATAATAAAATCCGAAGCCACTTCACCCTGCAATACTTCGCCCAAGACACTCAACTTGGTGCGACTTTCGATATCCGACCTGAATTTGATTTTTCCCGTTAACACCTCGCGGTAGTATATGTAAACGCTCGGAATTAAAATGGACAACAACAAGGCAACGAAGACAACCAACATTCGATTGGGTCGCACGGGGTCGATGTCCCCTTCCGCAGGTTCTACTACGCGGACGTCTGAAACCGTAGACGCAAAGGATATGGCACTCTCCTCGCGCTTTTCCAACAAGAAAGTATAGATTGAATTTTTAATGGCCTGCTGACGACTGATGTCCAACAGCATTCGCTCTTTGCCTGGCAAAGAGGTTAAGGTCGAAAGCTTGGATTGCACATCGGTTTTCAATTGCCCTTGTGAGATCTCCAAATTGTGTTTGGTTTGGGATACCGATTCCCGAATGTTGGCGCGCAACTTCCGCATTTCCTCTTCCATCACCACCAGTTGCTCATCGCGGTCTCCAACCACATTCTTGCGTTTGTTGTAGGCAAATTCCAAATCATACAATTTGGGAAGAAGGGTATTGAGAATGGGATCCGTTATACCCACCAAAGACGGCAAATTTCCAGGACTGTTGGACTTGCCATTGACGTAATTCTCCACGTCACGAACGACGCTCAATTGAATGGCAATCTTGTTCAATTCTTCATCTTGTGAACGAACCGATTCCAAAAACAATTTCCCTTGCTGACTTAAATCCACAATACTATTGGTCTCCTTGAAGGTCTCGATGTCACGCTCCACGGAATCCAATTGCGAGGTAACCAATGACAATCGATCTTCAATAAAATCCAAAGTAAATTCTGCAATTTGACGCTTATCATCAATTGCAGCATTGGCGTATGCATCAATGATATCGTTCAAGATTTTTTGCCCACGTTGTTTGTTTTTCGTTTCAAACGTCAAGGCAATCACTGAGGTGTTTTTGTTGGTGGTCGCCAAAGTCAACTCCTCCAATATGCTTTTTACTTCCTTCTGAATCGGTAAGGTGGTGATGTAATAATCTTCGCCCAAGCATTCACCCATTCGGTTGCGATCGATGACGATTTGAAAGGCCTCACTTTTGTTTCTGCCCTTCCACACCAAAGTATCATTCTTAAAGGACTGGGCTTGACCATTCACGAGGAACGTATTGTCTTTCCATTCAAAATGCAACAACTGTTTGATGTCGGCTGTACTGTCAGGAAACAATGGAATGAACTGAACCGGGAAGTCCAGATTTTCAAGTACATCGCGAATACGTCCATTGCGCACGACGTGCACATTGCAATGGGTATTCTTCACCACCTTTTCGACAATGGGTCGCGATTTTAAAATCTCCAATTCATTCTCCACAATCTTCTTTCCACCAAATAGATCCAACTCACTGATGAGGCTGCTGGCCCCTCCTCCTACACCGGTTTTCTTTTCGTCCTTGATCAAAATCTTGGCGGTCACTTGAAAGGTAGGCGAGGTATATCGCAAGAAAAGAAAGGAAACCAAAGCCATGACCAATGCGGCTGACAAATACAACGGCCAATAGGCACGTACCGTTGATCTCACCACTTCGATGTAATTTACCGGTGTGTCTTGGGTAACCGGTATCCCCTTGCTTTCGTCAATCATCGTCAAGGTTTAATATTGGTCAATACCAAAACCAACAGAGTAACGGCACTGGTCACTGTTGGCCACACTTGGAAAAAAGTACTGCTGGTATTGATCTTGGTTTTGTTGGGGCGAACGTAAATCACATCGCCTGATTGCAAATGAAAAACAGGACTATTCAATAATTTCTTGCTGGTTAAATCCACGGTATAGGACTCTTGTCCTTTGGGCGTGGTTCTCACCACCACCACTTCATCTCGCACGCCATTGATGGTTAAATCACCGGCCATGCCCAGCGCCTGGAGAATGTTGATCTCGTGGTATGGCACATGATATGTACCCGCCTTGGCTACCTCACCCAATACCGTAACACGGAAATTGATGCAACGCACATTCACCACCGCATCTTTGATATACGGCTTCAATTGTCCTTCCAACAATGATTTTACTTCACTCAAACGCTTGCCCTCAACGGCCACATTGCCCAATTTGGGAAATTGGATGTTGCCTTGTATGTCCACCAAATATCCCAAGATTGGACTGGCAGCAGTCACCTGCTGCACTTGATTGACCTGGACTGTGGAGTAATTGGACATATTAAAAAACACAGCGGTTTCAGGATCAGGAGAGCTCACAAAGACACTCAGCTGATCCCCGATCTGCACCAAAGGATCTTCAAAATCATTGGACTGCGGGGTTAACCCGTCCGTCAAATCATTTAGGTAATATACCTCCTTGGATTGCGTGCAGGCTGCAAATAATAACAACCAAATCCAACTGTACTTCATCCACTTGTTTTTCATGGGCTATAACAAAAAACGCGGACTGTGGTATCCACAGCCCGCGCCTATCTTTCTATACAATTACTTCGCTACGTAGAAAAGGCTGATGCCGTGGTGCAAATAAGAACCACCGTCTGCCAAGTTTGCCACTCCCCATTTGGCTTGAGAATGTGCAGAAATGCCCCAATTCTCTTTCACCCAATAGTTCAAAGAAATACCGGTATTCAAAGTGGTGGTTTTGGGATCCAAACCTGGATCACGACGGGTATAACCCAAACCTTGAATCGTTTGAATTTCGAAATTCTTGATTTTAGCAACAGCAAATTTGGTATTGGCATCCAATGCCCAGAAAGTACCTTCTTCAAAAGCGTTCTCTCCGTTTCTGTTTTTTGCATCGTAGTTCACGTAGGTGAAACCCAAATCCATGGCCAACTTGGAGGTCATTTTTTTAGAAGCCGTCAATTGGGCAGGAAACAAATTGTAATTCCAATTGTCCTTGGCATTGAACATCCCTTCAAACTTTTGACCATCGTCATCAATGGCAGCCCATCCCAAAGAGAAAGTCCATGGTGATGATTTCATGTTGTCTATAATTCCTTGTGCTTGTGCGCCAGCAACAGCCAACATCACGATAAATAGGGTTGCAATCTTTTTCATAAAGCGTTTACGTTTGGACAAATATAATCAATTTAACATTTTTACTTGTCGCTTTTCTTGCTCTTTTCTTTGAAGAAAGTAATGACTACAATGGGGGTAATGGTCAATTCAAAAAGCAAGGCAATAAACAAGGTCATGGATATCAAAAGACCGATGTAAAAAGTACCCAAGAATTCGGAGAAAATCAAGGTCGAAAATCCGCCACTCAATATCAAGGTGGTCACGATCATGGCCTTTCCTGTGGTCATGAAAGTTCGTTTCACCGCGTACAATTTATTGCGCCCCTCTCCCAGCAACGTTCTCACACGCGCCAAGAAATGGATGGTGTCATCCACTGCAATTCCAAAAGCGATGTTGAATATAATCGAAGTACTCACTTTCAAGGGTATTCCCGCAAATCCCATGATGCCCGACACAATGATCAAGGGAATTAAATTGGGAATGATGGTCAAAGGGATCATGCGCCAATTCTTATATACCACACCCATCACCAAACCAATCACCGAAACCGAAAGCAACAAGTCCAAGACCATGTTGTCCACCAAATAGGCGTTGTTTAGGTCCATCAAAAAGGCCGTCCCTGTCACGTGATGCTCCACCAAGTCGGGACAATGCTGACCAATGAAAGCGGCCAACTCCACATTCTTGGCTTCGTAGTATTTGCGACCCACATCACTCAAGCGACCGGCAAAGCGAAGGCGATTCTGTTCCTGATTAAAGGTCAAGCGGGTGATCTCTCGCATGTCCTTTCGCTTCAAAAAACGCTCAATTTTATTCACCTCATAATCCTCTTGTGGAATGACCCGATACTCCTCCATTCCCGCATTGAGCGAACGATTGGCGGAGCGCACCATTTCCGATAAAGAGAACATCGCGCCAACACCATATTGCTTTTCGAGATAAATGGACAAGGTATCCACCTGCGCCAAAATCTCTGGAGCAAATGGATCTACGTCGTCTTTTAATTCCACGCACAATTCAAACGGGCGACACCCTGCAAAGCGCTTCTCCATGAACGTAAAATCCTGCTTCAAGGGGTGTGACTCCTTGAGATCCTCCAACATGAGGTTATCTACAACAATCTGACGAATGCCAAACGCACTTACCACCAACAATAGGATCGTTCCGCCCATCACCCACTTGCGATTTCTGAAAATCCATTGCAGCGCTACATGCAATTTGGCATTCCAAAAATCCTCTCTCTCCGCAAATTCAGCCAATCGTTTGGGATGCGCCACGATGATGATTGCTGGTAAAATGGTATAGGTCAATCCATACGCCAACAAAACACCAATACTCGTGTACACACCAAAATCAGAAATGGGTTTGATATTGGAAAAAACCAAGGTTAAAAACCCGATGGCCGTAGTAACCGCCGTTAAGAAGGTGGCCAAGCGAATACTCTTAAAAGCATACTTGATGGCCGCGATGCGCTCTTTGCCTGAGCGTATCTCTTGCATGTACTTGGTCAACACATGCACAGAATCACTCATCCCCACCACGAAAATAATCGTGGGCAAAACAGTCATCATCAAATCAATCTCCTTGCCCACAATCTTCATGAAGGCCATGGTAAACAGGATCGATAGCAAAACAATGATGGATGGAATAATCACCCCCCAAGCAGAACGAAAAGCGATGTACAAAAATCCAATCGTGCAGATCAAACTGATGATGATGAACATCACCAACTCGCGCACCATCAGCTCCACATACATCTGTTGCCCCTTGGCCCGACCGATCAAATGGGCGTCCTTGAAACCAAATTCATCCACCACCACGCGATTGATATCGGCATACAATTGATCGCACTTCTTCACCGCCAATCCCGGGGTGTGTTTCATGTTGATGGCGATGGACTTGCCATCCGGCGAAAAGAAAATGCCTATCCATTGGCCATTCTGGTAAATCTTGGTGCTGTCCGCGGCATAATTCTCCGGGGTGCGGTAATTCAACCATGGCGAAGAAAAGAATCCGCCAAACAAGGGATCCTGAACCACATCCATCACCTGCGTCGGACCCACGGCTTCAACAATGTTGTCGACTTTCTTTAAGCGGTTATTCAATGAATCAACGCGAGACAAGAAAGTGGAATCAAAAACGCCGCTGGGGTTTTCCAATACAACAATGAAGTAATCAAAATCCGATTCAAAGGAATTGCGGTAGTCCAAGAAGTAAGAGGTAGCGGGATCATTCTGTGGGAAAAACTCCTCAAAATCATAATTGAATTCGAGTTGCGAAACCAAGATACCGGAAAGCGCAGTCAATACCGCCACCACGGCGATGACCCACCAACTGCGTTTTACTTCTTTGATCATGCCGCAAAAATAATGTTTCTAACCGCTTCAAAACGAAAAAAGGGGAACCTAAGTTCCCCTTTTTCATTTGATTGCGACTGAATTACTTCTTGTCGTCTTTTACTTCTTCAAAGTCAACGTCAGTCACCTCTGCATCCGAAGCGCCACCGGCATTGCCTTGGGCTTGCTCTGCGTTGGCTCCTTGCTCATACATCTGTTGGCTTGCGGCTTGGAAAATATTGTTCAATTTGTCCATGTCGGCCTTGATACCATCCAAGTTCTTTTCAGCGTGAGACTTCTTCAAGTCGGCCAAAGCGCCTTCGATTTCGGTCTTCTTGTCCGCTGGCAATTTGTCTCCCAACTCACCCAATTGCTTCTCTACTTGGAAAATCAATGAGTCTGCTTGATTCACTACATCGGCTTGCTCTTTGGCTACTCTATCGTTCTCAGCATTCATCTCCGCTTCTTTCTTCATGCGCTCAATTTCTTCTTTGCTCAATCCGGAAGAGGCCTCGATTCGGATGCTTTGTTGTTTGTTGGTGGCTTTGTCTACCGCGCTTACATTGATGATACCATTGGCATCGATATCAAAAATAACCTCAATTTGTGGCACCCCTCTTTGTGCGGGAGGAAGATCTGACAAATGGAACTTACCGATGGTACGGTTGTCCTTGGCCATGGCACGCTCTCCTTGCAACACGTGGATTTCAACGGAAGGTTGGTTATCCGATGCCGTGGAGAACACCTCTGACTTCTTGGTTGGAATGGTGGTGTTGGCATCGATCAACTTGGTGAATACTCCCCCCATGGTTTCGATACCCAAAGACAATGGCGTAACATCCAACAACAACACATCTTTCACTTCGCCAGTCAATACTCCACCTTGAATCGCAGCTCCGATGGCTACCACCTCATCAGGATTCACTCCTTTTGAAGGCTCTTTGCCGAAGAACTTTTTCACTGCCTCTTGGATGGCTGGGATTCGGGTTGAACCACCCACCAAGATCACCTCGTTGATGTCGTTGACACCCAAACCAGCGCTCTTCAAAGCCGCTGCACATGGAGCGATGGTTCTTTGAATCAAGCTATCCGCCAATTGCTCAAACTTGGCACGGGTTAAGGTTTTCACCAAGTGTTTGGGAATTCCGTCTACCGGCATGATGTAAGGCAAATTGATTTCAGTGCTTGTACCAGAAGACAACTCGATCTTGGCTTTTTCTGCACCTTCTTTCAAACGTTGCAAGGCCATTGGATCTTTGGTCAAGTCGATATTGCCATTTTCGTTTTTAAACTCTTGCACCAACCAATCGATGATCACTTGGTCAAAGTCATCTCCACCCAAGTGGGTATCTCCGTCTGTAGACAACACTTCAAATACACCGTCTCCCAATTCCAATACCGATACGTCATGTGTACCACCACCGCAGTCGAAAACCACAATTTTCATGTCTTGGGATTTCTTGTCCAAGCCATACGCCAAGGCTGCAGCAGTTGGCTCGTTGATGATACGCTTGACAGTCAACCCTGCAATCTCACCGGCTTCTTTGGTGGCTTGACGTTGCGCGTCATTGAAATATGCAGGAACGGTGATCACCGCTTCAGAGACTTCGTGTCCCAAATAATCCTCGGCGGTTTTCTTCATTTTTTGAAGCACCATGGCCGAAATTTCTTGGGGCGAATAATTTCTATCGTCAATCTTCACGCGAGGGGTATTGCCATCGCCTTTAACTACTGCATAAGGAACTCGAGGGATTTCGCGCTCAATTTCATTGAACGTAGAACCCATGAAACGCTTGATTGAGTATACCGTTTTGTGCGGATTGGTGATTGCCTGGCGCTTGGCAGGGTCTCCTACTTTGCGCTCGCCTCCTTCAACAAATGCCACAATGGATGGAGTGGTTCTTTTGCCCTCGCTGTTCGCGATCACTACCGGTTCGTTACCCTCCATAACAGCAACGCAAGAGTTGGTAGTTCCTAGGTCAATCCCTATTATTTTACTCATAATGATAAATTTTCAGTTTTTGTTTTCTCACCCCTAGCAACCATTATTCCCAAAACAAAAACAGGAAAACTTGTCACACTGCCCTGCCTTTCTACTTTCAAATTGTCACATTCTGTGACAAATCACTATTGTTTGATCCAGCGGACGGCATACCCATCTTCGCGAACGATCACATACTGTCCTGCCGACCATTGACGCACATTCACCAGTTGGGCATTTTTCAATACCATTACCAATTGCCCGTGGGCATTGTACACGCGACCCGTTGTAGGAGTCACAAAATGAATTTCGTCCACAGTCGGATTGGGGAATACTTGCATCGCATCCGCGTTCCATTCCTCCACACCCACGGGCGCTGTGCCATTGCTGGCTTCTGGTGTTACCGTGGTTGGTGTGGTGAATTGCACCCAGTCTGCATATCCGTCGTACAAGCGACCATACGTGGTATCGGCACCCATGAAAGTCCATTGTACCTCATCCACCAAGCTGAAACCGTCGGGACCAAACAGCCCGACATATTCTCCCCCGTTGGACAAGCTGAAGTTGTTGTGCAATACGCCTTGGTTCAAGTCCGCATCACAATAGAACAAGCGCCATCCATTGGCTGGAACCGTAACGCTATCTGGAAATGTTCCTGGGATTTGCCATTTGTTGCGAATCTCTGGGTTATCCGAAAAATAGTATCCGCTCAAATTCACTGGTGTAGACAAAGGATTGTAAATCTCCACCCAATCCTCAAACTCCGCGTAATTGTCCATTAACGTATTGAGGTTTTTCGCCATCACTTCGTTGATCTTCACCGCTTGACCTGGAATCACAAACAAGCTATTGGAAGCTGTGGGTGTGGGCGCGTTGAACGTGATCCAACTTCCACCACCATCGGAAGAGCGACCCCAACTTTGGTTGGTGTTGATTGCTGAATAGTTCACTTGATCAAGGGTTGAGCCATTGGGCGAAAGCAGTTTCACATTGCCTTGCGGAGCGACAGTCAGGTTCAAGTGCAGGGCACCTTCCACCGTTTCGTTGTCAAACCAAACCACGCGAAAACCACCCGCCGGGATGATCGATTGTATCGGATTATTGGAAGGAATCGTATAGGTACCGGAAGCATTTTGAATTTGGTATCCCGCAAGGTTCACCTGAAAAGCATTGGGATTGTATATCTCCATCCAAGGCTCGTAATCAAAAGCCAGGTCATGAATCGTTTGGGTATTGCTTGTTTGAATCTCATTGATGAAAAGCAATTCCCCATTGGGGTTGATCACCTCTTGGTTCATGGCATTCCAAGTCGTGTTATTGAAATATTGCCATGTAGCACAACCATCGCAAGATCGGCCGTAGCTGATATCCGCGGCCATCTGGGGGTAGGAAATGCTATCGATAATCGTCGTTCCATCAGGAGCGGTAAGGAAGACCGTTTCACCGCCCGACTTCAAAGTGAAGTTCGTATGGCTTGTCCCTTGGAGAGCATTGTCGTTGTCGCACCAAAAAATAAGGTAGCCATTGGGAAGAATTGTCGTCAGCGCAGGATCATTGGGAATCGCGTATTTGGTCAGTAACAGCGGATCATCCGACAAGTAGTAACCCGCCAGGTTGGTAATCCCCCCGGTGTTGTAAATCTCGATCCAGTCGTCGTATTCAAAAAACTCGTCCATTTGGTCTTGGTTATTGGACGCCACCAGTTCGTTGATATACAGTGACTGCGCATGGGTCGACACGACACCCAGGACACACAAGGCTAACAAGAAATTCATTTTCATATAACAAATATAAGGATTGGCGTTCAAGCTAAAACGTTGTGGGTGTTAAAAGGCCAAATGCAATTTTTTTGAACCCCATCCGGCTATCCGTTCCAAGTCCTCGGGTCGGTTCCCTCCCCTGCGGGCTTTCCACTGCTATCCGGGGTAGGGGGGCAGTTCTTACATCAATAGTATCTTGCCAATTGCCACAGATCACTGACCTCACTGCGGCAGGGGTCATGAAATGGGTTGTGATTTTGGGGAGTATGCACTTCGCCACAAAAGTGACAGAACTTCACCATCGACGTTGTTTCCGCATCCAGGTTTGTATTCGCTTTGGAGAGGTTGTAATAGCAGGAGCCACATTGAACATAATAGGCATTGGGGCGGGCATCCAATTGAATCTCCTTTTGGCAGGAAACACAATAACCATTTTTATCCAGTTTTTGTTTCGCCTGCAACACTTTTGCATAATGCCCTTCACGCACCGATTCAAATTTTCCTGGCCATCTTACACAGGAGCTATCTTTCAAAATATAATTTTCAATGATGTCCTCTTTCATCGTTTTGGGTTCAAAAGAGGTGTATCCCAATTCCAGATTTCTTTGTTGCGATGCGTCATACAGGTTCATTGACGAAAGCATCGCCTTGCGTTCATTGAGGTAGAGTTTGATGTGCATGTCCTTCACCACCACCACTTCAAAACCCCAATCGCCATTCAGCTTTTGAATCAAGCAATCATTGGAAGCGTCCTCTCTGATAATGAAGGTCAAAAAAAGACCCCGCTTCGAAGCATCTTCCAGCGCCCTTTCCAATTGCGGCCAAAGTTTAACATAGGGCGTCACCAAGTAGCAATACTCCTTGGCCGCCGCAATCAGTTGAATCACCTCCACGGACAATTCATGTGTTTTAAGAAAATTCTTGTTGTTCATCGTTCTAAGGTTTTTATATCACACCGACAATTTATTTCCTCAAAAGAAGAATCGCTCGTTGTAATGTATTTACAACGAAGTTTTATTCCCCCAACTTCTCTTGCATCCAACCATATGGACAAGAGCAAAATTCTATACCACCCCTACGGGGTTCCGGAATGAAACGAAACTGACGATTGCTGGAGATATGTCGCCCCGCTGGGGCTTTTGATGAATGCAACCATTGCACATCTCGCCGAATCAACGCAGCCCCATAGGGATGAAAACAACCCAAGCAATTGAATTTTTCAAGAATCAATGAAGCCCCGTAGGGGCGAAATCCTGCCAGGTATGCACGAGGGATGCATCCCGAGCCCCATAGGGGCGGGATAGAAAATCATGGATACAAAAAGGTGATAACCAATCTCGGAAATAGGAAATTTAAAGTAGAATTATTCCCCCAAATGCTCTCGCTTCCCACCATACGGACAGGAGCAGATGTTGGTTCGGGTGTCGATAAACATAAAATGTTTACCTCCGTGAAATTTACAGCCTGCCGTCCAAACAAACTCATTGGCATCCGAAGGTATAGGATTGTAACCTTGCTTTTCCAATAGGTCAATGACAGCATTTCGATTTCCTTTGGCTTTCTCACGTATTGTCTCTTTCCGTTTGTCCTCCGTTTCCAATACGTCATTGAACTCCGCTTCGGAGATGACGGTTGATTGCAAAAACCGCATGCGCCCATCAAAACCGCCAGATCTCTTGGGCAGATGGAGCGCAATGGATCGAAGTGTTTCATTTTCTCGATAGGCTTCCTCGGGTATGGAGAATTCCAATACGGAGGCTTCATTCTCCAATGGATCTCCATCGAATTCAATCACCTGGTGATGAATTTCAAAATGAGCATTGTTCTTTTGTACAAAGTAGCCTCTGACGGAATCCACAAGAAAATGATGGAAATAAAGCACAAGGAAATACCTGTCGGAATAATTGTTTTTCATTTTTTTGATTTTTAAATCCTCATCGCTTTACCACCGCGGCTTTGTTGCTCGGTTGGTGACTTTTTGTCGTCTTGATGATGAGGCAAATATATAGGACTTATAAAAAATATTTTGCCTTTGATTTTGAAAACAAAAAATCTTGTATACATTTGCCTCGTATTTCGAACCTTAAATGGTACCAACCGAGTGTAGACACCACGGTGGTAAAACAATACGGGCCACAAGCCAAAACCAACGTATCTCCCATTTCTCGTTTTAAGTACAAAGAAAAATTATTGTATCACTTAATTCTATTTGTATGAAAAAGCAACTTGCCGTTCGCTTGTCTTCAGGTCTGGAAATCAATTTCCACACCACCGAGGTTATCGCAACCTCCACCTTTCTCGATGTTCCTCCCATCGTGCAGGAACACAACTTCCCTGTCCTGCTCCACTTCTCGCATGGGGCTTTGGTGTCCACCTTGCATCTTTCGCAACTGCGCGATGCACTGCTCTTGCACTTGGACCAAAATCTCCAACTTCAAAGTGCGACCTACGCCTACCATCAGCCACAAGGCGACTTTGACGTTCAGTCGCAATGTCCGTATGTGTTGATTATTCCGCTACCTATTCCGTTTGACTTAAAAGACATTCAATCCATTCAATTCATCGCTAATACTGAAACAAAATGAGCACACAACCCGAAAATAAAATAGGCTTTGGCATCAGCAGAAGCCACGTGGACATGGGATATGGTAAATTCCCTTACGTTATCATCCGCATCTCCTCCGGCATCTACATGCAAATCCCCATTCATTTCGTCAAAGACAATGAAAAAGGATTAAAAGGCATCTTGATTCAAACGGAGTCCGATAATCCCAAAGAACAACAATCCTTGTTGCTCAATGCCATTTGGAAATTCAAAAAGCACATCGATGTCAAGAAGAACAATTTCAATCGATTGTGCGTGGTCTTGGATCCGCATCAAGCTTACTACTTTGAACCCGAGGGATTGAAGTTCAGTCACTCCATTCCAGCGGGAGGAACATTGGTCGCCAGCAAAGACGAATTCATCGCCATGGCCCATGCACATCATGTTGAATCCAATCATACCGAAAGACATGGATAAGTATGTGTTCTTTGGTCGCAAGGAAGATGCGGAGCCCATTCAACAATACCTAGAGGAATTGATGCAGTTCACTCCGGAGCAATTGGTGGAGGCCTATAATGCAACGGTAGAAACTGGCTTTGTCGGATCGCGCCAGCAAGCCAGAAGGGTCATTGCCCTTCACAATGCCATGAAACGAGTGATGGGGTATAGCCCCATCACCATTCTTGACAATGCGGTGATTGTTTTGGGGGATAGGATTGAAGAATGAAAAAATTCAAATACCCCCTGCACTACCCAACTTTGATCCCCAATTTGAAGGAAGTCATTGACCTGGCCACACCAGAGGAAATGGAGACTGCGGATTACCGCATCCCCATCCTCTTGGTCACCCAATTTGGTATTCATTACAATAACCCATCCGATAAAATCTGGATAGACAAAATCGTGTCTGAAAATGGTGAGGTTGCGCTGCTGTATCGGGGGTATTTGAGTAATCGGCAGGCTGGGGAGTTGCGGGTAGTGGAATTGACAAAGACGACAAATTTTCAACACCTCATAATCTAACGACTCAATTCTGTAACTTAGTACCATCGGCATTCAAGCTTGCTCCAACGCTAAGAAATAGAAATCATGAAAGCCGGAAAGATTAACAACATCAAAATTTCACACCATATGACCAAAGAAACCGCCATCCAATTATTTGAAGAAAAGCAAGTAAGATCTGTATGGGATGCAGACAATGAGAAAAGGTATATTTCTATAATTGATGTAATTGCTATACTTACTGAGAGTGTTGACGCCAATGCTTATTGGAGAAAGTTGAAACAAAGGCTCAAGGGGGAAGGAAATGAAACCGTGACGAATTGTCACGGTTTGAAAATGATGGCTGCGGATGGTAAAATGCGAATGACCGATGTTGCCGATACAGAGCAAATATTTCGACTTATACAGTCTATTCCCTCACCCAAAGCAGAGCCCTTCAAGCTATGGCTGGCGCAGGTGGCAGCAGAGCGACTAGATGAAATGCAAGATCCTGAGTTGAGCATTGACAGAGCTTTGGAACAATACTTACAGTTGGGCTATTCTGAGAACTGGATCAACCAACGATTGAAGAGCATTGAAATTCGAAAAGAGCTCACTGATGAATGGAAGAAACGCGGGATGAAAGAAGGCTTGCAATTTGCAACGCTTACCGATATTATCACCAAAGCCTGGAGCGATAAAACAACCAAAGAATATAAGATTCTAAAAGGATTGAAGAAAGAAAATCTACGTGACAACATGACCAATACCGAGTTGATCTTGAATATGCTTGCAGAAGCCTCAACCAAAGACATATCCGCAGCCACACATCCCAAAGATTTCGAAGCGAACAAGAAAGTAGCGCAACAAGGAGGGAATGTCGCTAGAGTGGCGCGCATAGAACTAGAGGCTAAAACAGGTAAAAAGGTTGTAAGTGCCTTGAATGCAAAAGACACTTTGAAAGTGCTATCTGAGGAGAAGAAAACCATTAAGAAGAAAAAGTAGAAATAATAGATAATACAGAAATGGGAAATTCGGATCACCGCATCCCTATTCTTTTGGTCACCCAATTTGGTATTCATTACAATCACCCATCCGATAAAATCTGGATAGACAAAATTCTGGCTCAGAGTGATGAGGTGGCTATACTGTATCGGTGGTATTTGAGTAATCGACAGGATGGGGAGTTGCGGGTGGTGGAATTGACAAAGACGACAAATTTTCAACATCCACAAAACTACCCACCCATTTCAAGTATCTTAGAACCATAAAATAAAAAGCATGTCCCAACTCAAGAATCTCGAGCAACTATTGGTGAATTTCCGCGATGAACGCGACTGGAAACAGTTTCACAATCCTAAGGATTTGGCGGTGGCTCTGTCCATTGAGGCTGGTGAATTGCTTGAATCTTTTCTTTGGAAAGATGCTGAGGAGGCGAAGATTGAAAAGGTAAAAGAAGAGTTGGCAGATGTTCTGGCCTACGCCCTGCTTTTGGGAAATCATTATGGATTTGATTTGGAAGAGGTGGTTAGAGAGAAGGTAAAAAAGAATGGGGAGAAATATCCGGTCGAAAAAGCCAAAGGGAGTGCTACAAAATACAACGAACTGTAAAGATGATTGTATACCAAGAGTCAAAGCAAACTTTCATGGCGCATGTCCGTGAAAGCAAAATTGATTACATCATTCATGACAATTTTCAGAAACAATTGGGGCGCTCAACCGGGAAACGTGAAGTTGAATCTTGGAAGAACTCCATGCAATACATGCGCAATGTTTTGGATGATCCAGAAATCCCAAACGATGCACAAATAAGCATCGAATGTCAAGTCCCCAATACCAGCAAGCGCATCGACTTTATCATCACGGGACAAAATGCTGATAAACGCGATTGCGCCATCATCATTGAACTGAAACAATGGGAAACAGCGACCCAAACCACCATGGATGGTGTGGTATCAACATTTGTTGGTGGTAGTATCCGTGAAGTGAGTCATCCCAGTTATCAGGCTTGGAGCTATGCCGCTTTATTGGAAGGATTCAATGAAGAAGTTTATCAGCAAGACATTACATTAAAGCCCTGCGCTTTCTTACACAATTGCGATGCCCCAGGTGACTTGATTTCCCCTTTCTATCAACCCCATTTGGAAAAGGCCCCGCTTTTTATCAAAAGCGATGTCGTCAAATTGGCGGATTTCATCAAACAACATGTCAAACATGGTGACCCCACCAACATCATGTATCGCATTGAACACGGACGTATCCGGCCTTCTAAAACCATTGCAGACAATATCACGAAGATGATTGAAGGCAACGAAGCCTTTGTCATGATTGACGATCAAAAAGTTGTATTTGAATACGCCCACAATTTGGTTCTAGCTTCCAGTGAAAAGGAAAAGAATGTATTGATTGTACGTGGTGGTCCGGGGACGGGAAAATCAGTAGTAGCTATTCAACTTACAGCTCGATTAACAGCAGCACAAAAATTGGTTCAATACGTCAGTAAGAACAGTGCGCCTCGCGATGTATATGCGAGCAAGCTAACGGGATATCGCTCCAAGTCCTGGGTCAACAATCTTTTCAAAGGATCCGGATCCTACATCAACACACCCAACGGTGAGTTCGACGCCCTGATTGTAGATGAGGCACATCGATTGAATGAGAAGAGCGGCATGTTTTCCAATTTGGGAGAGAATCAAATCAAGGAGATTATCAACGCAGCTAAATGTTCTATCTTTTTTGTAGATGAAGATCAGCGGGTCACCATGAAAGACATCGGATCCAAAGGTGAGGTTGAAATGTGGGCACGACGTGCAGGAGCCAAGGTTCATTACATGGAATTGGAAAGCCAGTTCAGGTGCAATGGGAGCGACGGTTATTTGGCTTGGCTAGACAACATGCTAGGCATCCGAACCACCGCCAATTTGGATTTGAACGAATTGGATTATCAATTCGAGGTCGTTGACAACCCCAACGAATTGCGCGAGCGCATCATCGCCTACAATGCGGAACGCAACCGTGCAAGGATGGTAGCCGGATATTGTTGGCCTTGGAATTCGAAGAAAGACAAAAGAGCCATGGACATAGTTATCCCAGAGCACAACTTTGGCATGCAATGGAATTTGACACAGGATGGCATGTTGTGGATCATCAGTCCAGAGTCAGTAAATCAAATAGGATGCATCCACACCTGTCAAGGGTTGGAAGTCGATTATGTTGGTGTCATCATCGGACCTGACATGGTCATCCGCAACGGCCAGTGGGTATGCCGTCCTGAGTATCGCGCCAGCAGTGACAAAAGTGTTCATGGCATGAAAGCCCTTTTGAAGCGTGATCCCCAAAAGGCACAAGAAATGGCCAATCTCATTATCAAAAATACCTACCGCACTTTGATGACAAGAGGAATGAAAGGTTGTCTGGTGTATAGTAGTGATGAGGAGACGAGGGGGTGGCTTTCACTTTGTTAGAAAATTTAAAAAATCCGATGAGAATCAAATAAATTTGAATTAAGATTTATGGGGCATCCTCTTACAGCACAAGAAATAAAGAATATCATTCAATCTGGTGAAGGTTACAATGCGGAATTCAAATTACGTGTGCCCAGCAAAATCAAAGAATTGAGTGAAGAAATATGTGCTTTTGCCAATGCAGCTGGGGGTGTATTGCTGTTAGGAGTTGACGATAACAATACGATCAAGGGAATAGAAATAGATAATTCAAAACGATCTGCCATTCAAAATACTTTAAAAGAGATTAATCCACATTTACCAACATCCATTTATTCTGTAGAGGTTGATGGGGTAAATATTTGGGTAATAGAGGTGGATTCAGGGATGCAAAAGCCATATATACTTTCTGGTGCCATTTATGTCAGGCAAGGACCCAACTCTCAAAAACTTACCACAGTTGAACGAATGCGAGATTTCTTTCAACAGTCTGATCGCATATACTTTGATGAGTCGCCATGTGATGGGTTTTCCATGGATAATGACCTGGATGAAGATTGGTTCGTTGAGTTTCAGAGTAGATCTCGGATTTCTAGCACAATCGATAAAAATCAGATCATTCAGAATTTAAAATTACTTCTTCCAGATGGAACGATGAAGAATGGGGGAGCATTGTTCTTTGGGGAAACCCCAGAGCGTTTTATAGAAACCGCTAATACACGCTGTATAGCTTTTGAAGGCTCAAACAAAACCATAATAATTGATGACAAAACATTTAGTGGACCTTTAATACGTCAGTATGAGCAGGCCATGAAATGGTTGAAAAACAAGTTGAATATCCGTTATGAAATTAAAGGTGGAGGGCCAAGAAACGAAATTTGGGAGATTCCAGAAACCGCACTGAAAGAGGCCATCATTAATGCTCTTTCTCATCGAGATTATTACGATAAAGGGGCTAAAATAAATATTGAACTATACAACAACCGCATAGAAATTAGCAACCCAGGAGGACTTTCTAGTGCCATCACGCCCAGTGAATTTGGGAAAAAGAGTCACAGTAGAAATCCGCTTATTTTCGGACTGTTTGTACGAATCAACATGGTAGAGCAAGTTGGCTCTGGAATAGGGCGTATGAAAGACTTAATGAAAGCGGCAGCATTACCCATTCCAGAATTTAAAACGGCCGGATTGTTTACAGTTGTTTTTCACCGAAATATTCCCGAACAAAGTTCGGGGAAAAGTTCGGGGAAAAGTTCGGGGAAAAGTTCCAAAAAAATGTGGCTTGCTTTCAAGAAAAACCTACTTGAGACACCAAATACACACCTTGGAAAAAGTGCGTTAAAAATACTTGAAATGTGCTATCTCAATCAAAATGTTACTATTTCGGAGATGGCAATGAATATTAGGATTTCTGAACGAGCGGTGGAAAAGAATATTCAGAAATTAAAAGAAAAAGGATTTTTAGTGCGAGTGGGCAGTGAGCGTTCAGGACATTGGAAGGTGGTGACAACGGAGAAAGGCAACAAAGGATGAATAGAAGAGCTCAAACGGTTGTGTCCTCTATCGGCTCCGACATGGTCATCCGCAACGGCCAGTGGGTATGCCGTCCTGAGTATCGTGCCAGCAGTGATAAAAGTGTTCATGGCATGAAAGCCCTCATGAAACGCGATCCCCAAAAGGCACAAGAAATGGCCAGCCTCATCATCAAAAACACCTACCGCACTTTGATGACGAGAGGAATGAAAGGTTGTTTGGTTTATAGTAGTGATGAGGAGACGAGGGGGTGGATGAGGAGCCATTAAAACTTCTCAGCCTTTGAGCATGGACATTAAGTGAAATGAAAATCAAACATTCCCCACCACCCTCACAAACTCCCCAACTACCCGATAACTTCCGCCATCATCTTCATTTAAAATAAGGTCTGCATAGCTGGGATCAAAAGAGTTGGGGATGAGGCGAACGGATTGGTTGACGAGACGTCCGTCATCATCCAAGACCTTGGAACTTGCATAGGTCTTAACAGTGAACGACGAATTGAAATCTTGATCTTGCCTGTCCATCAATTCGACCAAAACAATTTTATCATTTCTACTTCCGCCCGTGTACTTTTTAAAGAGACACAAAGCGCCATTTGGAATGACACGATTCATAGACTCTCCGATAACCTGGCAAGCAAAATAGTCCTCTGGATTACCCAACTTTCCTTCTACCTCAATCATCGAATAGTCCTTATTCGATTGCATTTCACTGAATGTTCCAGCGGCTGCATAAAAGTTGAATACCGGAACCATGGTTACTACTTTGGTGCCTGTTGATTGAATTGCAGGAGTTGGCAATTCAACTGTAACCTCATCATTTGTGTGCTCTTGCGTGATGTAATCAAATAGGGCGCTTTCAACGGGTGTCTCCAATTCCAATATCACTCGAACTACTGGCACACTGAGCCCTTTGTCATTCATGATCGTGGTTTCTTCAAAAGAATGAACCACAGGATGCACGTCACCCATGAAATAGAAATCAGCACCTTCACCGTTACTTTTCTTCATGAACAAAGGAAGACGGAGGTTCTGCCAATTCTCTTTGATTTCCTTCAAGGTCGAGTTGGACAACTTACGATTGGGCTTTGAATACCACAAAAACTGCGTGGTGCTGAGAAATTTCTCTGGAAATTTAATTGAAGATGCAATTTTCTCTTCTTTGTGATAATTGACAAATATCGGACAGGTGGCCTTGCTCAATTTGTATCCATACACTGTCGCTTCTTCATTCAAATCCCAATTCAAAATTCGACAGACATCCTTTCTCGAATATTTTTCATACAACAAAAAACCATTTTTATAGGAAGCATTTTTTTGCTTTCGGCCAAAGGTGTAAATGGAGTAAGCAATGCTATCTTTTAAATAGTGACTGAAGTTTTCATTGGAAAGATTCAACGAAAAACTGTTGGTGAAATGGATATTATCACCTGAAATTTCAACCACTTCCTTGGCTTTTCTTACAAATTCAAAATTCAAGTTTCGAATACATGATATCCAAGTATCCTCGGAAATTTCAAATCCATATTGATCAAAAAGTACCTGATTGAGTTGATCTAAATTCAATTGAGCCTGTTCTACTAAAAGAGACAACACAATTGACTCCACTACCCGCTTGCCATTGTTGATCTCCTGATTAAATAACTCCAAGTACGTCAATTGCGCTTTGGTCATGCTGGGACTGAAATCCTTTTCAACTTTCATGATAAAGTTGACATATGAACCAGCGTAGCTCACAAACATAAAGGGATCACGGTTGCCATGCAGTACAAAGTCCATCATCATGGGCAATCTTCCCAATTTATATTTGAGCAATTCAAAATCCTTTTCAAGATCTTTTTTCAAATGAAGATTGGCTGAATCAATGGCTTTAAAAATTCTATCCTTTGAAATTTGATCAAAGTTCACAGTGGAACTCCCCGGGATTAAACGACTGCCATCCGCCACTAATTTTCTGAGGGTATCCTTGTTATAAGAATTATCCCCAAAAAGCGCCATTGGAATCAGGTAATTGCTGCTATAGTTACCAATGAAATCAATTACCGTTAAGTAGCCCTTACCATCAGCTTTGCGTAAACCGCGCCCCAACTGTTGCACAAATACAATAGACGATTGAGTGGGTCTGAGCATGATGATTTGGTTCACCTTGGGAATATCAATACCCTCATTGAAAACATCAACAGTGAAAATAAAATCCAGCTGTTCATTCCAATCATTGGACTCTAACCGCTCAATAGAACTCGCTCTGAAATCCTCAGAACTACTGCCTACTAAAGCAACAGTGCGATATCCCCGTTCATTGAATAAGCGAGATAATTCGGTAGCCTCTTCTACTTTAGAACAGAAAATCAAACCCCGTGTAATTCCGTTATCACTTCCATAAAAACGCGAAGATTCAATGATCCGATTTACTCGCTCTTCCGATATCAAAGCGTTAAACATCGCTCTTTCCTCTATCAAAGTACCATCGATGAATAAATCTGTGACCCCGTAATAATGAAATGAACACAATAGATCCTCTTCCATGGCTCGGTTCAATCGAATCTCGTAAGCAATGTTGTGATCAAATAATTTGAAAATATTATTTCCATCCGTTCTTTCAGGCGTTGCGGTCATCCCCAACAAAAAGCTTGACGAGAAATAATTCAGCAAATTGGTATAAGAATCAGCACCAGATCGGTGCGACTCATCAATGATGATATAATCGAAATGATCCTTTGAAAAATTACCAAGATGCTCCTCTTTTGAAATGGTTTGAATGGTGGAGAAAATAAAATCACATTCCAATTCGCGGCGATCTCCAGAATATAATCCCATCTTTTTCTCATCACCAAAAACCCGCTTGAAAGTATTCATTGCAGCCTTGGCTATCGTCAAGCGATGCACCACAAAAAGCAATCGCTTAGGTTGAAAAGATTTGGCGTCGAATGCCGCCAAAAAAGTTTTACCTGTCCCTGTAGCGGAAATAACCAAAGCCTTTTTCTTACCTTCCTCTCGCAATAGTCGCAAATTGTTCAAGGCCTCCTTTTGCATCAAGTTCGGAGAAACAAAGGCACTCTCCTCCTTGAATTCATCTGGTAATTTACCCTGAGTATGTACGAGCAGCTTTGCATACAACGCTTCATACTCCGTGATATAATCCGCAGTAACATCCGTTGCCGCATTAAAATCAATTCGAAATTGACGAAGAACTTCATCCACCAGCCCACTGGAATCAAGGGCTGTAACCTTGAGGTTCCATTCTTGATTGGTCGTCAGCGCTTGAGCAGTAAGATTAGAACTACCAACGATCAAGCTATAATGTCCTTGCTTTTGGAAAATATACGCTTTAGAATGCGTGTTGCCTGAGGTTGCAACTTTGAGATGAATATTCTTGAACTGCGACAAGCGCTTTAAAGCTTCCGGTTGCGTAAAATTCAAATATTGAGAAACCAATATTTCCCCAAGCACACCACGATTCTCGAGTTCCTTTAATTTATTGATGATTGTAGCAATCCCACTGGTTGTCACAAAAGCAACAGAAATAAAAAATCGATCACACAGATCGAGTTCCTGAATAACACTCGTAAGAATCTTCTTGGCAGGCTGTTTTTGATTGATCAGTAATTGCGGTCGATATCCCCAATGAGAGGGGATGGATTTATCAAAAAACCCAGTTTGAATACTCCCTTGAAAATCATCCAGCAATTTATTCATTGACCAACAATTTTTCTACGATTGGCACATCAGCGGCAGCCCAGTCCAAGGCGGACAACTCTTCTTTACCCAACCATTTGTAATCAATATGCTCTGTAAGAGCCAGCTCGCCCCCTACTATCTCACAGATGAAAGTATCCATTTTTAGATTGAAATCAGGATATTGATGATTCACTTGAATCAGAAATTCGCGAACAGCAATATGCAGATGCAGCTCCTCAGCAATTTCCCTTTTAATGGTATCCTCTAGGGCTTCACCCACCTCCACCTTTCCACCTGGGAATTCCCACTTTCTGGAGATATAATTCAACTTATTCTCGCCACGCTGCACACAGAGAATTTTTCCATCATTTACAATAACCGCAGCAGTAACATGCACTTCTTTCATAATCAAAGCCCCATTGGGTAGATATGATATTCTACCAGTCGGATTCGATTTTAAAAATAATCCAAATCACCCCATGGGAATCAAATGTTGAAAATTTGTACCCTTTGTCAATTAGATATTTAATCGTTAATCGTGCTGAAATTCTTGTTGACCCTTTTTCCTTAGGCGGAGTGGCAGGTTTCGGCTAGTCCTGACCTTTAGCATCAGGAAGCCTATAATGTCAAGCAACACTGAACTTAAATAGAAACACAAAGCTCCAAGTTTGCAAGTACACCCGACTGACACAAAACCCCTGTTATGCCTAGTTTTATTTAAACCAGTCTTGTTGTCCATTAAAAATAACTTTAAACTGATTTCCTTCATAGGTTACTCCTCCAACCTGCCTTGTATAATCATTAATTCTTGGTGTTATTTCTAGTTCAGCATTATTTAATTTTAAAGTCTTTATTATTCTATACATACCAATTCCTTTGCCGTCAGCATTTATTGCTTTAGCAGTCTCTGAACGATAACCATACTCTGTAAGTTTTCTTACTTCATTTGGTTCGATTTTAAGTGATATCATTATAAATAGAATTGAAAAAGAAATGTTTTCTTCCTTGAAAATTATCTTATACTTTGTGTTTGGGCAACAATATTTAAGTGAATTTTCTAAAAGATAAAACAACGAAACAAATAGCGAGTCATCATCAATTTCTAACCTTCTTTCGCTTGCTGAACCCGCATCTAGTGAAACTTCAATTTTTTGTTTTTCAAAGTCGTCAATAAATATTTGGAGAATTGAAATAACCAAACTTCTGATTGAATGTGATATCTTTTTTATTGATGCGTGCGGTCTTTGTGTCCTTTCATAAACGGAAAACTCTACTTTCATTGCTAAATTATACTTAATCAATTTAAGCAAAGTGTCAATTGTAACATTCGGTTTACTGCTTATTTGTTCTTTGATTATTTCTTTTTGGCGATTAATATTTTCAGTCAATGTTCTTTGGGGAATTAATGCAAATAAGTCCTGTATGCTATATGTATTTAGAGATGTGATATTGTGAATCAACTCATCTGTTTTTGAGCATTGTTCATCAATCAAAGCCTTTTGAAATTTAGTTAGTGGTTCTAATGCAAGAATGCTCATTTCAACCAATTCGCGAAATAATTTTAACCTATTTACATACTTAGATTCTGTAGTTAATGTAAAAACTTCTCCATATGAATTTAGTTTTCGCCCAATTCTTGCTTGAATTGCCTTATTATCAACTAGTATCGTAATCACATTCTGATTTTCCTTATAACTGTCAACAAGGTGATATAAATGACTTGGGAAGTTGGCAAAAATGTGGTCGCCAATTTTATTTCTTGCAAAGTAATAAGTGCTCATTGTTTTCTTTTGTAGAATTCTATACTATATTCTTCTACTAAATTCTGAAATTGATACGGTAAGGCATTTTTCTCTAACTTGAAATCACAAGTGTCCCACGCTTGGTGAAATGAATTATTGTTTCTGTTTGCTGAGTAGATAATCACTTTTTTGTCGGGATATCTTTGTTTTAACATTAAAGCTATGTCAAGTCCTTCAAATTCTAGATTTAATAGTTTGCCTACGCCATTTATGTCAACGAAAATTATGTCCGACTCTTTAACAATTGGAATATCTAGTGATTTTATATCAACTACTGTTTTTACTTTTTTCCAATTGCTTTCCTTTAAAATCTTAACCACATTAAAATTTTTATCATCGTCAATAAAAAGAATAGTCGTCTTTGCTTGCATTGATTCAATTATTGCGTTTCTATCAATATTCCTTTTGTTTTGAGTTTCATCTTCAATGAAGTTTTGTGTTGTCGTTGAGCCAACATTTACACTGATATTTACATTTTGCTCATTCCTATTTTTCACTTTTTGTGGCTCAGAAGCTACTGAATTTGGCAAGAGAAAATAACCAAGTATTTCAGCTATTGATACAAATATCAATATGATAGGTTCGATATTGAAATTTGTCTGAACAGCCCAAATAGAACCGCCAATCAGTCCGATGAAAGCAATTACTAGAGTAATTTTATTCCTAATTATATCCATATGTATTCAGTTGTTTTTGGTTTTTAAAAATTAGTCATAACGTTTCACAGCTACCCTAAGGGCGAGACTTTTACCGACAAACAGGATTTAAAAAACTAATACTCCATTAACCATAAAACTGTCTTTGGAAAACGAAACCCCGCTTTTTGGGTAGGTGCTGTTATAGGCAGGCAATCTCATCAAAATGGTAGTTCTTTGTCCTCTGATATGTCGACTGGCATCCATGGATATTTATCTGTGTCGGTAATGAAATTTTTTGATGAGTGATTAAAAGTGCCCCAAAATTCAACTGGACTATCTTCGTCAAATTCTGTCTCAAAAACATCCCTCTCAAATCTATGGTAAGGCCCGTCCTTATACTTTTCAAATCTGCAATTTACAATTTCTATTAACTTTCCTCTTGCCAAGTTGTCCTCTTTTATTAAAGCCAACTCCTTAGATATTTGCAAAAGTATTTTTTCTAATTCTGCTTTAATGTCCAAATAATTTTTCTCCAAAGATTTTTTACTAAAAGTAAATCTAATCTGTTTTGTGAAGACGTGACTTTCAGGCTCCTTAATGAAAGCAGAAGGTGTCAATTCGGTTACTGAGATTGTATGCTTAGATAAGTCAGGGTAATTAATTAGAATTTTATCTGTTTTCAAATTTACGGTTCGAATAGAAAATCCATAATAGCTTTTCTGTCGCTGGTAAACAGGAGATGTAAATGAAAGAATTAGTTTTATCCACTCCTCCTTTTTACTTTGTTTAAATGCGATTTTACATTCTTCGATACCCAAAGTAATAATATCCTTATACCAACTATCTTCGGTATTTGTTGGAACAATGTCTGGGCAAGTAATGAAATCTTTCATAGTCTTTTCTATTTCAGAAAGTGTATGAATAGAATTTTGTTTTACAAGTTCTATATCACCTTTTTTTATTGGTCTAAAATGTGCAAGCGAATTCCGCACATTTCCGATTTCATCGAGTTTGTTCTTTATTATTTCTTTTGAGCCTAAAAAATAATTTTTGAACAACTTCCAATATGATTCAGATGTAATTATTCTTATTAATTCACCACTTGTAAGATGGAGCAAAGGGCTATTTAAAACATATCCTAAATAAGCATAGTTCTTGTCTTGTGAAAGTCGCTTTTTTGCAATAGCTCCAAGAGTAGAAGTCTCCGCATCATCACTTGTTATTGATAAATCTTTCCATTTATCTTGGTATTCATTTTTCAAAATAATATAGACGAAAACCCTTAATGAGTTTTCAATTCTAAAAAGAATATTTAATGCTTCGAAATATTCAATTTTCAACCAGTCTCCCGGTAGATTGTATAAATTATTTTCAGTGTTTTTTGCTTCTTTCCAGTTCATATTTGTTTCGTTTTATTCGCTTGCCTATAACGGTTTTGCGCTTGACGTTCGTGCGGGATTTCAGGGTACAAAACTGTCAATCCAGCACTAAAGTTGAATTGAAAAACTGAACTTGAACTTAAGCACTTAACCCCGCATGACGCCAAACGCATGTTATGCCTTCGCCCTTCTTTTAAGGTTGATGTTTCAGTCATATTCAATGTTCAAAGTTAATCTTCATCATTCGATCATATGTTGTGTGTCATTCGCTTCCCAATTATTTTGTCGTTTTCGTCTCTCACATAGGAGACTTTATAACCAATATCAATAAGTTTTTTTATGTATTCTCTGAATTTAATAGCACCCATTTTTCCGTGTCTGCCGTCATAAGTTGACGGTGTTAGATTGTACGATGAAGTTTTTCTAAATATTACCAAATTCCCACCAGTCAATCTCGCAATTGACCTATATTTCTGAGGTTTTTGATTGTAACCATCATCATATTTTTCATAGTAGTTTTCTACAAAATCGTAAGGTTTGTATTGTGCAGGCTCTAATTCTATTAACTCCTCCATATTATTCTGAGAAGAATAAATTGGGTCTATATTATCCAGTTCAAGGTAAAAGTAATTCCATTCGTAATCTGCATGAAATGAGCAAAATATAAGTTTTACGGGTTTCGCTATGTAAGTTAATCCACATTCTAATTCAATAAGTCCTTTTTCATTGGATAGCTTAGCTCCTTTTAAATCTAAACCTCCACCGCTATCAAAGAACATATGATTTAAAGCTCTTATTCCTCCAACTATGTTCAATATGTTGCATATAGTTTGTAAGTCTGACCATTCTGCGTAAGACGGAAGATTTGATGGAAACAATTTGTATTGAACCGTTTTCCAATCTAAGTCATTACGTTGGTAAAAATTATCTTGAATTTCTCTCCAATTTGATAATATCTCGACAAATTCGTCTATGCTGGGGCGAAGTTTAGGATCATTTTCAGTACACTTTACTAATAGTTCTTCGAGAATGTTCAAATAAATATCTTGGCTATAATGAATTAATCCTATTGAGCCTGTTGGAGAATATTGTCCCTCAAAGCCTTTTTCAATATTTGTCAAGAATATCCACAATGTCTTTGACAAACTGTAAACGTCTGCACTCAAACCATCAGAAACTTCGGGATTGTTTCTCATCTCTGGTGCAATTGTCCACCTTGGACCTAATGCGTTTCCTATAATAGTTAAATCATTTTCCTTATCAGGATAATCAACCAAACCAAAATCGCCAATTATGTAATTGTCTTTATAAAAGAGATTTTGTGGTTTAATGTCTCTGTGAGAAACTTTTCTGGCATGTAGTTTTGATAAGGTTTTTGCTATTTCTAAAATTGCATCAATTTTAACAATGCTTGGTTTGTCTACTAAATATTCATTTAACGGAACTGTCAAAGGCATTGTATACCATAATGTTTCATCATCCTGATTTGAATGGTTAATTATCCTCATTATACCTTCAATGTTTTGATTTTCTGATATGATTTTAATTTCATCTAGAAACCTGAGTCTTGCTGTATCGTGAGTTTTTTTGAGAAGTTTAATTACTTGTTGTTCTTTTGTTTCAATATTTTCAACAAGCCATACTGAACTATTACCGCCACCAGACTTTTTTGAAATTAACTTCCAATTACCAAAAATCTCGTCTTTATTAAATGCTTTCTTTGTCATAAGGGTATAATCTTTTCGTACAAGTTTGGTCGAATCGTTTTTTAGGGTGAGGCATAACATCGTAATAAACAAAACCTACCCATCCCAAGTAAAACCCCTAACCTTTGCAGATTAGCGATCCTTTTTGTTTGCCCTTCCCTCTTTCAACCTTCCACCATTCCTTAAGCAGATCACTTTTTAGATGGTTTCAGTGAAGGCGTATTGCCTGGTGTCTTTTTATTGTCTCGTTGCCTCTTATCTGGTTTGCCCGTGGAATCTGCTGTTCGCTTTGGACCTGGTTTCAATCCCATTCTTATCTTTTTTATTGAGACAAATTTCAGCCGAAATAACCTTCTTGTCAATACGCCAATCGGCGTAATTATCCCACGTTTTATTTGTAATAAGAAACAACATCAAAGTATTACCACTGAACGGCAACTTTTGCTCCATTCAATGGTTGTAAAGCAAAGGCTGAACTTTTACTGCTTGATGATTTGTACAGAATCCAACCAGCTGCCTCCACTTACCCAATGGGCTTGATAGAGTCCTGATGGAAATGAGGTCATGTCAATTTGCATTTGAAACTGACTTCCAAAATTGTTTACTTGATGGCCTTGCACTTCACGAACGGCAGCATCGATATCTTTTTATACGTCTTTTGACGTATTTTTCAATATGTCATAAATGACCACAACAAATGATTAATTTTGTAGAAAATTAAAATCAAACATTATGGCATTTACTAAAGACGAAGGTGCTTTCATCACGTTGGATGAGGGTTCTAGAATGACCGCTGAATTCCGCAACACCATCAACCCAGGCGATACCATCGCTCACGCTGTTGGCGCAAATTTGGTGAACGCAATTTTAAATCAAGATGGGTGTAACGGGATCCGCATGTACTACGCCTTAGATGAAAATGGCAACAAACAATTGGTTATGGTGGGGGTAGATGCCAATGGGGATGACATCACCAGTGGTTACATTGTCGATAAAACTCTTCCTTGTCCTTTGACTTGCTCACAAAAGAATAGTCTGAACTCTTGATCTACCTGGCTTACATTTCGATATTCCTTAGGATTATTCCCGTAAGCTTGCAATGGTTGTCCGCCAGGCAGAAAAATCTGGGCGCCCAGTTTTTATTTCTGCTCAGTCTTTTTTCATTTCTTGCCGATGTAATTGGTATCATTTCGAACCTTACCAATACCAATACGGACTTTGTTTTCAATGTTTATCAAATCAGTGAAGTGGTGATTATCACTTTCATTGCAAATGAAATTGGGAATTTCAATAAAAAGCTACGAAACTCACTTTTTATCGCCTGCACGATTCAATTGATATTTTTCATTTTTTTATTCTCATCCAACCATTCGGAAATTTTCCAAGATTACATCAATGGAATAACCAAATTGTACATTCTCACCATTCTGTTTCTCTCAGCCACTCGCTATATCCAAAACGCAGAATCCAATCATAAAATTGAAATCACTCCGCTGCTCGGACTGTTGGGGATTTTTATTTTCGAAGCGTTGAGCATCATTCCCTTCATCTCGCTTCAACTTCAACGTTTGTCCGGAAATCCTCAAAAAGTCACGATTATTTATCTTATTTTAGTGATGTCTGGTAATTTGATTCGGGATGTTCTTGTTTCATACAATGCCATTCTCAACCTTAAAAAGTCGCCTTGATGAATATTGATGAGGTCCTTATTGCCACGGGAATTATCATTTTTTTGATGCTCATTTGTATTGTCGCTGTCTTTGTCTTATTCACCAAAAAAACCATTCAGAACATTTCCCAAAAGAGGGAGTTTGATTCCAAGATTCAACAGGCTATCATCTCGTCGCAAGAGTCCGAGCGTGAGGAGTTGGCCAATAATCTCCATGACGATATTGGCCCGATGCTCAGCATCCTCAGTCGTCAATTGAATCGAGATGAGAATCCTGGCGGTCCCCTGACTTTCTCCGCGGAAGAACGTGAGTCAATGCATGGCATTGTTGATGGACTCATTGCGGATGTTCGCAAATATTCAATCGAGATTTATCCCACGCAAATAAGGCTTTTTGGACTCATCAAATCCTTTCAGCAAAATCTATTCGCTATGCGCCATCAAGTAGAAACACACTACTTTGATAAAATGGATTTCCAGCCTGCGTTTGACCATGCCCAATCGCTTACCATCTACAGGGTGGTGAATGAGGTGCTGAACAATATTCTCAAGCACGGCCAAGCCACAGAACTGGAATTTGAGTTGATGACCGAAAACAATCATTTCCAGATACAGATCATCCACAATGGAATTCTTTTTACGCAAGAGATGTTTTTACAACATGCGGAATCAAAAACAGGGAAAGGATGCTCTTCCATCTTGAACAGAACCCTGCAGTTGAATGGCACCATTGAATTCTATCGCATTCTGGATAAACATTCGTGCGTCCGCATTTTAATCCCATTGCCATGAAGCTACCCATCCGAGTTGTTTTGATCGATGACCACACCATCATGCGTGAGGGTTTAAAAAAAATTCTCAGCACGGATAGCCAATCGCGCTTTGAGGTAGTGGGTGAGTTTTCCAATGGCCAAGCCTTTTTGGATTATCTGAAAACCAATCAATGTGATGTCGCGCTCATGGACATTCAAATGCCCAAAAAATCAGGCGACAGCACCTTAGAAATTTGCACCAAATTGCATCCACAAGTTTCGATCGTCATCCTCAGCATGATCACCAATGAATTCATGATTGAACGCGCCATGAAAAATGGAGCATTGGGATACTTGCCCAAGGAAGCGGATTCGGAAGAAATCAAAGAGGCGCTCGTTGTAGCGCATGACAAAAAGGTATTTTACAATCAACTGGTCACCCCGGAAAAAATGAATCTCTATGCTCCCGGAAAAAGATCAAACAAATTACTATCCAATCAAGAAACCATCATCTTGCGTTATCTCGCCATGGGATGGAGCCATGAAGAAATTGGAAGTCAACTTCACATATCCCCCAGCACCGTCAAAAAGCACAAAGAGCACATCATGAAAAAAACCAATTGTGCCCGTTCCACACAGCTTTTGAGTTATGCACTGGAAATGGGGATTGTTGGTTCTGGGGAGCAGTAGAGATTGGGCTTAGATTGACAATCAAGCCCGTGTTTTGATTTCAAACAATTACTTGTTTTGTTATAAAACATAAGTATATTTGCTTTAGAACAACAAAGTCATTGTGACATGAACGCAAATTTGACACAGAAACAAATCGGCCATCGCCTCTCAGAACTTCGCAAATTGAAAGGCTTATCGCAAGAAGATTTGGCCCGAAAAGTTAAAATTTCTCGACCCTCGTTGGCTCAAATTGAGTTGGGAAACAGAAGTGTCGATATTCTTGAACTACAAAAATTTTCATTGATTTTAGAATTTTCAATAGACGATTTCATGTCCAAGGATTTTTCGCCAAATTCTTTCATTGAAGACAAAAAAGAGAAAAAGATCAAGAAAGAAGAAGAAAGAATTTCAGTACCCACCCTTCAAGTCGAAAAATTTAAAAATATCCTGCTTTACATATTGGAGCGATGCGCGGGCAAACCCAACGTTGGCGAAACTGTACTTTATAAGCTTCTCTATTTTGCAGACTTTAATTACTATGAATTGTATGAGGAGCATTTAACAGGTGCCCAATACCGCAAATTGCCCTTTGGTCCCGTGCCACACAAATTAGACTCCATCATCGGACAGATGGTCAAAAATAACGAGTTACTCAAAGTGAAAACAGAATACCATGGATTTAGTCAAACGCGCTATTTGCCTTTAGAAAAAGTGAATCTTTCTGAACTAAAGGCCAGTGAAAAAGAAGTCATTGACCGAGTGATTGAACAAATGAGTGACTGGTCTGCTGCAGCCATCAGCAACTATTCCCATCAAGATATGCCCTGGTTGGCTTCCAAGGAAGGAGAAGTGATCAACTATGAATTGGCATTTTACAGAGGAGCTCCATTCTCGGTAAGAAACTACAGTGATGAAATAGAAGCGCCATGACCTTTGAAGCGTTGTCCGAATTTAAAAAGGATCTGAAAAACCTTTTAAAAAAGTACCGATCACTTCAAGACGATTTGGAAGTAGTCAAGCGAGTGTTGGCAGTAGTGCCCGATGAACGCGAACCGTTCAGCTTCCGTTTGGATCAACTGGGAATCGAAACGTGCATCATCAAAGTCAAGAAAATGGCTTGCAAATCGTTAAAAGGAAGAGGTGTAAATTCTGGATTTAGACTGATCTATGCACATTTTCCTGAAGATCAAAAAATCGTCTTGATAGAATTGTATCACAAGAACAACAAAGTCTCCGAGGACAGGGAACGGATATTGCGAAATTTCATTTGAATCCTCCTGCTCAACATTCCGAAGACTCCAAAGACCTGGATAAACTGGTTTACATGTGGGCTAAGCATAAAACAAAAATTCCGCAACCTCTTTTTGTATCAAGTGATTGCGGAATTTTATTGTGGAGATAATCGGATTCGAACCGATGACCTCTTGCATGCCATGCAAGCGCTCTAGCCAACTGAGCTATACCCCCATTGCGTGCGCAAATATATGAAACGATTCTGATTGTAAACAAAAAAAACAAACCTCCCCGTCCCGACGAGCTTCGCTGTCGAGACACCCCTCCTTTCTCTCGCAAGCTCGAGCAGGAGGGGAAATTTCCGAAATACCGATCCACTGATTTACCGATACACAGATCAACCGGGGCGAATGGCAATTCGCCCCTACCGATTCACCGATACACTGATCAACCGGGGCGAATGGCAATTCGCCCCTACGAATAAATCGATTTACTCATGTACTAATACCCAACTCCCTCATCTCCTTCATCCCTTCATCCCTTCATCCCTTCATCCCCTCATCCCTCCCTTCCACAAATACCCCAACAAGCCGCCGTACAGGGTGCTGATGACTGGATTGCCGGAGATGATGCAGCCGCCGCTGTCACAGCCTACCCAACGGTGATACAAATATCCGAGGATCATGCCGATGAGTATGGCTCTTATGGTGCCCCAATGGGCTGTCAGGTCAACTGTCATGTTTGTCATTCTTTGCGACAAATTTGATGTATTCTGATTTCTCTTTTCGTGATGTCGGTCACTGGATCGGTGGACTGAGGATACCACCCTAACCGGTGGACTGAAGTCCACCTCCAAAAAACCACCCCGACCTGACAGTAAAGCTCGTCAGGGCCCGCCCTGACAGCTCTGCTGCCAGCGCACCCCTCCTTTCTCTCGCAAGCTCGAGCAGGAGGGGAGATTTCCGATTCACCGATTCACTAATCCACCGATCCACTGATCCACTGATCCACTGGGGCGAATGGCAATTCGCCCCTAAAACAAGAAAAGGCCGCTCCGTTGAGCGACCT
>CALJKR010000077.1 GCA_937974555.1 uncultured Flavobacteriales bacterium | reverse complement strand
GTTACGAATGGGAATTCACGCAACAACTGCCTTCTGTTCAACCAGCGGTAACTGTTTTGGGTGGATTAAATACGACGGCTTTCTTCTTGAATAATGTTCCAGGTATGGGTACGGGCAAAACCTACAATGTTCGCGTTCGTCCCATACACACCAACGGCGAAGTGGGCAGCTGGGGCAGTGTGCAGTGTTTGAAGACGGGAACTTCGGGGATGGTGCTTGAAAACTACCCCGGCTCTGCTGGGGCAGTGCAATGGGCGAATCATGATTCGCCCAAACAAGAAGAGCGTTTCACCCTATACCCCAACCCCACCAGCACGGGCCGCTTCATCCTAACCGCGAACCACACCTCCGACGAGGAAGTGAAAAGCATCCAGATGATGGACATCACGGGCAAGGTGGTCTACAAAACGCAAGTTGTCATCAACGGCAATGCGGTGGAAATTGAATTTGACAACCTAGCCAGCGGAGTGTATGTGGTGATGGTGGGAGAGGAGCGCTTGCGACTAATTGTTGAGTGATGTAATCGTTGGTAGGAAAGACCACCCCGTCCCGACAGCGCTGACGCTCGTCGGGACACCCCTCCTTTCTCTCACTTCGTTCGAGCAGGTGGGGAGATTTCCGATTCACCGATTCACCGATTTACTGATGCACCTTTCCTTATCTTTGTTGCTCAATTTTTTTTTATGCATCGTACACATACTTGCGGGGAGCTCCGCGCTGAACACATTGGACAATCAGTAACCCTCAGCGGATGGGTGCAACGCAGCCGCGATTTGGGAGGAATGACTTTTGTCGATTTGCGCGATAGATACGGCATTACCCAACTGGCGTTTAATATGGAAACCCATGAGGCGCTGTGCCTCGAAGCACGCAAGTGGGGCCGCGAATTTGTCGTGAAGGCTACAGGAACGGTCATTGAAAGGCACAGCAAAAATGCCCAAATGGCTACTGGGGATATTGAAATCCAAGTAACATCTTTTGAATTGTTGAATGCCTCTAAAACGCCTCCATTCACCATTGAAGACGATAGTGATGGAGGTGACGATTTGCGTATGCAATGGCGCTTTTTGGATTTGAGAAGAAATCCTTTGAAAAACAACTTGATGCTGCGCCACCGCATGGGTATCGTAGCCAGAAATTATATGGATCAACAAGGATTCTTGGAAATTGAGACGCCTTATTTGATCAAATCAACCCCTGAAGGTGCGCGTGACTTTGTGGTTCCAAGTCGCATGAACCCCGGTCAGTTTTATGCCTTGCCCCAATCGCCTCAAACCTTTAAACAGTTATTGATGGTGAGTGGCTATGATCGTTATTACCAAATCGTGCGTTGCTTCCGTGATGAGGATTTACGCGCAGATCGCCAACCTGAATTCACACAAATCGATTGTGAGATGGCTTTTGTTGAACAGCAAGACATCTTGAACATGTTTGAAGGGTTGGTTAAAAAATTGTTCCGCGATGTCAAGGGAATTGAACTAGAAAATGTTCCGCACATGACGTATGCGGATGCCATGAAATATTATGGATCAGACAAACCGGATGTTCGCTTTGACATGAAATTCAACGACATCTCTTCGTTGATGCAAAACAAAGGATTCCAAGTATTTGACGCAGCTCAATGTGTGTTAGGTATTGTTGCCAAGGGCGCTGGATCATACACCCGAAAACAATTGGATGAATTAACCGAATGGGTCAAACGTCCACAGATCGGGGCCAAAGGTCTGGTGTATTGCTTGTGTCAGCCAGAAGGCGCTTTCAAATCTTCTGTAGATAAATTCTACAATCAAGATCAATGGAAGGAGATTGCGACCCAAATGGGCGCAGAGGAGGGTGACCTTATTTTGATTTTGTCTGGTGATGTGAACAGCACACGCAAGCAACTGGGCGAGCTTCGTTTGCACATGGGAAATCAACTGGGATTGAGAAATCCCGATGTTTTCAAACCATTGTGGGTAGTAGATTTCCCCTTGGTGGAATGGAATGAAGAGGCACAACGTTGGTTCGCGATGCACCATCCATTTACCTCACCCAAACCCGAGCACTTGGGCTTATTGGAAACCAACCCGGGTGAGGTCAATGCCAATGCATATGATTTTGTAATCAATGGAGTAGAAGTAGGTGGAGGATCCATTCGGATACATGACAGAAACGTACAAGCGCGCATGTTTGACTTGTTGGGCTTTACACCGGAAGAAGCACAAGCGCAGTTTGGCTTTTTGCTGAATGCCTTTGAATACGGGGCCCCTCCACATGGTGGTATTGCTTTTGGCTTTGATCGCTTGTGCTCTTTATTCGGAGGATCAGATAGTATCCGTGACTTCATCGCGTTCCCTAAAAACAATAGCGGACGTGATGTCATGATCGATGCGCCATCGGCGATTGATCAAAAGCAATTGGATGAGTTGTCTATTGATGTCAACTTGAAAGGCTAAATGAAGAAATTACTCGCCCCGGTTTATCTGCTGTATAAGCTTTGGATTGGCGCGATGTTTTGGTCGAGCTTGATTCTCTTGTTCCCGATTTTCTGGGTGCTGTTGAACTCAGGAAGACTTCGGGCCTCTTTTGCCTTGAAAAGATTTTGGTCGTGGTGGCTGAGATTGACCTTGGGGTGCCCCGTTTCTATTGAAGGAAAACACCATTTCCCTGAAGCACCTTATGTCGTGGTAAGCAATCACATGAGTTATTTGGACACCGTGTTTATGTATGCGGTGATTCCGGATTATTTTCTGTTCATTGGAAAAGCGGAATTGTTGAAGTGGCCTTTTTTCTCCTTGTTTTTTAAAAAACAAGACATCCCCGTTCACAGAGGAAATCCCCGCGAAGCGCATCAGTCTCTTCATGCGGCAAGTCAAGCTTTGAAAAGGGGTGATTGCATTGCCATTTATCCTGAAGGCACGATTCCCGATGATGCGCCCAATATGCTACGATTCAAAAATGGTGGATTTAAATTGGCAGTGGAGAATCAAGTACCCATTGTCCCGGTAACTTGGCATTTCAATTACAAAGTGATGTTGGATCCAGCAAAAATTTGGGCCCCATCCCAGCCCCATACCATCAAGGTAACCATACATTCTGCTATCAGTACTCTTGGAAAAAAAGAAGAAGATGTTGTAGTTTTGCGTGACCAAGCGTGGAGCACCATCCATCAAACATTGAACAATGAAAATCGATAACGAAACAGTAGAACGCCTAGCTGATTTGGCCAAATTGGAGTTAAGTCCTGCAGCCAAAGAAGAAATGGTGAAAGACCTAACCAACATGTTGGATTTTATTGATCAGCTCAAAGAGGTTGATGTGGAAGGTGTGGAGCCACTAATCTTTGTCAACGAAACCACCAAAAATGTTTTGCGTCCAGACGAGGTGAAACAAGAAATAACACAAGAAGAAGCATTGAAAAATGCGCCGCAAAAGGACATGTATTATTTCCGTGTCCCCAAAGTAATGAACCAAGCGTGACGAAAGTCGCATTGTTGAACCATAGATAAACGAACTTTACAAAAAAATTAAAGAATATGTATCCTCCAGAATTAGTAGCACCCATGCGTGCTGAATTGGATCAAGTAGGTTTCAAACAAACTTCAAGTGTAGAAGAGGTAGACGCGGCAGTGAACAGCACTGGCACCGTATTAATGGTATTGAATTCCGTATGTGGATGTGCTGCAGGCAGCATGAGACCCGGAGTGCGCAAGTCATTGGAAAATGCAGAAAAGAAACCCACATCTTTGGTTTCCGCTTTTGCAGGTGTTGACAGAGACGCAGTGGTGAGAGCACGTCAATACATGTTGCCTTATCCTCCGTCATCGCCTTGTATCGCCTTGTTTAAAGATGGCAAGTTGATGCACATGGTGGAACGCCATCACATTGAAGGGCGTACAGCGGATATGATTGCGGAGCACTTAAAAATGGTGTACGCAGAGTTCTGCTAATCAGACCTTTAAGTCTTAGTGAATCGGCCCAGTGCCGATTTTTTTGTGCATAAACTGTTAATAAGCCTTATCTTTGCACCGAATTAATTGTACGGCTACGATTTCTTTTTTTGTTTTTCCCGAGTAAACGTGACTCGATATGATCAGAGAGAAGTTGTTATAACTCGGACAAAACAAAAAACTTATTATGAAATCATTTGAAGAGTTGGGATTGGATACTTCCATCCTAAAGGCATTGAAAGATGCGGGATATGAAAATCCCACCCCGGTACAAGAAGGAACAATCGAGTGGGCTGTTGAAGGCCACGATGTTCTAGGCTGCGCCCAAACAGGAACCGGTAAAACAGCAGCATTTACTTTACCTATTTTACAAAGAATTGTTGGTAGAAATGACAAAGGCATCAAGGCTTTGGTATTGGCTCCAACCCGCGAATTGGCGATGCAGATTGCAAATTCTTTGCGTGACTATTCCAAGTACATGAAAGTGCGCCATACCGTGATCTACGGTGGCGTTTCGGCTTACGAGCAAATTAAAAACCTTCGCCGCGGTGTAGATGTGTTGATTGCTACGCCAGGTCGTTTGTTGGATTTGCACAACCAAGGACACGTGTTTTTAGGAAAAGTAGAAACTTTGGTGTTGGATGAAGCAGATCGCATGTTGGACATGGGATTCATTCATGACATCAAAACCATTGAGTCATTGTGTGCAGAGGACAAGCAAACCTTGTTCTTTTCTGCAACCATGCCACCGGATGTTCGCAAATTGGCAATGGGTATCCTAAAGGAACCCAAGCAATTGGATATCGCACCAGCGGAGCAGAAGGTTGATCGCATTGAACAAGAGATGTACATGGTGAGAAGAGATCGCAAGCGCGCCATGTTGAACTATTGGTTGGAGAACAATCCAGAAGGTCAGGTTTTGATTTTCACCAAGACCAAGCGCGGTGCTGATCGTGTGGAAGAAGATTTGCAAGAGCAAGGATATCGTGCGGTAGCAATCCATGGTGACAAGAGTCAAGGAGCAAGAACTCGCGCTTTGGGCGACTTTAAACGCAATAAAGCAAGAATCTTGGTGGCTACGGATGTTGCTTCAAGAGGAATTGATGTAGATCAATTGCCCTATGTAATCAACGTAGACATGCCTGAAAATGCGGAAACTTACGTTCATCGTATCGGAAGAACGGGCCGCGCAGGTGCATTTGGTAAAGCAATTTCTTTTTGTTGTGAGGATGATCGTGATATATTGCATGAAATTGAGAAGCACTTGAGTATGGAGTTGGCAAAAACAACAGACCATCCTTTTGTACTTCAAGACAATGTATTGGCGGAGGTTTTAGAAAAGCCACAACGTGGAGGGAGTAGAAGCGGCGGACCAAGCAGAGGTTACAAGGGTCGTAGCGGCGGTGGAAGATTTGGTGGAAATAGACGCGGTGGTAGCGGCGGAAGCGGCGAATATCGTGGTGGTGGAGATAGCAGAGGAAGAAGCAATGACCGTGGAGGAGAGCGTTCCAACGAGCGCAGCGGTGAAAGAAGTGGAGAGCGCAGCGGAGAAAGAAGCTATGGTGGAGGAAACAGAGGCGGTTCATCTTTCAAAAGCAAAGAAAGATCCGGTTCAGGTTCATCCAGTGCAGGTGGTGCCAAGAAGAAATTTTTTAGTGGAGTTGCCAAAAAAAAATAGAATCAGAATAAACGATTAAAATGAGTCATTTTAGTTACAACAAAGCACAACACCCTTTTTTCGACACATTGCAAAAAAGAGTGTATGATTATTTCGAGAATAACAAAATCGACATGTCGGGTGGATGGAAACTTTGGTCAAAGGCCATGTTTTATATCGTAGCTGCAGTAGTCAACTATTGGTTGATGGTGTGGATGGTGCCTGCCGGTGGATGGAGTGTCTTACTTTGTGTAACTATGGGACTTTTATTGGCGGGTATCGGTTTCAATGTGATGCATGATGGTGCGCATGGTTCATTCTCAAAGTACGCTTGGGTAAACAATGTGATGGGCTTCAGTCTAAATTTCATGGGTGGAGATGTCAACTTGTGGAAAATCAAACACAATTTGGTTCATCACAGTTTCACCAATGTGGAAGGTCTGGATGACGATATTGATATCGAACCTTACATTAGAACCAATCCCTATCAAGAAAAAAAGAAAATGCACCGTTTCCAACATTGGTATGTATCTTTCTTGTATGCGGTGACTTATTTGAATTGGATTTGGTGGGCAGACTTTGAAAAATATTTCAGTCAGAAAGTAGGGGGTGTGAAATTCAGAAAAATGGATTTCAAATCGCACTTAACTTTTTGGATTGGTAAGGTTGGATTCTTGGTATTGGCATTGGTTATTCCCATCATCGTGGTGGGTTGGGCCAAAGCTTTGGCTGGGTTTGCCATCGTGGCTGCAACAACGGGTATTTTAATTGCCTTGGTGTTTCAAGTGGCCCACGTGGTGGAGGAAACCTCTTTCATGGATGCCAAGGATAAATCAACGGAAGACGAGTGGGCGGTAACACAATTGAAAGGCACGGCCAACTTTGCAACAAGCAACCGCATCGTTTTGTTTTTTACCGGTGGTTTGAACCATCAAATTGAACATCACCTGTTCCCGCGTATCTCGCACGTGCACTATCCAAAGATCAGTGCCATTGTAAAAGATACATGCAAGGAATTTGGTATTCAATACCACGAGTATAAAACCTTCATTGGTGCAATCGCTTCTCACTATGCGCACTTGCGCAACATGGGAGTCGCTGCATAACACGCCAAGTAAAGCATTAAAAAAGCCCGCATTTGCGGGCTTTTTTGTTGAATATTGGTAGGCAATTACAAAGTTCCCCTGCGCTCTTGTTCACGCTCAATGGATTCAAACAAGGCTTTAAAGTTCCCTTTTCCAAAGCTTTGGGCGCCTTTTCTTTGAATGATTTCAAAGAACATTGTAGGACGATCCAATACGGGTTTGGTGAATAACTGAAGCAAATAACCCTCGTCATCGCGATCGATCAAAATGCCCAACTCTTTCAAGGGGGCCAAGTCCTCGTCAATCTGTCCCACACGATCCAAAACGTCATCATAATAAGTGGGTGGTACATACAAGAACTCCACACCGCCTGCTTTCAAACGTTTCACTGTTTCGATGATATTGTCGGTAGCAACCGCAATGTGCTGCACGCCTGCTCCATTGTAAAAGTCGATGTACTCTTCGATCTGACTTTTTTTGCGACCCTCCGCTGGCTCATTGATGGGGAATTTAATTCTTCCATTGCCGTTGGCCATTACCTTACTCATCAAGGCGGTATACTCGGTGCTGATGTCTTTGTCATCAAAGCTTACCAACTGAGTAAAGCCCATGACCTTGGCGTAGAAATCCACCCAAGTATTCATTTCGTTCCATCCCACATTCCCCACCATGTGATCTATGTAAAGCAGTCCGGCTTCAGTGGTTTCGTAATCGGTTTTCCAAGGTTGGTAGCCAGGTAAGAATACACCGTTGTAATTTTTGCGCTCAACGAAATAATGCAAGGTTTCTCCGTAAGTGTGAATGGCTGAAATAACGACTTCACCATCGTTGTCTTTCATAACCACGGGCTCCATATTGCTTTGGGCTCCACGTTGTGTGGTCTGTTCCCAGCTGTATGTCGCATCATCAACCCAAAGTGCAACCACTTTGACCCCATCACCATGTGCGTTGATGTGGGCATTGATGGGTCCATCTTGTTGTAAAGGCGAGGTAAGAACCAGACGAATTTTGCCTTGCTCCAATACATAAGATACACGGTCTTTTAATCCAGTTTCCAACCCAGCATAAGCAACAGGCTTGAAACCCCATGCGCTCATGTAATAGTGCGCTGCTTGTTTGGCATTACCAACATACAATTCCACGTAGTCGGTTCCCAATATTGGAAGAAAATCTTGGGCGTCCTTGAAAATCTTCTCCAGTTTTTGTGATGTAGTATCTGTAATCATAGCTTTTAATTTTATATCCAAGATTTGGCGTAATCACTGAGTTGCATGTCCAATGCACTTTGTGTCAATTGCAGGGGACGGAATGTATCAATCATCACCGCCAATTCCAAAGTCTCTTTCTGCCCGATGCTTCTTTCGTAGGCTCCGGGATGGGGACCATGTGGAATTCCACCGGGGTGCAAAGAGATGAATCCTTTTTCAACGTGATTGCGACTCATGAAGTCCCCATCTACATAATACAATACCTCATCAGAATCGATGTTGCTGTGGTTGTATGGCGCAGGAATGGACTTCGGATGGTAATCGTATAATCGGGGACAGAATGAACAAATAACAAAATTGTGTGCTTCAAAGTTTTGATGCACGGGTGGTGGTTGGTGTACACGACCCGTGATGGGTTCAAAATCATGAATCGAAAAGGCATAGGGATAATTGTAACCATCCCAACCAATCACATCAAATGGATGACTGGCATATACCAATTCGTGCAACATGCCTTGTTTTTTGATCTTAACCGTAAAGGATCCCAAAACATCATGGGTTTCTAAATTCGATGGACGTCTGATGTCTCGCTCACAAAATGGAGAGTGTTCCAACAATTGTCCAAATTCATTGCGGTAACGATGCGGAGTGACCACAGGAGAAAAACTGTCCACAATGAGCAAACGATTGTTGGGCGTATCAAATGAAATTTGGTATATCATACCACGGGGGATGACCAAATAATCGCCGTAGCCAAAAGTGATATTGCCCAGCATGGTGCGCAATGTCCCTGTTCCTTCATGAACGAAAATGACCTCATCCGCATCGGCATTTTTATAAAAATACTCCGTCAAGCTGGTGGTAGGAGCTGCAACGCTAATGTGAAGGTCATTGTTAAAAAGCACAACGTTTCTGCTCTCCAAGTAATCTGCTTTGGGTTCTGATTGAAAACCTTGAAGCATGTATGGCGAAATGTTTTTTTGAATCGCAGCAATCGGACTAACATCTTTGGCTTCCCCAAAGGAAGAAATCATGGTGGGTCGATGCACATGATACAACAGTGCAGAAGTTCCACTGAAACCTTCAGTTCCAAACAATTGTTCGTAGTAAATTCCACCATTGGGTTTTTCAAAAACCGTGTGTCTCTTGTGTGGGATATTACCAAGTTGATGATATATCGGCATAAACTTTTTTTTTCAAATGTAATTGGAGGTGATTTTATGAATAATGATACTCGTCAATCTTTCAAATCAATCCTCGGTGGTTCCACCATGTCGTCAACAATAAAGGCAGAAGGAATTTCTCGTCTCACTTCTTTTAAGGCTTCTCTGGCATCTGCTTTGGAGAGGTAGTTACCCAAGCGCAACACGTGATCGGGGATGTTTTGTGACAAGTAAATCAAGCTTCCAGGATGCGCAGCTATGTAATCTTGTCTGAATTTTTTTGCCTGATCCAAAGGACCGATGAAAATCTGAATGCGATATCCCGACTGCGTGGTGAGTTTTCTGTTCTTATAATCTACTTGCTGCACTTTTTCTGGTACCACCCAACGGACACTGCCTTTTGATAAGTTAGGGTAGGTTACAGGGTTACTTTCAGGAACCTGCGCGAGCAGATTTCCACAGAAACCCATCGACATGATAAAAACCAAAATTCCAACTTTTAACATACTGACAAAAGTATGTTTTTTTCACCCAGTAAGGTTGAAATCACTCGGGAAAAATGCCAATTCGCACATAATCAATGAAATGGCTTCAACGCGTTTAACAAATTTTATTTAGAATCGTTTTAAATTAGTAAATCCTAGATGATGACAGTTCTGTGATAATCTTCCTTGGTTATTTTTGCGCTTGATTCCAAATTGGAAAAACTGTAAAAACCGAGCAATGACGGGCTTTTCGAAAAGTATTTTTAGATTACTGACAGGCGCTGTACTGTTGGTAACCATGAGCGCTCAGCAAGCTAGCGCTTCTATTCACGAGGGTGGTGACGCCGCCAATGGTGAAAAATTGTTTAAAGCGAACTGTGCTTCGTGTCACAAGATTACCGAAGAGGTACTTGCGGCGCCTGGCTTAAAAGGTGTTGATCAGCGATGGTCAGGCAAGGACGCTTTACTTGTCAAATGGATCCAAAATCCACAAGCGGCAGCCGGTACTGGTGATGCTTATGTGAAAGGTTTGGTTGCCAAGTATGTGCCTCAATTTGGCTGGATGGCCGCACAGGCGGTTAACGAAGCTGAAATCAAGGACATCATGGCCTACGTGAAGTCAGGTGGCGGTGCAGGTGGTGCTGATGCAGGTGCCGCGGCGGCAGCCAATGAAAAATGTCCCAAAATTGAGGATAAAATCATCGAAGAGTTCGGTGATGAAAATGATTCAAGCACTTTGATTTGGTTGATCATTATCGGAGTGATCCTTGCCATTATTGGTGCTTCTGCTGCCAACATCGCCAAATCTTTGAAACAAGCGGTACACGAACGTGACGGTTTGGCTCCAGTTGAAGACAAAACATACTGGCAGTCTGCCAAAGCTTGGATGTGGAAGCACAGAGCCTACGTAGGAGTAGGAGGATTTATCCTTGTTCTTTATTTGGCTGTAATTGGATACGGAAAATTGAATCGCATTGGGGTGAACCAAGGCTACATGCCTGACCAACCCATTTGGTTCTCTCATAACATCCACGCTTGTCAAAACGAGATTGATTGTCAATACTGTCACTCATCTGCTGCCAAGTCCAAGCATGCCGGTATTCCTTCAGTGAATGTTTGTATGAACTGTCACAAGGGGATTAAGAAAGGCGCAATTTCTGGTGATAAAGAGATCTCTAAAATTTATGCAGCTATCGGTTTTGATCCATCAACTGGACAATATATCGAGAACTTCCAACAACAACCGATTCAGTGGAACAAGGTTCACAACTTGCCAGACCACGTGAATTTCAACCACAGTTTGCACGTAACAGGTGCTAAGTTGGATTGTAAGCAATGCCACGGTCCCGTTCAAACTTATTCTGTTGGTCGTTTGGCTCCAATCGAAGAAATCAATTCCCAAGAAGATGTTACCGGTTTGATCAAATTGAGCAAACCCACATTGACCATGGGATGGTGTATCGAGTGTCACAACAAAGCGCAAATCGATCTTAAGAGTTCGGATTACTATGTTGAGATGCACAAGCGTTTCGAATCGTCTGCCACAGGCAAGCGCACTTTGAAAGAAATCATGGAAGATGGTGAAGTAACCGTTAAAGAAATGGGCGGTTGGGAATGTGGTAAATGTCACTATTAATTTTAAGGAATTACGAGCATGAGTAACAATAAAAAATATTGGACTAGTTTGGAAGAATTCAACAATCGTGAATCCTTCCAAGAAGCAGTTTCTCAGGAGTTCGCACCTGCGAACAATGGGTTAAATGCTTTTGCAGACGAGAAATTGTCAAAGGCAAATACTGGACGCCGTGACTTCTTGAAGTTCATGGGATTCAGTGTCGCTGCAGCTACATTGGCTGCCTGCGAAGCCCCAGTGGTAAAGAGTATTCCTTACGTGGTAAAGCCTGAGGATATCACTCCAGGTATTGCCAATTTCTACGCAACAACATATTATGATGGGGTGGACTATGCCAACTTGTTGGTTAAAACCCGTGAAGGTCGTCCTATTTTCATCAAAGGAAATAAATCACACGGCTGGGGACACGGTGCGGTTAATGCCCGTATCAACGGTTCCGTTTTAGAGATTTATGATGAAGAGCGTGTAAAAGGTCCTCGTAAGTCAGGCTCTGACATTACGTGGGATGCGTTGGACAAAGAGATGGCCGGTGTTTTTGCTTCTGCAAAAAATATCCGCGTTATTTCCAACACTATTATTAGCTCGACTACCCAAAAGGCGATTGCGGCTTTTGCCGGTGCTAATGCGGGTAAGGTAAAGCATGTTCAGTATGACGCGGTTTCTTACAATGGTTTGACTACTGCGCATGGCGAAGCTTTTGGAAAGGCTGTTGTACCACAATACCATTTTGATAAAGCCAAAGTAATTGTGAGCATCGGTGCTGATTTCTTGGGTTCTTGGTTGACTTCTAACGTTTTTGCTGCAGATTATGCTGCAGGTAGAAGACCAGAATCAGGCAGCATGAGCAAACATTACCAGTTTGAAACCACCATGTCTTTGACAGGTTCAAACGCAGATGTTCGTGTAGCCATCAAGCCTTCTCAAGAAGGAAAGGTGGTAACTGCACTTTATGCTGCTTTAAACGGAAGCAATGCGGCCGTTGAAGGAGTAGATGCTGCAGTGATCAGCAAGATGGCCAAAGAGTTGAAGGCAGCTGCTGGTTCTTCAGTAGTTGTAGCAGGTAGCAACGATGCCAATGTTCAAAGAGTGGTTGTAGCGATCAACAAAATGTTGGGCAACTATGGTACTACGTTGAACATGACTCAGCATTTGAATTTGTATGCAGGAAACGACGCTGAATTGTCTGCGTTGATCACTGAAATGAATAGCGGTGCTGTTGATGTATTGATTGTTCATGGATGTAATCCAAACTATAACTTGGCTCATTTGAACTTTGCCAATGCATTGGCCAAAGTAAAAACGACCATTTCTACGGCATTGTATGCGGATGAAACGGCAGCCAAGTGTACTTATCATGCGCCAGACCACCATCAGTTGGAATCATGGGATGATTTGAGTGCAGTAGCCGGTCGTATAGATTTGGTTCAACCAACCATCAGCCCGATGTACAATACTCGTGCTGCAGGTCAAAATTATTTGGCTTGGTCAGGTAACAACATGAGTTACTACGATTATTTGCGTTTGAATTTTAACGCTGCTTATACCCCTGCGATGATGGATGCAGATACCAATTGGTATTCTGCCGTTCACAACGGAACTTTTGCTGCACAAACTGTAGTAGAAGATCCAACCGCTGTTGAAGGTGCAGCTCCAGTAGTGGCAGCAGCAGCTCCAGTGGCGTCATCAATGGATGTGAGTGCTGCGGTAACTGCGATCAATGCAACCCGTGCGGGTGCTTGGGAGATGTCATTGTACACTGCAGTAAACATGGGATTGGGTAATCATGCCAACAACCCCGTTTTGCAAGAGACTCCTGATCCTATTTCTAAAGTTACCTGGGACAACTATGTAGCCATGGCCCCAGCGGACATGAAAGAAATGGGATTCAATTTGTATATCGGCGAACAAGAAGATTCAAACTTGGTGAAGGTGAAAGCCAATGGCCAAGAAATCGTATTGCCAGCTGTCGCGATTCCGGGACAAAAGAAAGGTACTGTGAGTATCGCCTTGGGTTACGGTCGCGGTGCCAACAATGAAGCCATCGGAAAGGCTGCTTATCAAGTAGACGGCGATGGTGATTATTTGATGGAAAATGACATGCGTACACCCATTGGTAAAAACGCATTTGTATTTGTAAACAAAGGAAACTATGCAGCATTTGATGTGACCATCGAGTCCATGAATGCTACCTATCCATTGGCTTCTACACAATTGCACAGCACAGTAATGGGCCGTGATTCAGTTGTAAAAGAAACCACTTTGGCTGCGTACTTGAAAGAGAAGTCAGTTGAAAAGGGCAAGGCCACTTGGAATACTTCACCTACTTTACCTGTTCACGCAGATGTAAATGGTGATGGTTCAATTAACGCGCAAGACAGAGTTCCTGTTCGTGACATGGACTTGTGGGCGGATCATCCTGTAGAGAACGTTGGACATCGTTGGGGAATGACCATCGACTTGTCGAGCTGTATTGGTTGTGGTGCTTGTATCACCGCTTGTCATACAGAAAACAACGTTCCAGTTGTGGGTAAAACAGAGGTTAAGCGTCACCGTGATATGCATTGGATGCGTATTGACCGTTACTTCTCTTCTGATTTTGCTACTTTGGAAGAAACCAAAGAAAACAAAGGATTGGGAACCATTGCAGCTTATGGCGATATGGAAATCCCAACAGAAAATCCTCAAACTGTTCACATGCCAATGATGTGTCAACACTGTAACCACGCTCCTTGTGAGACGGTATGTCCAGTGGCTGCTACAACCCATAGCAATGAAGGTTTGAACAACATGGCCTACAACCGTTGTATCGGTACCCGTTACTGTGCAAACAACTGTCCATACAAAGTGCGTCGCTTCAACTGGTTCAACTATGTAACCAACGATCGCTTTGGCAAATTCAATCCATCTCAAGACGAAACGATGCGTATGGTATTGAATCCAGATGTTACGGTTCGTACCCGTGGTGTGATGGAAAAATGTAGCATGTGTCAACAACGTATCCAAGCGGGTAAGATTGATGCCAAGAAACGTGGAGAAGTTGTAGCAGACGGAGCCATTGTGACTGCTTGTGCTGAGGCTTGTCCTACACACGCCATCGTATTTGGTGATTTGAACGATACAAACAGTGAGAACACAGGTCGTTCTAAGAACAACCGTTCTTACCACGCGTTGGAAGAAGTTGGAATTCAACCCAACATCTACTACATGACAAAAGTTAGAAATATTGAAACCGAAGCATAAACCAATACTATGTTAAAAGAAGCTTCTATCCGTCAGCCACTGATTTTAGGTCACAAGACCTATCATGACATCACCAATGATATCGTTGGTCCGATCGAAGGTCCTGCACCTCGTCAGTGGAAAATAGCATTATCAATTGCAGCCGTTATCGCATTGTACGGAGTAGGATGTATCTCCTACTTGGTAGCAACCGGTATTGGAGCATGGGGATTGAACAAGACCGTAGGTTGGGCTTGGGATATTACCAACTTCGTATGGTGGGTGGGTATCGGTCACGCCGGTACTTTGATTTCCGCTGTATTGTTGTTGTTCCGTCAACGTTGGAGAATGGCGATTAACCGTTCTGCAGAAGCGATGACCATTTTTGCGGTAATGATGGCAGCCGTGTTCCCTGTATTCCACATGGGTCGTGTTTGGCAAGCCTATTGGACCTTGCCTTTGCCGAACCAGTTTGGTTCATTGTGGCCCAACTTCAACTCCGCTTTGATGTGGGACGTATTTGCAATCTCAACTTATTTCTCAGTTTCATTGGTGTTCTGGTACATCGGTTTGATACCCGATTTCGCAACGATTCGCGATAGAATGGTGAAGCCAGGAATGAAAAGATTCTATAGCATCTTGAGTTTTGGTTGGTCAGGTCGTGCAAAGAACTGGACACGTTTTGAAGAGGTTTCTTTGGTTTTGGCTGGTATCGCTACACCATTGGTATTCTCGGTTCACTCTATCGTATCCATGGACTTTGCCACATCGGTAGTTCCCGGATGGCACACCACAATCTTCCCTCCATACTTCGTATCTGGAGCGATTTTCTCAGGTTTCGCTATGGTATTGACATTGTTGTTGATCATGCGTAAAACCATGAGATTGGAGGCCTACATTCATGTGAGACACGTAGAGTATATGAATATCGTAATCATTGTAACTGGATCTATCGTGGGTGTGGCTTACTTGACAGAGTTGTTCATCTCTTGGTACAGTGGTGTAGAATATGAAGCGTACGCGTTCATCAACCGTTTCTCTGGACCATACAGTTGGTCTTACTGGATGATGATGACTTGTAACGTAATCAGTCCACAGTTGTTCTGGTTCAAGAAAATCCGTACCAACTTGGCTGCAACCTTTGTATTGTCAATCGTGGTAAACATCGGTATGTGGTTTGAGCGTTTTGTAATCATCGTGACTTCCATTCACCGTGATTATGTTCCTGGTGCTTGGGGTGAGTTCCATCCATCAGGAATTGATGTCGGTATGTTCATCGGAACCATCGGTATCTTCTTCACTTTGTTCTTGTTGTTTGCTCGTTACTTCCCAGTATTGGCGTTGAATGAGTTGAAGACCATCTTGAAGGTGAGTGGAGAGAGTTATAAAAAAGAAGCAGAAAAACACTAATTGGCATAAAGAACAGACATGGCAAACAAAGTATTTCACGTGATGTACGATGACGACCAAAAGTTAATGGACGCGGCTCGTGCATTGGTAGCAAAGGGAATCAGAGTAAAAGATGTTTTCTCTCCATTTCCCGTTCATGGTTTGGATCCTGTAATTGGTGTAAAACGCACTCGTTTGGCGATTGCTTCTTTTATGTACGCCACAACAGGTACAATCTTGGCCATCTTTGGAACTTGGTATTTCATGATTCATGACTGGCCAATGAACATCGGAGGTAAACCCAGTTTTTCTTGGATTGAAAATGCCCCCGCATTTGTTCCTGTAATTTTCGAATTTTCAGTTTTCTGTGGTGCACATGGTATGGCAATCACGTATTTCTTACGCAATGGTACATTGCCAGGAATGCCAGCAAGTAACCCAGATCCACGCACTACAGACGATAAGTTTGTGATGGAAATCGTGACTGAACAAAATGGAAGTATGTCTGCCGCCGAGATCGAAGAGATGATCAAAGGAACAGATGTGTATGAACTTAGCATTAAGGAGTATTAATTATGAATCGCCCATTGATAAAAATTACAGGTGTATTGTCCTTGGTTTTGGCCCTTACATCTTGTCGTGTAGATCCAAATTCTGCAGGGTACGAGTACATGCCTGACATGTACCGCTCTCCAGCTTTGGAAGCCTATGTAGACTATGGTTCTAATAAACACATGGATTGGACGTTGTCTCAAAAAGCAGAGGCTGGTGTAACCATGAAATTGTCTCGCAAGCCTGCTCCTGGTACTGTTCCTTTCATTGAGGCAGATATGAAGCGTGCGGAGAAATTGACCACCGCAGGTGCGTCTTTCATGATTTATCCTTACACTTTAAAGAATACGCCAGATGATTATGAGCGTTCTGCAACTGAAGTGAAATCACCTTTGTTGAGCAACAAGACCAACATCGAACGTGGAGCAGCTTTGTATCAAACCATGTGCGCGCATTGTCATGGTAAAGAAGGAAAAGGCGATGGAGCAATTTCTGCAAGTGGAAAAATTGTAGCACCTGACTATCCTGGAAAATTGAAAGATTTGAGCGAAGGTAAAATGTATCACTCCATTACCTATGGTAAAGGTTTGATGGGTTCTCACGCTTCTCAATTGACCAAATTGGAGCGTTGGCAGGTAATCGAGTACGTGAAGTGCTTGCAAAAAGGTGTACCTGCGCCAACTTATGATAACAATGGAATGGTTGTAATTGCGGCTGCAGCTCCTGCAGAAGCAGCAACAGCAGAAACGATGGCAAAACCCTAATCTAGGATAATTATGACACACGATAAATTACAATTTGAAGTCCCCAGTGGAGTAAAAAAGTGGTCCTCAATTTTCATGGGGATAGGATTGATTGCCTTGATTGGTGGTTATGTAGTTGATCATACTGAGCATCACCAGTACTGGTGGGCCAATATTTTGATCAATGCTTTCTTCTATTTTGCAGTTGCCTTGGGCGCGATGTTTTTCTACGCATTGCAATATGCAACTGAAGCTGCATGGTCAGCTACTTTGAAGCGAATTTTTGAAGCGATGTTCCAATACATCCCTGTGGGAGTGGGAATATTGTTGTTGGTAATTGCTGCAGGCCAATTGCACTTGCATCATTTGTATCATTGGATGGATCCCAATGTTCATGACATCAACCACCCAGATTATGATGCCATCATCGCAGGTAAAAAACCTTATTTGTCTGCTTGGTTCTTTTGGTTGAGAATGTTGGCTTATGCCGGAACATTCATTTACTTCTCCAGAAAATTCCGTGAGTGGTCCATTCAAGAGGATACTATAGGTGGAACAGATTTACACTTTTTGCAATATCGCAAGGGAGCTGTGTTCTTGGTTTTCTTTGCAGTGTTCTCCTCAACCATGTCTTGGGACGTTTTGATGAGTATCGATACACACTGGTATTCTACCATGTATGGTTGGTACGTATTCTCTGGAATGTGGGTTTCAACAATGACCTTTGCTACCTTGGCTTTGGTGTGGTTGAAGAAATTGGGATACTTCGGAAATGTCAACGACTCTCATATTCATGATATGGGTAAATGGATGTTTGCCATTTCAATGTTGTGGAGCTACTTGTGGTTCTGTCAATACATGTTGATTTGGTATTCAGATATTCCAGAAGAGGTTACTTACTTCAAAGAGCGTTATGACCATTATATGGGAATGATGTGGACCATTTTCTTCGTGAATTTTGCGGTTCCTTTCTACTCATTGATTGCGCGCGATGCAAAGAGAAATACGAAGTTCTTGGTAAGAGCTGGGGTGATTATTTTCATCTCTCACTTCTTTGACTTCTATTTGGCAGTAATTCCCGGAACAACCCATGCGCATGAAACTTTCACCGTTTGGTTTGAATTGGGTTTGTTTATCGGATTTTTAGGTTTATTTGTGCGCATGTTTACAACAGCATTGACCAAAGCAAACTTGATTCCTGTGAAGCATCCTTTCTTAGATGAAAGTAATCATCACAGTATTTAAAATTAGTAGGATAGAAAAAAGAAAAAACAATGAACTTATTCATTCTTTTAGTGGTGGTGTTGGCAATTATTGCAATTGCACAATTGACCAAAGTGTATGATTTATCCCGCACGTTGAGAAATTCACGTGAGGAAGAAGTTTCAGCAGCAGACAATCGTGTCAATGCAAACGCATGGATTGTTTGGATGTTTGTATTCTTTGGATCAGTGATTTATTTGTATGCCAAGTATGGTGATTATTTGCCAGAGTCTGCGTCAGAGCACGGTGTTGCAATGGACAAATTGATGTCTTTGAATATCTGGTTGATCACGATCGTGTTTTTTATCGTGAACTACTTGTTGTTCACTTTCGCAAACAAATACCGTTTCAACCCAAACCGCAAAGCCAAATTCTTTGCCCATGACAACCGTTTGGAGATGTTGTGGACTTTGGTTCCTGGTGTGACAATGGCGTTTATCATTGTTTATGGTTTGATTACATGGAACAATATCACCGGACCTGCTTCCGCAGATGCCATGAAAATCGAGTTGTATTCTAAGCAATTTGACTGGACAGCAAGATATCCCGGAGAGAACAAAGTATTTGGTGCGGTTGACTACAATTTGATTGGTACCACCAATGCATTGGGAATGGTTACCAAAGAAGGTGTTGCTCAAAAATTGGCCGAGTTGGATCACAACATCGAGTCAACTGAAAAGGCAATTGCTGATGGTGTAGCCAAAGGAACCATGCCCGATAGCTACATGGAAAGCTTGGAAGAGCAGTTGTACAAGTTGAAGCGTCATAAGCAGCGTATTTTGGACTTGAAAGAGAATGAATTGAATGGACAAAGTCAATGGTTGGCTGGTGCGGACGATAAGATTGTGAAAGGTGAGTTCCACATTCCTGTGGGTCAAGAAGTAGAGTTTGTTTTCCGTTCTCAAGACGTAATTCACTCAGCCTACATGCCCCATTTCCGTGCTCAAATGAACACGGTTCCTGGTGTACCCACTCGTTTCAAAATGAAACCAACCATTACCACGGCTGAGATGCGCAAGAAATTGGGTAACGATAAGTTTGATTACGTTTTATTGTGTAACAAAGTGTGCGGAGCTGCTCACTTCAATATGAAGATGACAGTTGTTGTAGATACTCCAGAGGACTTCAATGCTTGGTTGGCAGAACAAAAGACTTTTAGTGGAGAAGGAGCCAAGAAAGAAGAAGCTGCGCCTGCGCCTGCTTCTGATACAACAATGGTAGCGCAAACAAAAATATAAAGAACTTTAGTAAAGAAGATATGGGAGCACATACTCACGATCACGGTCACCACGAAGAAAGTTTCATTTCGAAGTATATTTTCTCGCATGACCATAAAATGATTTCCAAGCAGTTTTTGATCACTGCTATCTTCATGGGAATTGTTGCTGTTATGTTGTCAATCTTTTTCCGCCTTCAATTGGGATGGCCAGGAGAAAAGTTTGCGATCTTAAACGCTTTCTTGGGCGACAAATGGGCGCCAGATGGAATTTTGGATAAAAACGCCTATTTGGCGATGGTTACCATCCACGGTACGATCATGGTATTCTTTGTATTGACCGGTGGTTTGTCTGGAACCTTTGCCAACTTGCTTATTCCATTGCAAATTGGTGCACGCGATATGGCATCAGGTTTCATGAACATGTTGTCTTATTGGTTCTTCTTGGTATCAAGTTTAATCATGTTGGCTTCTTTGTTTGTTGAAGGCGGTGCTGCTTCAGGTGGTTGGACGATTTATCCTCCTTTGTCTGCTTTGCCACAGGCGATGCCAGGTTCAGGAACAGGGATGACACTTTGGTTGATTTCAATGGTTCTATTCGTTGCTTCTTCTTTGTTGGGTGGTTTGAACTACATCGTAACGATCATCAACTTGAGAACCAAGGGCATGAAAATGACGCGTTTGCCATTGACCGTTTGGGCGCTTTTGGTGACTGCGATTTTAGGGGTTTTGTCTTTCCCTGTTTTGGTTTCTGCGGTTGTATTGTTGATCATGGACCGTACCATGGGAACCGCGTTTTATTTGTCAGATATCTTTATTCAAGGTGAAGCATTGGATGTCACTGGAGGTTCTCCCATTTTGTTCCAACATTTGTTCTGGTTCTTGGGACACCCAGAGGTTTATATCGTATTGTTGCCTGCTTTGGGTATCTCCTCTGAAGTAATTGCTACCAACTCAAGAAAGCCAATCTTTGGTTACAAAGCGATGATTGGTTCGATCTTGGCCATTGGTTTCCTTTCTTTCATCGTATGGGGTCACCACATGTACGTTACGGGAATGAATCCTTTTATTGGATCTGTGTTCGTATTCACCACTTTGTTGATTGCTATTCCATCTGCTGTTAAAGCGTTCAACTACATTACTACACTTTGGCAAGGTAACATCAAGTTTACACCTGCCATGATGTTCTCTGTAGGTTTGGTTAGTACTTTCGTTACCGGTGGTTTGACAGGTATCATTTTGGCTGACTCGGCTTTGGACGTGAACGTTCACGATACTTATTTCGTTGTAGCTCACTTCCACATTGTAATGGGTATGTCTGCTATTTTTGGAATGTTGGCCGGTGTTTACCACTGGTTCCCAAAAATGTATGGTCGTATGTTGAACTCCAAGTTGGGTTATGCGCACTTCTGGTTGACCATGGTTTGTGGATTTGGCGTATTCTTCCCAATGCACTTTGTGGGAATTGCAGGAGCGCCTCGACGTTATTATGACTACTCTGAGTTTGATTACTTGGATCACGTAATGGACTTGAATCCCATGATTTCTACATTTGCAATCATTGGTGGTGCTGCTCAGTTGTTGTTTATTTTCAATTTCTTCCACAGCATTTGGTATGGCCAAAAGGCTACTCAAAATCCATGGAAGTCAAACACATTGGAATGGACTACCCCAGTTCAACATGTACACGGGAACTGGCCAGGGGCATTGCCTGAGGTACACCGTTGGGCTTACGATTATTCAAATCCTGAGCACGAAGAAGATTTTGTTCCTCAAATTGTTCCTTTGAAACAAGGTGAGCACGCACATTAATATTGAATCTTTTGATTTAAAAATCCGCAGCATTTTGTTGCGGATTTTTTGTTTATGGATGACGGCCAGCAGTTTCCAAGTGGCCAATGCCCAAACCATTCAATTGGGGGCTACTTTCCGGGATTTGGTTGCTAAAAAACCTACTCCTGCTTTCAAATGGGATACCCAAAACTCTTTTATTACAGGGCGAAGTGTGAAGGTGCAATCACTCAAATGCGGCGCTACTTGGGGAAATAGATTAACGCTCGGGATGGGTTATCATTGGTTGCAATCGGATATCAAACAGTCGGTCTTGGGCTATTCAGATCAGTTGCCGATGAAAATGAGATACTTTTCTCTATTTGGTGAATTTGTGTTTTATAACAAAGGAAATTGGGAAGGTATTATACCGGTGCAATTGGGCTATGGACATTCTTTTTTACAGACCCAACCCCTAAACAATAAGCCTGAAAAATTGTATCGTGAGTCAGTGATTCTCTACGAGCCCAACATTACCATTGAATACAAATTTTCTCCTTGGATTGGCATTGGGGCTGGATATGGGTATCGGATTATGCTCAAGAATAATCCCAATATCAACCAAAACTTTTACGCTCCATTGTACGTTTTTAGGGCCCGAATATTATTTGGAGAACTTTATTCGCGCTATGGGCATTTGTTCCAAGATGAAATAGAGTAATTTTGAAGCATGTCAGAATTTGATATACGCAGTGAAGCCGAGCAATTCGGAGACCGTGATTTTGAGCGTGCATTGCGTCCCAAGGTATTTGATGATTTTACAGGTCAGCGTCAAGTGCTGGAGAATCTTCAAATATTTGTATCAGCGGCCAAGTTGCGTTCTGAAAGTTTGGATCATGTGTTGTTGCATGGTCCTCCTGGATTGGGAAAGACGACATTGGCCAACATCATTGCCAATGAAATGGGTGTTGGTATCAAAACAACCTCTGGTCCTGTTTTAGATAAGCCAGCAGATTTGGCTGGTTTGTTGACCAATTTGGAAGAAAATGACATCTTGTTTATCGATGAAATTCATCGACTGAGTCCAGTGGTAGAGGAGTATTTGTACTCCGCCATGGAAGATTTTAAAATAGATTTGGTGATCGATACTGGACCCAATGCGCGGTCGGTGCAAATTGCGCTTAATCCTTTTACCTTGGTCGGCGCCACTACACGTTCCGGTCTGTTAACAGCACCCCTGCGCGCCCGCTTTGGAATCAATGCGCGATTGGCCTATTATGATTCTCGAATCTTGACGGACATCGTGTCTCGAAGTGCACATATCCTTCAAATTCCGACACAAGAAGAGGCTGCTTTTGAAATGGCACGCAGGAGCAGAGGCACGCCGCGTATCGCAAATGCTCTTCTAAGGAGGGTACGCGATTTTGCGCAAATCAAAGGCGATGGAACCATCACTTTGGAAATTACCAAGATGGCTTTGAATGCACTCAATGTAGATACCTATGGATTGGATGAGATGGACAATAAGATTTTGATGACCTTATTGGATAAGTTCAATGGTGGCCCAGTGGGTCTAACCACCATTGCTACCGCTGTGGGAGAAGATTCAGGAACCATCGAAGAGGTGTATGAGCCCTTTCTAATTCAAGAGGGATTTTTAATTAGAACGCCCAGAGGTCGTCAATTGACGGACAAAACCTACCAGCACCTGGGAAAGGGCAGACAAGCCCAGTCGGGACAATTGTTTTAAGATGAATTGGATTGCCAGCAAGCGCAGTGAGCAATTAAAGCAATGGTCTCGGGAGTTGGGTTTCTTGTCTTGTGGCGCGAGTAAAGCTACATTTTTAGAAGAGGAAGCTCCGCGCTTGGAGCAATGGTTGAAGAACAATGGGCATGGGCAAATGGATTATATGGCCAACCATTTCGACAAGCGATTGGACCCCAGAGAATTGGTGCCTGGAGCCAAGACTGTGATCTCTTTGCTGTACAACTATTTTCCTGAAAAATTGCAGCCCTCGGGGATTCCCAAAATTTCAAAGTATGCTTATGGCGAAGATTATCATGTTGTTGTCAAAGACAAGATGAAAATATTATGGCAGAAAATGACCGAGTCCTGGGGGGAGATTCAAGGAAGAATGTTTGTTGATAGTGCGCCGGTTTTGGAAAGAGCTTGGGCAGTCAAGGCGGGCTTGGGTTGGCAAGGAAAAAACGGCAACTTGATTCAAAAGAAAGTAGGTTCTTTTTTCTTTTTGGCTGAGATGATTGTCGATGTGGAAATTTCAGAAGACGGTCCGGTCACTGACCATTGCGGTAGCTGCACTCAATGCATCGATGCATGTCCGACTGATGCGATTGTCAAACCTTATGTGGTGGATGGAAGTAGATGTATTTCCTATTTTACCATCGAGCTTAAAAATGCCATAGACAATCAATGGAAAGGCCAATGGGAAGATTGGGTCTTTGGTTGTGACATTTGCCAAGATGTTTGTCCGTGGAATCGATTTTCAAAATCACATCAAGAACCCAGATTTAGTTATCGTGATCAACTTTTGGATAAATCATGGGATGATTGGCGAGACACGACGGAAGAAGAATTTAGAAAGCTAACCAAGGGTAGCCCGCTTTCAAGG
>CALJKR010000076.1 GCA_937974555.1 uncultured Flavobacteriales bacterium | reverse complement strand
CTTGAGCAACTTCTTGTTGGATTTGGTTTGAAAATTTTGGTAATGACATAGCTATTGAAATAAATAAAGAGGCCTTGGCCTCTTTTACTTTTTAAATCGATTTTTTCAGAAAAATGGAGAGAGCCATTGTTATGCGTAAGAAGTAATATCCTTCAAATCAATTGGTTCAGCCCCTTCATTTTTTAAAGCAGCATTGGCTTCTGATATACTCATTGCGTCATACTTCCCTTTTGTAATGTAATGCTTACCCCCTTTTCTGAAAATAACTTCACAAGGAATTCCAAAAGCCTCTTCAAATCTGTCTTCCATAGAGCCTATGTGAAGATTGCCATTGATGCTAAAATCGTCCACTTTAATTGGCTTGTATTCTCCATTGACCACAGAATTGGCATGAGCAATTGTATACTCATTGTCCAAACGCGTTTTATTCTTGTTTACAAGGGTTGGAACGATGTATGGAAAACGCTTGATGAAGTCTGCTTGGAAGCTTTTGATTTTAATTCTTCCATTGATTTGAATGTCCGACATGATATTTATTTTTAGAGTTTAGACAAACTTATTTTAGAAGGTTAAAGATTTCCAGTTCAAGTAAGTTCAACTTTTCGATCATGATTAGTCCTTCTATTTTGATTAGTAATTTTGAAAAAAATCATCGTGGCTAAACCGATTATTCATCTTTCTGAATTCCAATTTTCTATTTTGAAGCAAAAAGTAGAAATGGAGTATGGACTAAACATTCATTCGAAAAATGATTGCCTGGGTTTGTCCAAAGAAATTCATGCCCGAACCAAAGAGAATATCTCTCAAAGCACCATCTACCGTCTCTTCTTTCAATTGGATAAACACCACCCCTATCAGCATACCTTGGATACCATCGCAGCCTATTGCGGCTACAATTCCATACAATCATTACTCAACGATATCAATCAAGATAAAAAAATTTCAGAATCACTTGGAGCCAATTGGGATTTCAATGAAATGAGACACAGCTTGCTTTTTCGCTGTATTTCAAATAAAGAATTCCTAAGTATAACGGATTACCTGAATTCTACTCCCCCATCTTTGACTATAGAAAATAAATGCCAATTGGGTTACACTATTTATATGGCACTACAACATTGCCCAAAAAGTGCAATACAATTCTATAAAAAGTTTTATAACCACCCCGTAGTTCGAGAATGCTTTTTTGAGTTAATGATCGACCCTGATTTCAAATTACCGCATTACGAAACCGGAATTAAACTGTACCTCAGCGATTGTCAAGAGACAAACTCCATTCAAAACTTTCAAGATTATATTTTCGGGAATTCTATTTTGGCTCGTTACTACTTTATTCAAAATAAGCCTCTAAAATTTAAAAGTACATTTTCACTTCTTCTTCAAAAGAAAAATCAATCACCAAAAAAATTCAATCAAATTCATCTTTTCCCAAAATTGAGAATGCAAGCACTAAGTATCCTGCATGAACATGAAAAATTGAATCCAATCGAATTCTCTCTTTTTGTAAATGAAGTTTTTAGCCAAATTCATCTGGCAAGAAATCAATACAGCGTTATTGAAAAGAGAATGGCATGCTATCTTATCTTAGAAGCGCTGCTCATTCTGAATTGCGAAGATGCGTTGATTGCTTCTTTTTTAAAACCGTTTGAAAATGACTTTCACTTCAAAATGAAAGGCCTCAACTTTGATGAAATTTTAGACTGCGTTCAACCCAATGGGTTGCTATACCGCCATCATCTCACCACCTAATCCCCTCGCCCAAAAAGGCATTGACTTGAGAAAAGGGCTTGGAGCCAAAGAAGCCGCGGTAGGCGCCAAGCGGCGATGGATGGGCGCTCTCGATGATGAGGTGACGATTAGATCCTATGAGCTTTTTCTTGCTCTGGGCATGCTTGCCCCAAAGTATAAATACCACGGGGGTTGTCTTTAAAGCTACTCGCTGTATAACAATATCGGTGAACCAATCCCAACCAAAATCTTGGTGCGACATCGGCTTGTCCTGTGCTACTGTCAATGTGGTGTTTAACAATAATACGCCTTGATTCGCCCAATCTTGCAAATCGGTTCGGCTGCGATCTATCCCAAGGTCATCTTTCAATTCCTTGAAAATGTTGCGTAATGATGGCGGAATCTTGATGCCTTCATTGACCGAAAAAGCCAATCCGTTGGCCTCTCCATCTCCATGATAAGGGTCTTGCCCGATGATGACTACCCTGACTTTGGAAAAGGGTGTTGCATTGAAAGCTGCAAAAATCTGCGGCCGTGGCGGAAAACAAAAAGGTTGAGCATATGCCTGCTCAACCATTTCTGTAATTTTATTCCATCGAGGATGGGTAAAGGCTCCAGCGAGTTCACGCTGCCACTCCCTATCCTCAATGTACTCTTCTAATTTCATGAATGGGCGACAACCAATTTCTTGGTTACATAAGATCCATTGTTCTGACGTACACTCAAATAATAAATGCCATCAGCCCAAGATGTGGCGTCAAATGTCAACTGTCCCGATGTAAAGTTCTGTGTTGCTACTTGACGTCCATTGCTGTCAAATACAACGGCTTGCTGTATCCAAGGGTTGTTGGCTACTTGCACCTGGAAAGTGGTTTGAATCAACGATGGGTAAACCACTACATCGTCAAATTTCAATTCTTCTTTCACGCTTACCGGTTGGCAAGGCAATGCGCTGGTTCCTTTGGTTGCCCCATCCATGGTCAACCATCCCAAGTTTCCTGGATCCAACCAAATTTTCAATTTTTGATCGGCGGTGTTGGGATTGAAATTTCCCGTCCAATGCTTGGCCATGCGACCGTAATAGTCCGCTGCAGTGGGCGTTGTACAATAAGATCCACCTCCTGTTAATGTTCCGATGATCTGATGACTGGGAGAGAAAATAGGTGATCCTGAAGAACCTCCTTCGGTTACCCCATGGTTGGTCTCTGTTGCCATCCATATGGTTCTCCAATGACGATCTGAAGCCTGCCATGTTCCTTTGGTTACTTGAGACGCATGAGAAATTTTCATGTAATCTCCCGCTGGATGGTGGATACAAATGGCCTTGGCTCCGTATAAAGAATCTTGAATGGCAACGGGAATGTTGTCCGTGGCATCCCATCCTGCGTAGTAAACGGTCCAGCTGGCTGGAATGGCATCTTGCAACTCAATCAATGCGAAATCAGAACCGGTAGCTCCTCCTCCATCGTTGGAATCCGCACGCAAGTATAACCCCGTTGAATTTTGTGTTGTTGAACCCAAACCTGTTCCGCAACCGCTTTTGGCAAAGTTGAAACGCGCAGAAGAAGCCAATAAATCTGCATCCGATGAGCTTTCAGTACAATGCATCGCTGTCAATACGTATCCCTTACAATCCATGGCGGTGTTGTTCACCAAGGTACCTGAACACAATCCAGCTCCGCCGGTCATGACCAAGCTCAAGCGAACCACAGCATGCTTCTCATTGGCCCATGCATCTCCCTCTGGACAGTTGATATCCACCTCACAAGGATCACTTTCTACGTTCTTAAATTGCTCCGCACGTGGATCTTGAATCATCCGATAAAAATGCAAGATGCCTCTGGTTTCCAATCGCGCGGTACCCACAACACCTGCTGGCTGACGATACTCTAAAATGGCCGCATCTCCATAAACCTCTGGTGTTCTGAAAATGTGGTGCAATTTGTTTTGTGCCGAAGTAAAGGGTCCTTCCAACCACGACTTGTCTGCTGAATAAAGATATAAAGATGCACCCTCAGGTAAGTTGTAATAACTGAACACAACACCCATTGCCAATGCTCCGGGACTTTGAAACTGATAGAACCAGCGTTTGCTGCCATCCGGATTGTATTCCCAATCCCCCATGGTGTTCATGTCCAATTGCAATGGTGCCCAAACCGCATTCATGCTCATGCCGCCCTGCTTCTCTTCTTCAATGGAAGTCAAAGTTAATTTCTCATTGTCAAAGTTTGAGATGACGTGATTCTGTAGCTCCAAAGATTGAGCTGACATTGAAGCAGCAGCAAAGACACCTGCAGCAACAAAAATCTGGGATAAAATTTTTCTCATTTTTTAAATTTCCTTGGTTTTGGTGCCGAAAGATAAAGTAGCTTAGCGCTGTTTGATGTTAAACCAAAAAAAAATATCCAAAGTCCTGCTGCGCGCCTTCATTGGGCCTTTCATCGTAACCTTTTTGGTATCGCTTTTTGTATTTGAGTTACAATTTATCTGGCTCTACATAGACGATCTCATGGGCAAGGGATTGAGTTTTTGGATCATTCTTCAATTGCTACTTTTTGTTTCCGCCAGGATTGTCAACATGGCCCTTCCATTGGCGATTCTGATGTCCAGCATCATGACCATCGGGGCACTATCGGAACACAACGAACTTACCGCGATGAAGAGTGCCGGCTTGAGCTTGGGTCGCATTTTTCGACCGCTCATTGTATTCATTGCGGGTTTATCCCTTGTGGCTTTTTTCTTTGCAAACAACATCTGGCCCATTGCCAATCTGAAATACCGCACTTTGCTTTTTTCCATCGTGCAACAAAAACCTGCTTTGAGTTTAACCGAAGGTCAGTTTTACGATGGCATCGATGGCATCAGTATTCGGGTGATGAAAAAGAACACGGAATCTGGTGAGTTGCAAGACATATTGATTTACGATCACCGCGATCCCGGTCGCGGCAATAGAACCGTAATCCGGGCGGAGAAAGGCAATATGCAACAAACGGATGACAAGCGTTGGTTGATTCTTCAGATGCAAAACGGGGTTACTTATGATGAGATGGATGAAAAAAGATCTCGTCATCCTAAGCATCCGGCGCTGGCCTCGCACTTTGATCAGATGACTCTGCGCATTGACATCTCCTCTTTGTTCTTTAGCAAAGATGACGAGGAGGTATTTAAAAATGCCTTCGAAATGATGACCATCAATCAGCTGGATCATGCCTTGGTTGGATTTGATGCCGAGTTGGACAGCATGGACCATCATTGGAAAATCAACAATGAAAAAAAACTAAGACTGACCGATGATTTTAAAAACGTGTCGAGCTCCAGTGTTTCCTTACAATCCCAGATGCCCCTTACCATTCAAGGGAAAACCATTCAATCTGCCATTGACGCTACTCGCAGAGACATGGTGCAGATTCAAAAGATCAAAATAGAAAAAGAGGATCTTTTGAAGTTCGCCAACCGACATAAAATAGAATGGCACCGGAAATTTTTCTTGGCCATATCATGCATTGTATTGTTTTTTGTGGGTGCCCCATTGGGTGCCATCCTAAGAAAAGGCGGATTGGGTTTGCCCTCTGTTATCGCCCTTTTGCTATTTATTGTGTTTGAGATGCTCACCATTGCTGGAGAAAAAATGGCCAAGGCTTTCATCATCGAACCTTGGCTGGGCATGTGGATTTCCACTTTGGTGATGGTTCCCATTTGTATCTTGGTGATGTATTCTGCCAATCAAGAAAAGAGTTGGAACCTACCCGATTTTAAATCTTGGTTCAAGAAAAAAAGCAAAGCTTAAAAAAATGCGCGTTCTACAATTGTGTCATAAGCCACCACTGCCTGCCAAAGATGGAGGGTGCATTGCCATGAACAATTTAACGCAAGGCCTGTTGGACGCGGGTCACAAGGTGAAGATTTTAACCATTTTCACCCACAAGCATGATTTGATCTTGGATGAACTTGATCCCGATTACATTCAAAAGACGGACATCGAAGGAGTGCATGTGGATACCCGCATCAACTTTGTCGATGCTTTCACGGCCTTCATGACCAATGACAGCTACCACGTCAATCGTTTTTTTAGTCCCGATATGGACATAAAAATAGACCGATTGTTGCGCAAGCACAGTTTTGATGTGATCCATTTGGAGAGTCTTTTCATGACCCCATACATCGGAACAATCAAAAGACATAGTCGGGCTCCCATCATTTTAAGGGCCCACAACATTGAGTATACCATTTGGGAAAAAATTGCCATCGGCACCAAAAATCCCATCAAAAAAATATACCTGAATTTCTTGGCCAAACAGCTTCGTGAATATGAACTGATGATGTTCAATTCCGTGGATGGTATCGCTACGATTTCCGAGTCCGATAAAATTAGAATGATGCAATTGGGCGTGAGACGCCCCATCAAAACCATCGCTTTTGGTATCGATCTGAATCTATACCATTGTCAGCCCACTACTCCAGAAAACGAAAACAAATTGTTTCACTTGGGTGCCATGGATTGGGAACCCAACGTGGAAGGTTTGATGTGGTTCATGGACAAAGTTTGGCCCAGTATTCACCAAAAATTTCCACATTTGACTTTGCATCTGGCCGGAAGAAACATGTCCGATGAATTCAAAGCCAAATCATTGCCCAATGTGTTTATTCAAGGAGAAGTAGAGGACGCTATACAATACATTCAAGACCATGACATCATGGTTGTTCCCATTCTTTCTGGCGGTGGTGTTCGGGTAAAAATAATTGAAGGCATGGCACTGGGAAAAGCCATCATCAGCTCAACCATTGGCGCCATTGGCATCGAATACAAAGAGAAAGAAAACATATTGATTGCCGATACTGTTTTGGAATGGATTCAATCCATCGAATCCCTCATGGAAAAACCAGACAAGAAAGTAAGAATTCAGAATAATGCCCGTCAATTTGCGGAATCGCACTTTGACAACAAGTTCATCACCAAGGAATTGATCCAGTTTTACAAAGAGGTGCAAAAATGAGAATTTCCGTTACCTTGTCTCGAATTCCATATCCCTTGGAAAAAGGAGATAAGCTGCGTGCCTATCATCAAATCCAAAACCTGATAGAAGCCGGACATGAGGTACATGTCTTCTGTTTTCATTTTGAAAAGCCACTTCCTCAAACCCAACAAGCATTGGAAAAAGCCGGCGGTCATTGGCATTGGATTCCATTGTCCGCTTGGGCAATTCCTTGGAGCGCAATACAAGGACTATTCAGCGATTTGCCTTGGCAAGTGCTTTTGTTTCATCAACGACGGGCACAAAAAAAATTCAATTATTTCATAGAACAAATCAAACCCGATGTGCTGTACTCGCAAATGATACGCACTTCAGAATACACCAAGCAATTTCTTTCCATCCCCAAAACTTTGGACTACATGGATGCATTGAGCTTGGGACTTGAAAAAAGGATTCAAAAAAGTCCATGGATCACACGATGGTTTTGGAGGGACGAATGGCGACGGGTTCAAAAATATGAAAGTGTCATTGCACACTATTTTGACCACCTCACCATCATAGCTCAAAAAGATGCCAAGGCCATTGCATTACCACAAGAAAAAATCATTGACATCATTCCCAATGGCATTGATTTTAATTTTTACACGAACAAAACCCAACCCACTTCCAACCCCTGTGTTGTCTTTACTGGCAACATGAATTACCCACCCAACATTGAGGCAGCCTTGCGATTGGGGAAGAAAATCATGCCTTTGGTATGGAACAGAAATCCCAATGCTCAATTGATCATTGCAGGAGCTGAGCCCAACCGTTCGTTGACTCAACAACTCACAGACCCCCGCATTACAATCACCGGTTGGATGGAAGATATTCGGGAAGCTTATCAAAAAGGTAGCGTATTTGTTGCGCCAATGACCATGGGGTCAGGTATGCAAAATAAAATTCTGGAAGCCCTGAGTATGGGACTTCCTGTAGTATGTACAGACACCGCCGCAGATGCATTTGAAATTCAATTAAAGAATGAGTTAATCGTAGCCAATGATGATGCAGAGATTGCTCACTTAATCGTTGAAATCTTCGAAAACCCAAATGCTCATTCGCCACAAAAAGCAATAGAAATTATTCAATCTCAATTCTCATGGAAAAAAGCCACCGAGCCCTTGTTGTCGCTCTTGTCCTCTTGAAATCGATAATAAGTTTTTCCCAACCCAACGGTAAAGTTGATACTCGAGACACCTTGTATTGGACTTTGGGGCATGTTGGGCTCCGTGATGCAAAAGTTTTTGTGATGCGAAAAGGGTTTTCCAATACACTACCCGATCCCACTGTTTTGAAAGTGAAATTGTTCGAAGGTTCCCAATATGTCAATACGCACAACTTTACCTTGGATGCACAATATGGATTTTCTACCATAGCTGAATTTCATTTGCTTAAGCCAGGTACAACCTATTGGATTAAATCGTACAATGCTTTTCATCAAGTGAATGACTCCATTTCATTCACCACACAACCATTGTGGAAATACCGCAGCAATGCACCTGACTTGGATATCGCCTTTGGCTCTTGTACCTATTTGAATGACCCCGCTTACGATCGACCTGGAAAAGCGTATGGCGGAGGCGAATCAATCTTCAACAGCATCGCGCAGCAACAGCCCGATGCCATGATTTGGCTTGGAGACAATGTGTATTTTAGAGAAGGCGATTGGGACAGTCAAGAAGGAATGATTGCACGTTATATTCAATCCAGAACCCATCCCCGATTGGATTCCATATTTCGAAAGATTCCCAATTATGCCATTTGGGACGATCACGACTTTGGTCCCAACGACAGCAACGGCAGTTTTATTTTGAAAGACAAAAGCTTGGAAACCTTTGCTCATTTTTGGCCCAATCCCAGCATTGGCATTCCCGATGTCCCAGGCATTACCTCCATGACCACCATTGGCGATGTGGACTTTTTCTTTTTGGACAACCGCTACCATCGCGTCAGAAATGACCTGGTGCTTGCCCCCTACCTCTCCGTGCAACACGGTCAAACCATTTTGGGTATTGAACAAATACAATGGCTGATTCAAGCCCTTAAAACAAGCAACGCTTCTTTTAAAGTTATTTGCATGGGAGGTCAATTTTTAAACTCCGCTCAGGTGTATGAAAATTACAGCAATTACGCCATGGAGAGAGCCTATATCCAAGACCTACTGGTCATGAATCAAATTAAAAACGTGGTATTTCTTTCGGGTGATCGCCATTGCGGCGAAGTGAGTAAATGGGAACACAAGGGTTATGTGATGTATGATCTTACATCATCACCCCTGACTTCAGGAGCCAGCGATATGTCGGCAGAGAAAAATGATTTTCGGGTTGAAGGAACCGTTGTCCCCCAAAAACATTTTGCCCAATTGCATGTGCGCGGTGAAGGCAAAAACAGAACAATGACCGTGAGCTATCACGATAAATCAGGAAAAATCATCTTTGAAAAAGAATTGAATTTCCATGCGAAATAAAAGCAAATTTTGGATAGCCACCATGTGGGCATTGTTTCTCGCTGGTTGCAAGGGCGATGGCCTTTCATATTCCCATGACTTTGGAAAAGAAATGATATGGGGTGAACCCGTAGCATGGGAATGGAATATTCAAAAAAACGATCGTGCTTACACCTTGCATTTGGATTTACAATGTGCCGTTCATTATCCTTATGACAAGCTACCCATTGAATGGACCGAGACAGATCCTTTGGGAAATACCGTAAGTCATGAAATGGACATCATCATTCGCAACCCCGACGGAACTTACAATGGCGACAAGGCTTTGGACTATTTGAATTTTGATATTGATTTGGCTACCCATCATCAGTTCTCTCAATTTGGGACCTATCGTTACCAATTGGCACAAAAAATAGGGCCTCACATGGAGGCCCCGTTTATGGTTGAATTTGAAATAACCGCGCGAGAGAATCACTGATTCTCACGACGTGCTTTTTGCATTTCGTTCTCTTCTTGCGCACGGCCTCTTCTTTCTTTAAATAAATCAAAACGAGTCGGAACAACCTTGGCAGGCCAATAGTTGTTGTTTAATTCGACATCTGCCGTTTCCAACAGCGGATCCAAAGCAATGTCCTTGGCGGGTTGGTCCAAAACAAACACTTTGGTTACCGTTGGCTCAGACATTTTCCAAATCTCCGCTGGAATGCGAAATTGTTTTTTACTTCCATCTTCCAGAGTAAATTCAAATATCAAAGGCATAATCAAACCACCTACATTTTCAACGGTCAATTGATAATAATAGCGTTTTTGAGAAAATAACTTTTTCTCCTCCTCGGTCAATGACTTTTGAAACTCTTCATAATTCTTGACATCCGTTTTTGTTACTTTGAATGGATCGTAGAAATAATAAAAATCCCTGGAGGCTGGATCCATTTCAACCCAAGTGGGAATTTTTTCTTGACGATCGCGCATCAAGCTGATGTCTTGGGGTTGACTGGCCTTCTTTTGACGATCTACTTCCTTTTCGATATTGGGATTCTCGGTATCCAAAACAAAAAGCTTTACCTCTTTCAAAGCCATATCACAATGATCGGTACCATAAAACCAACCTCTCCAAAACCAATCCAAATCAACGGCACTTGCATCTTCCATCGTTCTGAAAAAATCCTCCGGTGTGGGATGCTTGAAAGCCCAACGGCGACAATATTCTTTGAAAGCGTAATCAAACAACTCGCGACCCATCACCGTTTCTCTGAGGATGTTCAATGCCGTTGCAGGCTTACCGTATGCGTTGTTTCCAAATTGATAAATACTCTCACTGTTGGTCATGATGGGTGACATTTTGGATTTGTCCCCCTTCATATAATCCACAATATTTCTTGCAGGACCACGGCGAGTCGGATAATTCGCATCCCATTCCTTCTCCGTCAAATATTGAACAAAAGTGTTTAATCCTTCATCCATCCAAGTCCATTGGCGCTCATCGCTATTGATAATCATAGGGAAGAAATTGTGTCCCACTTCGTGAATAATAACACCCAAAGTAGCATACTTCGTTGCCTCAGTATAGGTGCCATCCGATTCAGGACGACCACCATTGAAGCAAATCATCGGATATTCCATTCCAATCCATTTGGCATTGATGCTTTGCGCCACTGGGTATGGATAATCGATGGTGAATTTGCTGTACGTCTTTAATGTCTGAGCAACAGCACGTGTTGAAAACTGTCCCCAAAGTGGGTTGGCCTCCTTGGGATAAAAACTCATCGCCAACGGCGTCTTATTGCCTACTTGAACTGCCATGGCATCCCAAATGAATTTTCGAGAAGATGCAAAAGCAAAGTCGCGCACGTTGTCCGCCTTGAATGTCCAGGTCTTTTCTTTGGAAGTTCCCTCTTTTTCATTGGCTGTAGCCTCATCTTGTGTGATTATCACCACGGGGGCATCAAAAGTCTTCTTGGCTTTTTCAAAACGAGACATTTGCTCAGCGGTTAATACACTCTTGGCATTTTGCAACTCCCCTGTTGCGGCCACCACATGATCTTCTGGCATGGTGATATTCACAACGTAATTTCCAAAATCCAAAGTAAATTCTCCGGCGCCCAAAAACTGTTTGTTCTGCCATCCAGAGTAATCCATGTAGGCCGCCATGCGTGGATAAAATTGCGCCATGGTATACAAGTAATTCTTGTCCTCGTCAAAGTATTCATAGCCGCTTCTACCGCCCAAGCGCAATCGGTCATTGATGTTGTACCACCATTTGATCTTAAAAGAAAATACCCCGCCTGATTTCAGAGGCTGCGGTAAGTCGATGCGCATCATGGTTTGATTGATGACACATTTCAAATCCTTTCCTGATTTGTCCTTTACTTCTACAACTTTAAAACCGCCATCATACCAAGGTTCCAAGTCGATGATATCATTGTAACTCATTTTGTCGTTGATGCGCGATTGCTCAATCTTTTGCGCATCACTTTCTTTGGCCATATTGTTTTGATCCAACTGAATCCACAAATAGGTCAGTACATCAGGAGAAAAATTATGGTAGGTGATCCACTCCTCTCCATATAGCTTTTGGGTGGCATCATCAATCTTAATATTCATGGAATAATCCACCTGTTGCTGCCAATACTTAACACCAGGCGCACCACTTGCAGTGCGCTGTTCATTGGGCGTTGCCAACTCGGGGCCCAATTGTTTGAATTGATCTTCCCACACATTTTTCTGGGCATTTACTTGATAAACACCACAAGAAAAAAGTACAGTCGATAAAACGAAATAAAACTTTTTCATGAAAACAAAAATAAGCAAATCACATGCTTATATTCGTTGCAACAAAAGTGAAACTTATGTCTGCTTACCAAGAACAGTCCAATATTCAATCCTCATTGGTAAATGAAGAAGAGTGTGCACTGATCTTACACAATGATTTTAACACCTTTGAACATGTCATTCATTGTTTGGTGAATATCATGGGGCAAGAGCCATTGCAAGCTGAACAGTGCGCATTCATTGTTCATTACAAAGGCAAGTGCGTCATTAAGAAAGGAAAATTTGAGGCACTTCACCCCTTCCATAAAATTCTTGCTCAACAAGGATTAACTGTATCGATTGATCAATAATGGAAAATCGCAAAAAATGGATCGAGGAAATGTTGGCTACCCATGCGGAAGATCCTTTCTTGCATTATGCTTTGGCGCTTGAAAATCAGAAAGAGGGCAATCTCCCTGAGGCAATTGCCATTTTAGAAAAACTTCAACACACACACCCCGAATACTTGGCGTGTTATTACCAATTGGGTAAAATGTACGAGGCCGTAGGATCCAACGAACAAGCCGTTGACTCCTTTTTAGATGGCCGAAGATTGGCAAAAAAAATGGGCGACATCAAAGCAGTAGGTGAACTCTCGGAAGCATTGATGATGCACGATATTTTTGATTGATGTCGGTGACCCTTTCCCATATTGGTTTTTACTGTTCTTCTTTGAGTAAAGGAGGGCTGGAGTTGAATACCATACGTTATGCAGATTACATGCAAGGCGCCGGTTTCAAGGTTACTTTATTCTTGGTTGACGACAGTCCCATGTTTCATATCGCGAAACAAAAAGGCCTTACAGTAGTTGCCATTCAGCGCAACCGACGATATGCCGATCTTAAAAAGGCATGGCGATTAATGCAGCACTCCCGAACTTTTCAAATTACCACCTGGTGGTTTCGAGATCCGAGGGACATGGATTTAATGGCATGGCTGAAAAGCTTTGCTCCCAAGATCAATTTGATATACCACCAGGCCATGCAAATCAACCACCCCAAGAAAGATTGGGTGCACCGTTGGCGCATGTCCAAAATTGATCATTGGATTTGCTTGTCTGCGTATTTGAAAGAACAAGTCATCCAATTCACCACCGTTAAGCAAGAAAACATACACGTTATACCACTCGCCCTTCCTGATGCGCAACAAGCTTCGCCATACACCAGCGGTGCATTTCATGCCTTGGTCGTTGGAAGATGGGACGAGCAAAAAAACCAACACACCGTAATCAATGCCTTGCAATTGATTCACAAAAAATATCCCCAGGTTCATCTCACATTTGTGGGTGAGAGCACATTGGGTGAAGGCCAACATTACGAAAAAGAAAACAAAAAGAAAGTTCGCCATTTGGACTTGCAGAACCATGTTCAGTTTCTGCCATTTACATTTGACCTCACTTCCATTTTTGCAGGTTCGCATGTGCTGATCGTTCCCAGTTTAAACGAAACCTTTGGCATGGTCACCATTGAAGGCATGCGCGCGGGATTGCCCCTTTTGGGTGCAAACACCGGAGGCACCTTGGATTTGATTGTGCAAAATCAATGTGGCGATACCTTTGCCCCAACCGATGCTGGCATGTTGGCTGAAAAATGGGAGCAGTTGATTGTGAACCATGAACAACGCACCCAATGGGGAAAAAATGCCAGGCATGCTTTTGAAAACAACTATTGGATAGATCATCAAATTCCAGAATGGAAAAAGCGCATCGTTTAGTAATTGTCCTTTTGGGGATTTTGATGACATCCCATGGACTTTGCCAATCCCAACAGACATGGCCCACTGGTGACTCGTCCGGAAAATTCCACCTGGTGGTACACCCGATGTTGGGTCAAATTGTTCCGCACCGAAAAGAAATGCAGCACCTGATACAAGGTCAATCTGTCGGACTTTCGGTACAGATTCTTCGGAGAAAAACGTTTAGTTGGTGGGGCATGTATCAACGGCAGCCCATCACTGGAGCGGAATTGTATTACAGTTCTACCGGTAATCCCAACCAACTGGGACATCAGTTTGCCGTCAATTACCTCATCTACCGCCCGTACATCAATGCCAATCGTCCGCTGTATTATGGACTGGGGTTGGGGTTGGGGTACAATACCAAAACGTGGGACCTAAACAACAACCACCAAGCAACGGTGATTAGTTCGCATCTCAATGCCTGTTTGGTGCTCCATTGCCAATACCCCATCTTTCAAACTGAAAAAACCGATTGGTTGCTGGGAATCAGAATGACGCATCTTTCCAACGGCGCCTATCAACTGCCGAATTTGGGAACCAACAATTTTCAAATGACCCTGGCCAACCAACCCCGGATGATTTTAAATCGAAGACCCATTACCATCATAGATATCCTTCCTGGTTTTCATCGTTCTCGCTTTTTTTCACTAACGGTGGCAGGAGGAATAAAGGAAACCTTTCAGCCCTTGGGTCGAAAATATCCTGTGGGCAATGTTCAATTCAATTTCTCCAAAGCAATCAATTGGAGGCACCGGTGGTCTGTAGGTGCCGATTATCTCTACCAACCTGCATTACAAAAACTTTGGAAGGAATACAAAGGAGTGGATGCCTCCGCTGCCCAATGCATGCAAGCCGGGATTTCCGTAGGCTATCAAAGTATTTTTGGTTTCACCACCTTTTCCATTCAACAAGGATTGTATGTCTACAGTCCTTGGAAAGAGACCGGAAAGGTTTATCACAGACTTTCCATTCGAAGGAATTTCACTCACCTTCCTTACTATGGAAAACACGGATTCTGGTATGCAGGATTATTTACACATTGGGCCAAAGCGGATCATGCTGAATTTGGATGCGGAATAGATTTCTAAATATCATTGGAGCCTTGCTATGGGTAAGTCTTGGTTGCAACAAACCCAGCGCACCCGATTGCCTTCAAACCGCAGGAAGTGACGGCGAATTATCCGCTGAACTTGCACCATTTCAGCAATTGGAAATCAATGACAACATCGATTACGTCTTACACATCGATACTGCTTGGCACTATAAGGTGGTTGGTCCATTTAATCTTTTGAGTGATATTGTTTTCCAATCCTCATCAGACCAACTGCGGATTAAAAACGAAAACACCTGTAATCTTTTCAGAAATAAAAAGAGACGCATTACGGTTCACTTGTATGCACCGCAATTTCACCACATCGATGTCTTCTCTCAAGGCAAACTCACGTGCATGGACACCATCAAATCGTCTGTTGAAATTTTTTACAACAATGCCAACTGCAATTCGACTTGGTTAATCCACAATGACTCCTGCAACATCGAGTATCCCAAAGGTACAGGAGACATTACCGTCATTGGCCAATCAACCTGGGGATGGATATACTCCAACGCACTGGGAAAGATCAATGGAAAAAACTGGATATGTCAAAACCTATCGGTGCATCACAACAGTCTTCAAAACTTGTATGCTCATCCTGTACAATATTTACACGCGGAAATACATAACCAAGGAAACCTTTACATACCCTTCTATCCCATCACTTGGGACAAATCGGAAACAGCTGAAGGTAAGTTGATCATGCAGCCTTAATACTCAAGAAAAATAAGGTTGGATCACCTGTAGTAAAGCTTCAGGGCAGCGAACCGGTCTTCCATTTTCCGCTGAAACAAAAACCAAAGTGGTCGTTGCTATATTCAAAACCTCCTCTCCCCGGCGGGTGGTGTATTCAAAAACCATTCGCGATGTAGGGAGTTCACGAACCTCAACCTCAATAGACAAAGCGTCATCATACAAGGCCGGTAGTTTGTACTCGATTTTAAAATCACGCACGGGCATCCAAATGCCCATTTCCTCCAGTTCCCTGTAAGACAGGCCGTATTGTCGTAACAACTCTACCCGGGCCACTTCAAAATAGGTAGCATAATTTCCATAATAGACATATTTCATGGCATCCGTTTCGGCATAACGAACTCGGATTAAAGTAGAGGATTTCAACATAATTCAAATGAAATAAAAAAACATTTTCAATACACAAAAAATTACCCTATTTTGTTAACCCACTGACAATCAACAAAAGCCCTGAAACCCTTGATTTATCTACATAATCAAAAATTCTTACAAATCAAGAGTAATAATTTTTTTTTTTCACTTTTTTATTACTTTTTTTGTGGTGTCAGTGTGAATAACATTGGCAACACCTAAATAAACAATTCTTATTACCTAACAATATTATGGCATCCAAGAAGGATCAATTTCAAGTTTGGAACAACTGTTTATCTGTCATCAAAGACAACGTAAGTCCGCAAGGATTTAAAACTTGGTTTGAACCGATTAAACCTGTGAAATTAGAAAACAGCGTTTTGACAATTCAAGTTCCCTCACAATTCTTCTACGAATGGTTGGAGGAGCATTACGTGACATTGTTAAAGAAAATCATCAAGAAAGAATTGGGCACTGAAGGTCGTTTGGAGTATTCCATCATCATGGATAACAACAACCATCCTTTCACCATCAAGGTTCCTACTGGCGATCGCAAGGCTACCAAGAATGCGCCAGTGAGTATGCCATTGGACATGGGTGAATCTCCCATCAAAAATCCTTTCATCATTCCAGGTCTTCGCAAGATTCAAGTGGATTCAAATTTGAACCCCAATTATTCTTTCGAAAACTTTGTAGAAGGAGATAGCAACCGTTTGGCTCGCAGCGCAGGTTATGCTGTCGCGAACAAGCCCGGTGGTACCGCTTTCAATCCTTTGTTGATTTACGGCGGTGTTGGTTTGGGAAAAACACATTTGGCGCACGCCATTGGTTTAGAAATTAAAGCCAAGTATCCTGAGAAAACAGTTCTTTACGTAAGTTCAGAAAAGTTCACGCACCAGTTCATTGATGCAGTGAAAAACAATACAGTCAACGATTTTTCTCACTTCTACCAAATGATGGATGTGTTGATTATCGATGATGTTCAATTCTTTGCAGGTAAAGAAAAAACACAGGATGTATTCTTCCATATCTTCAATCACTTGCACCAAACCGGAAAGCAAATCATTTTAACGAGTGACAAGCCCCCCGTGGAAATGCAAGGCATGGAGCAACGATTGTTGTCACGTTTCAAATGGGGATTGAGCGCAGATTTGCAAGTACCTACTTTGGAAACCCGCATTGCCATCCTTCGCAAGAAGATGTATGCAGATGGAATTGAACTGCCAGAAGATGTAGTGGAATATTTGGGCTACAGCATCACAACCAACATACGTGAATTAGAAGGCGCATTAATTTCATTGATCGCTCAAGCTTCATTGAACAAGAAGAGCATCAACTTGGAATTGGCTCGTCAGATGATTGACAAGTTTGTGAAAAACACTGCACGTGAAGTGAGTATTGATTACATCCAAAAAGTGGTTTGTGATTACTTTGACTTGCCCATCGAACTATTGAAAAGCAAGACCCGCAAACGCGAAATCGTTCAAGCCCGTCAAATCGCGATGTATTTTGCTAAGAAGATGACCAAATCTTCTTTGGCCAGCATTGGAGCACATTGTGGAGGAAAAGACCACGCAACGGTTTTACACGCCTGTCGCACGGTGAACAACTTACAAGAAACCGACAAACACTTCCGTAAGTATTTGGAAGATTTGGAGAAAAAGTTGAGCATCGCTTAATTCGTCACATTACCTAACCTGTTACATAAAAAAGAACGCCTCAGTATTGAGGCGTTTTTTTTTGAATTTTAATACCATTGTAAATAGGTTACAATTCGAGTTGATTTATTTGCATCGTGTTTGTTTGTTTAACACGTTTTCAAGTTTTGTTTTATTGGTTCAGTTACAGCAAAAAGCCTTATCAACGGATAAGGCTTTTGCATTTTTATATACCCAATGAAACTACAATACGAACTGTAAGATGGCAAAGAAGAACAACTGACAAAACCATATCAATGTAGCCAAAGGCGAAGACAATTTATTCGACCCTTTACTCACCACCCAAGAAAAGAAAAGTCCAATCCAAAACCACGAAAGATAATTTTCTATCGGTGGCCAATTCAATTGAAACATCCAATAATCCAAATGGGGAGCTACTGGCTCAATGATTACATCCAATGCGGTCATTAGTGCTGCCGATAAAACAATCTGCCCATTGGAGCGCCAATGCGGAAACGCCCACTGCACCGCAGACCATGATCCTATCGTGACAATGACCCAATTCAACCCAATAACCAATGGTATTTCCTTGATTGAATATCCCAGACCTGAACCATAATTGTAAATACCGAAAGGAACATGATAATGCACACCTACATATTCAACCGTCCAACCCAATAATGCAATACATCCAACGAGCAAATAATCCCCTTTACGCCATTCTCCCCATGCCATCCATAACATTGTAAAAATCAAGCTATACACACTCAAGGGCACAAACCAATCTGGAACAGATGCAATGCCCAACAAACCGATCAAATAAACCAACACAATCACCGCCGTTTTCATGCCCAAATATAATGTGTAAGCAACAGAAAAAATAGTATATATTTGCGGTATATACTATTAAAAAATGAAAATGCTCTCGCTCAAATTAGACGACAACGTTTTTGATGAAACTGAAAAAGTCATCAAACAACTCAACATGCCCAGAAATCGCTATATCAATGAGGCACTTGCGATGTACAACCGTTACAACGCTCGCAAAAAACTGCGCGCCAAACTCCTACAAGAGAGTCAAGCGGTTTACAAGAATAGCCTGGATGTTGCTCGTGATTTTGAAAATTTTCTAGATGAAAACATTTGAGGTCTGGTTGGCCAATTTGAATCCCAACAAAGGCAAAGAGCCAGGAAAAATTAGACCCGTCATCATCGTGCAATCTCCTTTGCTCAATGATTTTCATCCTACTGTAATCATCTGTCCGATCACTTCGCAAGTTCACGAAGAAGCTGATATATTGCGTCACACGATTGGAGAAAAATTCTTGGACAAACCTTCACAGGTGCTCATCGATCAGATCAGAGCCATCGATAAAAATCGATTGCAGAAATATCTAGGTACATTGTCAAAAATAGAGGGGAAAAAGATTCAAGATAAAATCAAGATTGTTTTGGACTTGGAATAGCTCCATCACTTCGCATCCTGCATAATACACTGTGCAGCAATCCGAGCTGAATTCAAACAAAGAGGAATTCCACCTCCCGGATGTACACTGCCTCCTACAAAGTACAATCCACGGATGTTAGAGTGAAAATTGGGGTGACGCAGAAAAGCAGAAAACATATTGTTACTGGCGGTTCCATATAAAGATCCTGCATATGAACCTGTGCGCGCCTGAATCAACGCCGGTGTCAATACCTCTTCGCATTCAATAAATGGTGCGACCTCCATTTTTAAACATCGAGAAAGTTTGTTCAGGATTTTCAGTTTGGTCTTCTCGATTTCCGATGCCTCATCTTGTCCATCCCAGCGCGGCGCATTCACCATCACAAACCAATTTTCTTTACCCTGAGGTGCATCCGCAGTTACAACCTTGCTTGTGATATTCACATACACTGTTAGATCTTCTGCCAATTCGTGGGTCTCAAACAATCCCGAAAATTCCTTTTGATAATCATTGGAAAAAAACAAATTGTGGACATCCATCTCTGGAAATGTCTTGCCCATTCCCCAATAAAAAATAATGGCCGACGAAGAACGTTCTTGATTTAATACCTTTGCTGGAAAGGGCAATCCTTTGAGCAAATGATGATACGTGAAATACGCATCCACATTGCTCACTACTACATCGCTGTTGAACCGAACTCCCTTGACCTCCACTCCAACCGCGCGATTGTTCTCAACGACAATTTGATCAACAGGCGCATTCAAATGCACCTTGATTCCACATTTTTTCATCAAATCTCCCAATGCCCTGGTAATCTGATGCATGCCCTCTTTGGGCATATAAGCGCCAATGCCATGTTCCAAATGAGGAATCATACTCATCATCGCCGGTGTCCGATAGGGATTGCTTCCGTTATAGGTGGCGTATCGATTCATCAATTGCACCGTCTTGGGATTTTTAAATTTCTGCCGATTGTATTGATGCAAAGATCCCCAAATGGGCATCAAAGGCAACAACGATAGCGAACGCCAAAAACTCAATTTTCCAAATGGCAAGCGATGCAAACTACTTTCTAAAAAAACCTCCCGTGTGTGATTGTATGTCCAAGCCGCTCGTCGGAAATAACGCGTCACTGCTTGAGGCGACTCACCCAATTTATCTGCTATCTCCTGGGCCCATTCGGTTGGATTTTGTTTTGCAACCAAACGCGTACCGTCCTCCCAAAAATAATGGGCAATGGAAGTCAATCTTTGATACTCAAAAATAGGAGCCATAGGCACACGGGCCAGTGCAAACAATTCTTCTACCAAATGGGGAAGGGTAAATAAACTGGGACCTAAATCAAATCGAAAACCATTGATTTGCTGCGCATGCAGCTTACCACCCAGATGATCGGAGGCTTCAAACACCTCCACTTCAAATCCCTGACAGGATAGACGAATAGCGGTAGCCATCCCTCCTATTCCGGCTCCGATGACTACCGCTTTTTTCATTTAAAAACCATTGACACCATTGACTGTGGTGTACTTTAATACCAAATTTTTATTGGGATAAATTCGTTTGAAAGCACTTTGAACCATCAAAGTCGCCTCATGGAATCCGCACAAAATCAATTTTAATTTACCCGGATAGGTATTGATGTCGCCAATGGCATACAAACCAGGAACATTGGTGCTGTAGTCAAAAGTATTGACCTCAATGGAATTTTTATCGATGTTCAATCCCCACTCTGACAATGGTCCCAACTTGGGAGACAATCCAAACAAGGGCAACCAATGGTCGGTTTCCAACACCTCCGGATTTTCACGTCCATCGATATTAACCACCACTGAATTCAAACGATCTCCGCCATTCAATCCTACAACCTCCGCATTGGTAATCAATCGCATTTGGCCTTTCTCACTCATGTCCATCACCTTTTGAACACTGTCCAAATGACCACGGAAGCTGGTTGATCGGTGAATCAAAGTCACATGCTCCGCAACACCATTGGCCAAGAAAATCGACCAATCCAAAGCACTGTCTCCTCCTCCGCTGATCACCACGCGTTTGCCACGATAAAACTCTGGATCACGGACAATGTACTCAATCCCTTTGTCTTCAAAATCAATGATATTGGAAATCGGTGGTTTGCGAGGTTCAAAGCAACCCAAACCTCCTGCTATCGCAACAATGGGTGCTTTGTGTTTTGTACCGCGATTGGTGGTTACAATGAAGTGATCGTTTTCATCTTTCTCAAAACTTTCCGCTCGCTCTCCCAATGTAAATGTGGGCTTGAATGGCTCTGCTTGTTTCATCAAGTTGTCAATCAAATCCCCAGCTAATACTTCAGGAAAACCTGGAATATCATAAATGGGTTTTTTGGGATATATCTCCGTCAACTGGCCTCCAGGCTGTGGCAATGCGTCAATCAAATGACATTTCAATTTCAATAAACCTGCTTCAAACACAGTAAACAAACCACAAGGGCCTGCTCCTATGATGATAATATCTGATTCGATCATAATTTAGATTTAAGCAACAAAAGTAATCGGGTCGTCTGTTGCTGTTTCATGACACACAAACACATTTTCCCATGATATTGTTCATAAAGTAGAGGTAAAAAAAACAGGACCGAAGTCCTGTTTCTGTATCGTATCAAACCAATTATTTGAAAGCATCAAATCCTGTGACATCCAAACCTGTGATCAACAAGTGGATATCATGTGTTCCTTCATAGGTAATTACGGACTCCAAATTCATGCTGTGACGCATCAATGGATATTCATTTGTAATTCCCATACCGCCCAACATCTGGCGTGCTTCGCGTGCGATGTTGATGGCCATATCTACGTTGTTGCGTTTGGCCATTGAGATTTGCGCTGAAGTGGCTTTGCCTTCATTACGCAATTGACCCAAGCGGAATGTCAACAATTGCGCTTTGGTAATCTCTGTAATCATCTCCGCCAATTTCTTTTGTTGCAATTGGAAAGCCCCGATGGGCTTGCCAAATTGAATACGCTCTTTGGAATAACGCAAGGCAGTATCATAGCAATCCAAAGCTGCACCAATGGCTCCCCAAGCAATCCCAAAACGAGCAGAATCCAAGCAGCTCAAAGGAGCACCCAATCCACTGCGACCAGGCAACAAATTCTCTTTGGGTACTTTCACATTATCAAAAATCAACTCCCCCGTATCAGAAGCACGCAAGCTCCACTTGCCATGCATGGTAGGGGTTGAAAAACCTTCCATTCCGCGCTCAACGATCAATCCATGAATACGACCTTCTTCATTCTTGGCCCATACCACTGCCACTTGCGCAAAGGGAGCATTGGAGATCCACATTTTTGCACCGTTCAATAGATAGTGATCGCCCATGTCTTTGAAGTTGGTCACCATGCCACCAGGATTTGATCCGTGATCAGGCTCGGTTAATCCGAAACATCCCATCCATTCTCCCGAAGCCAATTTGGGAAGGTACTTTTGGCGTTGTTCTTCAGACCCATATTTATAAATGGGGTACATCACCAATGAAGATTGCACAGAAGCTGTAGAACGCAAACCGCTGTCGCAACGCTCCAACTCTTGCATGATGATTCCGTATGAAATGTGATCCAATCCTGCTCCACCGTATTCTTCGGGGATATATGGACCAAATGCCCCAATAGAAGCCAATCCTGGCAACAAGTGCTTGGGGAATTGACATTTTTCAGCAGCCTCTTCGATAATCGGAGAAACCTCTTTTTTAACCCATGCGCGCGCCGCGTCACGAACCAACTTGTGTTCATCTGTCAACAACTCATCCATCATGTAGTAGTCGTGACCTTGGTATAAATCTGTTCTCATTGCATTGATGATTTGTCGGCAAATATAAGCAGGACGAAGTTGAACTATATTTGATAAAATTCAGCTTATGAACTTTTCTCCACTAAAAATTGCGCAATTGGGTGCTGCCATCAAAAACACTTCGCTGCGCTATCCATTTATTATCCTGTTAATGGCCTTTGCAACTTTCCTTGCGCTATTCAATTTGTGGATCATCAATGAACATGGAAATGACCAATCCTTTGAAGGATTTCGATGGGCATTCATCCTGGCATCGGGTCTTCCGCTCTATGTGGGCTATTTCATTTGGTATGAAAATCAAACCTTCAGCAAGCGCATCTATAATGCTGCTCTATTGGCGCTCACGATTGGGATCCACTTTTACATCGGTCAGCACATTTATAGCTTGGATATTGAATCGTCTTCAAACCACGAACCCTATTGGATAATGAGCTGGCTGATCATCATTCACCTCTACCCTTCTATTTTACCTTTTTTCCAATCGCGAAAATTAAAAGGCTTTTGGAATTTCAATCATTGGATGTTCTCCAATTTCATCGCAAGTTCTTTTTATATCCTTCTGATTTATGCCGGAATAGCACTTGCTCTTGGTGGAATTCAACTGTTGCTATTTGAGAATCTCAACTGGAAGGCTTACTTGACTTTTCTGTTTTTATTGATTGGTATTTTTCACCCCATCTTTTTCCTTTCATCTGCACCATCTGATGACGAAGAAGAACTGGGTTCTACCAATCTCTTGGCATTACAACGCATTCAACAATGGATTCTTTCTCCACTCGTTGTGATTTATTTGAGCATCTTGTATGTCTACATGGGAAAAATTATTGTTCAGCAAACATTACCCAAAGGATGGGTCAGTATTTGGATTCTCCTCTTCAGCATTATTGGATTGCTCAATTGGCTTTTGGCTCGTCCATTTGTTTCAGAAAACGCTTCCAAATGGAGCATGACGTCCCGTAGATTTTTTTTATACCTCTTTCCGCTGATCGGATTGCTTTGGTATGCCATCCTCTATCGACTATTGGAATACGGACTGACAGAAACCCGTGCCATCGTTGTTTTCATTGCGGTATTCCTGACCGCTGTGTCTCTTATATTTTTTTGGAAACCCAAAACGCACATCATCGCAATACCGTCTATATTGCTCGTCATTGCTTTCATTTACATCAATGGTGGCCCACTATCGGCGTCGCAGCTTTCCTATCAGTCGCAATTACGACAATTGGAAAAAATCAAAAACGAACCTCATACATTTACTGCTGAACACGCTAAGGATGTGCTACGATATTTATCCGATTACCATCCGAAGCAAGTGAATGAATACTGTTTTCAATGCGATTCTGCGAGCATCTCAGATGTTGAAGACTTCTATTGGTCGATCACCCAAATCGAAAAATGTGACTTGAAATTCAAGGAGGATTCCAATGTGGTTACAGAGGATGAACTTTCTCAGCTTTACATCAATAACGAAGGACCTATTTCTATTGCTGGATATTCTGAAATTGTTCCAATCAACAATATAGACGATATTTGGGACCATTCATTTAGCAACGGAACAAAAGCAAAAATCATTGCCGATGTCGTTTCTAATCCTGATCACGAGAACGAAATTTTACAAATTCTTATCAGTGATAATGATAAAAACTCACAGTCATTCTTTATGGGTAATCAGCTGAAAGAAATTGTAGAATATTGGAAACGAGAACAACAACCTTGGAACATTGGCAAGAAGATCGTTTTTGATTTTAACTTTCAAGGAAAAGGTTATCGATTCATCAGTACTTACATCGTTTATGAAGTTGACTCAAAAAGAGTAAGTCGAATAGATGGTTATCTATTGCAGAAGTAACTCAAAAGTGCTTTAAATAAAAAAGGAGAACCCATGTTCTCCTTTTTTTTGTGGGCCATACCGGAATCGAACCGATGACCTCTACCATGTCAAGGTAGCGCTCTAACCAGCTGAGCTAATGTCCCTTTGGGCGGCAAATATAACACTTGCCTTTTTAAAATTACATATTATTGAAAAGACTCATAACCAATCTTTCATTGGTGTCCAATCCTTCCTCGATAATTCTATCCATCCAAACGGAATAGTTGGACCTCTCCATAAGCACCTGAGAGGTACGAATAAATTTCTTCTTGGGTCCATAACCATTGTCGGTTTCAAAAGTCAAGTTGAAACCCAAGGTCATCACTCGCTTGCCAAAAGTATTGATCTTGCTTACCATGTGTTGAAATTCACCATCACCACCAACAATGACAATCACATCAAAGCGATCTTGCGCAGCCAAAGTCACACCCTCTGCGGTAAACGCCACATTAACGGGTTTATCCAAAGGCTCTTGTGTTTCGTTGTCCAAATGAATGGGCGTGTAATGCAATTTTACTCCTTGGTACACCAATGAGTCTTCTGTCTTGCGCTCTGAGGTCATGATCTCCGCCCGTTTCTGGGCATCTGGATATCGAACCTCAAATGCATTGGCAGAATATCTGCCCTTAAACCAATGGGCCTCTACAATGGGACAAAGATGGTATTTGGAATGCTCCAACTGCGCCACCTTGTGGCGGATATATTCCATGAATCCCGAGAAGAAAAATGACTTCCCGACATGGTGATTGTGCTTGTAAAAAGAATTAACCTGAAGAAAAAACGCCCCATCAAAAAAGACTGCGACGCGTGTGATTTTGTGATCATTTGAATTTTGCATAAGAGAGAATCATTAAATTATTTGACAAATTAACAACAGAAAGAAGGTTTTGTTTTATTGAGGCGTATCCAAAGCTTGAGATTTATAGAATTTTTTAAAATCCCACACAATCATTCCAACCAAAAGAGGAAGAACGATGAATGAAAGTTTATTAAAATGCCAAGCCCTTTCAAAATCAAATTGAATCATGGACATGGTGGCTCTGGTCATGCCGCATCCCAGACATTCTGTGCCCGTTAGCTTGGTAAACAAGCAAGGGATGGCAATATCAATCTTGGTAAACATCGCCAAAACCACCGCGATCAATTCATAACCAATAAACGCGGACCAAATCCATTCTCGCTTGATATACGCTACAATTATCTTGGTTAAATTTTTCATGATCTCACTTGAAATTGAAATTGCATTAACTCCGACAAGCTCAATTTAAATTGCTCACCTGTCTGCATGTTCTTCAGATTGATTTTGCCTTCATTCAATTCTTCATCACCCATCACCGCAACAAATGGAATCTTCCGATCATCCGCATATTTAAATTGCTTTTTCATCTTGGCCTCATTGGGATACATTTCACAAGCTATCCCATTTTCGCGTAGGGCATACATCCACTGGACCGTTGTATCAATGGTAGCCTCACTGAAATAGGCAAACATCAATGGCACTGCTGTTTCTAAATACGACGGAAACAATCCCAATTCCTCAAGTACGTCATAAATTCTGTCCGCGCCGAATGATATTCCTACCCCGGACATATTGGGCAAACCAAAGATGCCTGTCAAGTCGTCATACCTTCCACCACCGCCAATACTTCCCATTTGAGCCCCAACCGCCTTAACTTCAAAAATAAAACCAGTGTAATAATTTAAACCACGGGCCAAGGTGATGTCCCATACAATTTTGGCTTTTTTCAAAGGCGATGTTTGTAAGGCGCGATGCAAGAACATCCATTCTTCATTGGCCTTCTCTAACCCAGGCTGGGTCAACAATTCATTCCAAACTTCCACATCGGCTTGAATTTTTTCCACCCAAGATTGCAAAGTTTCGATGGACATTTCAGCAATCCCCTTTTCCAACATCTCTTTCTTCACGCCATCCCAGCCCACTTTATCCAACTTATCCAAAGCAACGGTCATATCAACAAAACGATCTCCAATACCACTGACATCCGCCAAGCCCTGTAACATTTTTCTGTTGTTCACATGAATCGCCACATTCAGTCCCAATTGATGAAAAACCTGATCATACACTTTCATCAACTCCAACTCACACCAAAGGCTATCGGTTCCTATAATGTCTGCATCGCATTGAAAAAACTCTCTGTATCTTCCGCGCTGCGGACGATCCGCCCTCCAGACCGGTTGAATTTGATAACGCTTAAAAGGAAACGCGATATCATTTTGATTCATCGAAACAAAACGAGCAAAAGGCACTGTCAAATCATAACGCAAGGCCCGATCACAAAGTTGAGGAACCAATTTCTTGTGGTTCTTGCTTGTCCAATCTTCCTCATTGGCCTTCTCTGCGAATGCGCCGTTGTTCAAGATTTTAAAGAGCAATTGATCCCCTTCATCACCGTATTTGCCGGTAAGGGTATCCAGATTTTCCATGCTCGGCGTTTCCAATGGCAGAAAACCATATCGTTCAAAAACCGATCGAATCGTCGAAAATAGATATTGCCTTTTCACCATCACCGCTGGTGAAAAATCACGTGTCCCTTTGGGAATTGAAACTGAAACTTTAGCCATTTGCCGACAAAGATAAATCTTAAATTAGCGCCATGCCTTTGGAATTGCATTCGATTGATCAATTTGACTTTCATCAAGCCCCAGTTTACGGAGTTGCTGCCGCAAACAATCACCTTTATTCTGTGGGAGGCGATAGACAAGTTTTCCATTATTGGAAGGAGGCAGATCAATACATGGCTGAGCGCATTGCCTTGCTAAACCATGCAGGCTATTGCTGTCATGTACATGAAAAATGGATTTTTGCAGGCGATGCACAAGGATACCTGTACCGATTTCACTTCGATGATAAAGAATCCGTAAAAGTCATGAAAGCCCATGATGGTGGGATTTTTAAACTGACCTCTGACGCTGAGCAATTGTACTCGATTGGTCAAGATGGCAAACTCAACCTGTGGTCGTTTGACCCGTTGGAAATGAAGAGAACCCTTTGGCTCAGTGCAGAAAAACTGCGAGATCTCTGTTGGAATGACTCCATGAACCAATTGGCTGTAGTTGGGCAAGACGGTATACTTCGGGTTTTAGAACTTCCCATGCTCAACGAAATATTCACCTCCCTTCCTATGAAAGACGGCCTTACCAGTATAGCCTACTGGCCCGAAAAAAAAACATGGGTGAGTGGAAATAAACAAGGTCAGGTTCAGTTCTGGAAACAAGAGCAATCCTCACCCATCTTTGATTTCCAAGCGCACAAAGGCAATATCTACGGACTATCTGTGGATACGGAAAACCAATTGATATGGACCAGCTCATTGGACAAAAGCATCAAGGCATGGGAAATGACCTCCTTGGCATTGGCTGGAAAATGGGACAATTTGAACCAATCCCCCTTGAGATCTGTCAATCAGATTCTTATGGTCAACCCCAACATTTTTATTAGTGCGGGAGACAACAAAAAAATTGATGTGACAAAGATTTGTTTTTTTAAATAAAAAATTTATATTTGGCATAGATCAAAAACCAAAATTGTTATGACAGAGGGAAATAACTACCGTGATGATGTGTATTCAAAACCGGTAAGAGCTGGAAAGAGAACTTATTTTTTTGATGTGAAGTCCACCCGTGGAAATGATTTATTCATGACCATTACTGAAAGCAAAAGAACAGGCAGCGCAGAATCTGGAAACGTCAATTATGAGAAACACAAGATCTTCTTGTACAAAGAGGATTTTGAAAAATTCATTCAAGGATTAGAAGAAACCATTGCCTACATCAAGGAGAAGCAAGGAGATGCCCCTTCAGCACCTGTTCAGAATGGAGACAGCTCCATTGATGAAGAGTTCAATAGTCTTTAATTCACCCTTACCTTGACTTATTGATGGAAGAATATTCTTCTACCTTATATTTATTACCCTCTCCAATTGCGGACGAGGGTTTTTCTTTTTTCCCAGAATCACATTGGGAGTATATGATTGACATTACTTTTTTCATTGTGGAAAACGTCAAGGATGCCCGAAGAAATCTCCGCAAATTGGGATTCAAAGGCGTTTTTGATGAAATGGAATTTCATGAATGGAACGAGAACACCAATGATACTGAGAAACAACAAATTTTGATTGGGCTGAAATCTGCCAAGCGTGCCATCCTCATGAGCGATGCCGGATTGCCGTGTATTGCAGACCCTGGTAATCAAGTAGTCGCCTTTGCCCACCAAAACGGTATTTTGGTCCAGCCATGGGTAGGTCCCTCCTCTATTCTCCTGACTTTGATGGGTTCTGGTTTTAATGGTCAACAATTTAGATTTCACGGTTACCTACCCAGAGAGCGGAACGAACGTATCCGAGTCATCAAGCAATTGGAACAAAAAATTCATACAGGAGAAACCCAACTTTTTATGGACACCCCCTACCGCAATCAAGCAGTGTGGGATGATTTGATCCAAAATTTGTCCCCGCAGACATTGCTTTGTGTCGGAGCCAACTTACAATCCAATCAACAAAAACTGCTTACCTGCACCGTTGAAAAATGGAAAAAACAGAATTTACAATTTCATAAAATTCCCGTTATGTTTGCAATCGGAAAATGGATATGAGGATTCTTTTTGTTTGTTTAGGAAATATTTGTCGCTCGCCCATGGCTGAGGTTATGCTAAGAGAAAAGGTTACAAAGAATAACCTCAATTGGCATATTGATTCTGCAGGATTAATGGGTTTTTTAGAAGGCATGGCGCCTGACCCCAGAGGCCAAGAGGTGATGAAGAAAAACGGATTTGACATCTCCCAACTTCGATCTAGAAAAGTAGTAGCCGATGACCTCAACCATTTTGATTGGATCATCGCGATGGATGGCGGCAATTTCAAAGACCTACTTGACCTTTCTACCCCTGAAAACAGACACAAAATCATTCAGTTCACCCATCTTGAAACCGGAGAAACCATCCATATTCCTGACCCTGTGCTAGAAGAAGCCATAGCATTTGAGAGAACCTATCATTTACTGGATGAATGTCTGGATTTTTGGCTCAAAAAAAATGGTGTTTTAACCGTCTGATTTTTCTTCCATTCGTTTTCATTTTTTAACCCTACGGGCCTGCATTTTCATCCTTTTGCGGAGATGCATTTTCGTTACATTTGTAATCCCTAAAAAAAGGAAGGAAAAATGAAAAAGATTATTTCAATTGTAGCATTCGCATTGTTGATGACCCAAGGTGCTTTGTGGGCACAAAAGGATCAAGTAGTTCTTACCATCGATGGTCAAACCACAACTTTGGAAGAGTTTGAAGCCACATTCAAAAAGAACAACCGTGATTCCGCCATTACTCCAGCTTCGTTGGACAATTACATGGAATTATTTATCAATTTCCGACTTAAAGTTGCCGAAGCCAAAAAGTTGGGGATGGATACTGTCGCCAAATTCAAAAATGAATTGGCCGGATACCGCGCCCAATTGGCTCGACCCTATTTGGTTGACGCCTCTCTTTTGGATGGACTCATTGAGGAGGCATACAGCCGACTTTCAGAGGAAGTGCATGGGTACCATATTTTGGTTAAGTGTGATCTAAACGCTTCTCCAACCGATACACTGCGTGCTTACCAAAAAATTATGCAGCTTCGCAATAAGATTCTCAGCGGTGCAAATTTCCAACAAGTGGCCAAGGAGTCCAGTGAAGATCCCAGCGCCAAAGAAAATCAAGGCGACTTGGGTTATTTCACTGCTTTTCAAATGGTCTACCCTTTTGAGAGTGCAGCGTACAATACCAAAGTGGGCGACATTTCGATGCCCGTTAGAACCAAATATGGTTACCATCTTGTGAAAATTGTTGACCGCAGAGCCGCACGTGGTGAAATCCGAGTGGCGCACATCATGATTCGCGACAAAGCCGATGACAAGGATTACAGCAAAAACAAAATCAATGAAGTTTATGCCAAGCTAACCAGCGGTGAAAAGACCTTTGAGGAATTGGCTGCTACATACAGCGAAGATGGTTCTTCTGCTAAGAAAGGTGGAGAATTGCCTTGGTTTGGAACCAATAAAATGGTTACTGAATTTGAAGACGCCTCTTTTGGAATAAAAAACAATGGCGACTACACTGCTCCATTTGCTACCTCCTACGGATGGCACATTGTAAAACGTTTGGAATACAAACCACTTGCTCCTTTGGCGCAAATGGAAAAAGAAATCAAATCCAAAGTCCAAAAAGATTCACGTGCAGACAAGACCAAAAATTCTTTCTTGAACAAATTAAAAAAAGAATACAACTACAGCGAGAACACAGCCAATATCGAAAAATTGATCGCCGCAGCCGATACCAATGTGTTCAAGAATACCTGGGCCGTGAAGAAAAAATTGAACCGTGCAGTGATTTGTACCGTAGCTGGACAAAGCATCAAGGGATCTGAATTTGTAGATTACATCAACCACAAGCGACCAACCAAAAGCAAAGTTTCACCGCATGATTTCATTGCCAATGAAATTAAAAACTTCACCAATGACAAGGTCATTCAATATGAAGATCGTCAATTGGAAAGCAAGTATCCCGCATTTAAAATGTTGATGAATGAGTACCGCGATGGAATTTTGTTGTTTGAGTTAACCGATCAAAAAGTATGGACAAAGGCAGTGAAAGACACTGCTGGATTGCGTGCTTATCACATCGAAAACAAAAACAAATACATGTGGCCAGACCGCGCGCAGATTGCGGTATTCACATGTGAAAATGCAAAGTATGCGAAACAAGTTCGTGAAATGATTTTATCTGGCGACTATCCCATTGAAGGAATGGAATCCGAAATAAATGCGGACGGAGGTATTCATGTCAAATACGACACGGGCACATATTCAGAGCAAGATCGTCCCTTGTTGCAACAGTTTGATTGGAAAGGAAACGGTAAAATGAATCCAAAGGACTTGGATATCAATGGTCAGTTTGGTGTGGTGTATGTAATCAACTACTTGCCCGCAGGACCCAAATTGCTTTCAGAGGCTCGGGGTGTTATCACAAGCGATTATCAAAATTTCTTGGAGGAGCAATGGATCAAGCAATTGCGCCAAGAAAAGTCTGGAAAAATTCAAATCAATAAAAATTTGCTTTACACCATCCACTAATGAAGTTTTTGCTTCTCTTTTTTTCCGCACTTTTCCTCTTCAGTTGTCAACCCAAGAACAATACAGAAGTGGTGGCCAAAGTGGGAGAGCATGAATTAAGTAAATCCTTGCTTATTCAATCTCTTCCTACGGGATTAAAGGGACAAGACAGTATTCAATGGTGCAATCAATGGATTGAGCAATGGGTGATTGAGCAATTGCTTTTGGATAACGCAAAGGAATTAGACGATCCAGCCAATCTGGATATCCTTCTTAAAAACTATGAAAATCAATTGCGTATCCAGTCACTCAAAGAAAAGGTGATCTCAGAGCAATTCGATCCTCAAACAATAAAAGCCAAAGCACAAGAAGCCGATTCTTTGTCCGCGCTCAGTGCAAAGGAGATGGCAGTTGAAATTAAAAAAATGGAGATATGGCAGAACTATCAGAAACAATTGATGGAGAATGCCATTCAAACGGGACAATGGAAAAAGTAAAAAAAATATTCAATCGACTTTCGATTGTCTTATGTGCCACAGTGCTTTCACTTAATGCGTGGGCGCAACCCCAACAAACGGTGGAAGAAATTATTGCGACTGTAGGTGATGAAATTATTCTGCTTTCTGATTTAGAAAATTCACTGAATGAAACCTACAAAGGCAAAACCGTAAGTCAAGAACAACGTTGCGCTGCCTTTGAATCTTTGCTCTATCAGAAACTACTTCTGCACCACGCCCGTGTGGATAGTGTCGAAGTAACAGAGTCTGACGTTAATGCGCAAGTGGAAAGACGCATCGACTATTTTGTGCAGATGTTGGGCTCGGAAGAAGCCTTTGAGCAATATTACGGTAAGAGCATCGCGTTGCTAAAAGAAGATTTCTTTGACATGGTGATGGAGCAAATGTTGGTTGAAAGAGAACAGCAAGAGGTGACCAAAGGAGTTGTAACGACACCTGCCGATGTTTTAAAATACTACAAGGAGCAACCCAAAGACTCCATTCCTTTGATACCCGAACAAATTGCTTATTCTAAAATCGAATTCTCACCCCAAATCAAAGAGAGAGAAATCAATCGGGTCATTCATTTTCTTGATTCGATTCGTGCTGATATTGCCTCTGGTCGTTCTTCTATGACCTTGCAAGCGGCCAAATGGAGTGAAGACCCGGGTTCCAAATACAAAGGCGGTTGCTATCCTTTGCAAAGAAGAGGCACATTTGTTCCAGAGTATGAAGCAGCTGTCTACAATACCGATGAAGGAAAGTTTACTCCAGTATTCAAGAGTGACTTCGGTTATCACTTTGTAAAAGTGGTTGAGAAAAGAGGCGACTTTTATGAAAGCTGCCATATCCTGATGACTCCTAAAATTTTAGATAAAGATTTGGACGTCGCCCATACCCTGGCTGATTCCGTATACGCCAATATCAAGGCCAATAAAATTGATTTTAAATCAGCTGCAAGACAGTATTCCACCGACGAAGACTCTAAAAATCAAGAAGGACAGGTACTCAGCCCAAGCACAGGTGGACTTCGTCATGAAATTGGAAACATCCAACCCGAGGTCAATTTGTTATTGAGCCGATTGCAACCCGGAGAGATGACTGAACCCGTATTGAATACAACAGAAGACGGAGCCAAAAGTTATGTCATCTACCGATTGGATGAAAGAATCAATGCGCACAGAGCCAACATGGATTTGGACTATGAAATATTCCAGAATGCCGCATCGGCGCAAGCCAAAAACAAAGCCACGGATCAGTGGGTAAAAACAAAATTGAGTAGAACCTACGTTCAAATTGATGACAACTACAAAAGCAACTGCGCTTTTGAATTTGGTTGGGTCACTAAATAAAACACTATGACAGAAGTAGAAAAATTAGAGAAGCTGAAGTCACAATACGCCGCCCTTCAGCAAGAAGTTGGAAAAGCGATTGTTGGTCAAGATGAAGTCGTGAAATATGTTTTGATATCTATTTTCAGCAATGGTCACTGTCTATTGGTTGGGGTTCCAGGTCTTGCCAAAACATTGCTTGTTAACTCGATTGCACAAGCCTTGGGAATGGATTTTAAACGCATTCAGTTTACCCCTGATTTGATGCCCAGCGATATTGTTGGTGCGGAAATATTGGATGAACAGCGTCAATTTAAGTTTATACAAGGTCCCATTTTCTCCAATATTATTTTGGCTGATGAGATCAACAGAACACCGCCCAAAACCCAATCGGCTCTTTTGGAAGCGATGCAGGAACGCAAGGTAACGGCCTCTGGAAAAACCATGGCTTTGCCCAATCCATTTTTTGTTTTGGCCACACAAAATCCCATTGAGCAGGAAGGGACCTACCCATTGCCAGAAGCGCAATTGGACCGATTCATGTTCAATATTTGGGTCAATTACCCTACCCTGCAAGAAGAGATCGCGATTGTAAAGGCCACCACTGACAACAGAAAAGTAAACATCAATCCAGTAATCACCCAAGAGGAGATTATCAGTTACCAGCAAATCATTAGACAAATGCCTGTTGCGGACAACGTAGTAGAGTACGCGGTGAAATTGGTAAACAAAACAAGACCCGACGGCGAATTGGCTCCGGATTGGGTAAGGAAAAATATCTCTTGGGGAGCAGGACCCCGCGCCTCTCAACATTTGATCGTCGGCGCGAAATGTCATGCAGCGCTTAACGGTAAATTCTCCCCAGACATGGATGATGTTCGTGCGGTGGCTCTCCCCATTCTGAGACACCGTGTAGTAAGAAATTACAAAGCCGAAGCAGAAGGCTTAACCATAGAAAAGATTGTTGCTCAATTGCTGTAGTATGAAAAAAAGTTGGATTCCCGTTGCCGAAGAAAGTAACTTTCCCATTCAAAATATTCCTTTCGGTATTTTCTCAACCCCCAATAAAACCGCCCGCCCCGGTGTTGCCATTGGAGATCAAATCTTGGATTTGTTGGTTTTATGGGAGAATGGATTTCTACATGATTTCCCTTTTCAAAAGCGAGACATTGATCATTGTGTATTGAATGACATGATGAGATATGGCAAATCCGTGATGAGCAAACTTCGGTTGCATATCATCGAATTGCTTTCAGAAGGAAATGTAACTTTGGCTCAGCATCCCTGCATAAATGATGCATTGGTCAATCAAGTTGATGCAACAATGCACTTGCCAGTGCATATCGGTGATTATACAGATTTTTACAGTAGCGAAGACCATGCACGGAATGTCGGCATGATGTTCAGAGATCCAGCCAAAGCCCTTCTTCCCAATTGGAAACATCTGCCCGTAGGATATCACGGAAGATCTTCAACCATTGTTCCTTCAGGAACTCCAATCAAACGACCACAAGGACAAACCAATGCTTCTGACGATACATTGCCGATTTTTCAAGCCAGTCAGCAATTGGACTTTGAATTGGAAATGGCTTTTGTAACCTTCAATGGCAAGGCCATGGGCGAATCCATCTCCACTGCAGAAGCCAAGGACTATATTTTTGGGTTTGTGATCTTCAACGATTGGAGCGCCAGGGATATTCAACGCTGGGAATATGTCCCATTGGGTCCTTTCTTGGCTAAGAATTTTGCCTCAACTATTTCGCCTTGGATTGTGACGTTAGACGCACTTGAGGAGTTTCATATTGACGGTCCGATTCAAGACCCAGAAGTCCTCCCCTATCTAAAATACCAAGGTCCACACAACGTGGATATACATTTGACAGTAAGCATCACTCCTGAAGGTGGCAAAGACACTGTGGTTTCTCAAAGCAACTATAAATACATGTACTGGAACTATGCCCAACAACTGGCCCACCATACGGTTGGAGGTTGTGCCATCAGAGTAGGTGACATGATGGCCTCCGGAACAATTTCAGGACCTGAAAAAGGATCCTACGGTTCAATGTTGGAAATTGCATGGAAAGGCACCCAGCCCGTTGCTTTGGAAGATGGAACGGAAAGAAAATTCATTTCAAATGGTGATACAGTTAAAATGAGAGCCTTTGCCCAAGGAAACGGTTATCGAATCGGATTTGGAGAATGTGATGGAAAAGTAATTGGATAGTTAACCGCATCCAATTTTGTTGTAATTTCCTACCATGATTAGGAAACTCCACCTTTCTCTATTCTTCGTTTTATTGGGTACCGCAGCTTTTTCAAAAGACAAAATCATAGTCACCGATGCTGGGATTCCCAAGGAGAAAAGAGAAGCCATTCTACTGCTCAACGGATTTGGTTCGCTTTACCATAGCGATAAAAATCAAATCAAAGCCTTGGGGCACCAAGGATTTGATTTATTGATTCCCGATTACATCAGCCGTCAATCCATTGCAGGTTGCGTTGAAAATCTTCAGGAATTTTACGCAAATAATCATCTCTCACAGTACAAGGCCATCCATGTTTTTGCCTACATTGTTGGATCTTGGACCGTAAATCAATGGATTCCTCAATATCATCCACAAAACATCGCTTCCATTGTTTATGACCGCAGTGCGCTTCAAGAGCGTGTACCGCAAATCTTGGATCATGATAATCCGCATTTAAGCGGAATGTTCTTTGGTAAAATCATGCATGACCTGGCCGAAATGCAATACCCCGTATTGGCCAATCCCAGTTGTAATACAGGTTTAATCATCGAGTGCAAAGCTTCTCACATCTTATTCAAAAAGAAATCCTCCTTTGATGCGCTTCCTCCCATTCATCATGAAATAGACGGATTTCATCAACCCACGCCGCATTACGCCTACTATTTTCAAAGTCACGATGATTTGTATACCCAACTGGATCAAATCTCAGAAGACATCTTACACTTTTTTCGTGAAGGAAAATTTCCACCAACTGTGAGTCAGTTACCTTGTTCATTAGATCCCTTTGGCCCTTATTACAAACCATAGGCACCAAACCTGAGTCTATGCCTAAACGTCGTTTGATATTATTCATAGTAGCTGCTGTGGCGCTTTTTCTGACAGGGTGCGAGACCATTGATCCAATACCAACGTGGACTTTTTTCCTGCTACTTTATACCACGGCATTGGGAACTTGGTTCCTATACGGAATGAACTACAGGGTGTTTCATCGAAACAAAATCAAGGAATCTCTTCAATCATTGATCATTCCGAATTTTCAAAACTTCATGATCTTTCATTTTTTCCTTTTGGTCTTGCCTCTATTACTTTGGACCATCAGCAAATTTCAATTTTTTCTGTTGGCGATGCTTTTGTTTCTGAGTTGGTTGTACGCCTTTGCCATTGATTTTGGAGATGAAAAATTTAAATTGAAAGAGAAATTCGTCATTAAAAACATATTGATTGGGCTAACCTGGGGATGCTTAACACTTCTCCCTTGCAATCATGAAGCTATGATCCATTGGCCCCTTTTCTTCCTGGTCTTTGCACAAGTTTTCATGGGAAGCATCATTAGAGATATGGATGATGTACAACATGATCAAACTTTCAATATCAAAACTTTACCTACCCAATATGGAATAAATACCACAATCCAAATTCTACATGTATTCAACCTTATCATTGGGATCGTTTGCTATTTCTTACAAACCGAAATGGGCTTTTTGTGGCTAACATTAATCACCTGTATCTGGCGAGCCCTCAATTTGGTGTTGGTCAGAATCATGCCCCATCAACACCACTGGACCCAAACCTGGAACATTGGCACTTGCCTTATCATTTACTTGGTTTCACTAATCACCTTTTAAAAAACATGAATTCAATCTATCAAATCAAACCCTGGTTTCAAAGGCAACTTCAACCCCTTGTCACCGGATTGAACAATATGGGAGTCAGTCCCAATTCGGTCACATTGTTTGCAGTATTTATCAGTGCGGCATTTGCATGGATATTGACCCTTCACAATGACTGGATCATTGCCCTTCCCTTGATTCTGCTTTTTAGAATGATGCTCAATGCCATAGATGGTATGCTTGCCAAACAGTTTCAAAAGCAATCCACCCTTGGAGAAATTCTGAATGAGCTTGGAGACATCGTTTCGGACGTTGTATTGTTTATTCCATTGGGAGCTATTTTTCATTTTTCCTCTTGGCCTGCTTTGATATTTTTATTGATGATCATCATCAATGAATTTTGCGGCGTGCTTGCCAAAGCAATCACGGGCATAAGGAGCTATGAGGGACCTATGGGAAAAAGTGATCGCGCATTGGTGTTGAGTCTGGCGGCCATCGCCCTGTATTGCTTTCCCCATTGGATCAATTACTCCTTCTACCTCATTTACTTCTTGCTCCTCACCATCATTTGGGGTACATGGAACAGACTTCGTTTTATAATTCAAAATCAAAAACAGTGATGAACGCTTGGATTAGACCGAATCATCCCTTCATTTATCAAACGCTGATAGCGGTTTTGATCATACTTTGTTTCGCGACTTTGTTATTCTCCATTTGGAAGAAAATCAAACCAAGCCCATTGGTTAGTGAGATGCTCACCAGAACATACTCTTGGTGGGGAATGTCTACCATTGTTGCCTTGATCGTTCTATTGCATCCCGCATTGGGCGTTACATTTCTAAGTATCATCTCTTTGTCTGCATTTCGAGAATTATCTTCGATGAGCAAGAACATTAGAGCCGCAGATCGCAACATCATCATTTGGTGTTATCTGGCAATTCCAGTTCAATTTGCTTGGGCTTATCTTCAGAACTTTCATGGGTTTATCACTTTTATTCCCGTCTTTATGTTCATTTGGATTCCAATAATGCTCGTCATGAAAGGAGAGACGCAGGATATTGGTAAATCCATGAGTGTGCTTCCCGGCGAATTGATGTTGACCGTATTTAGCATCAGTCACCTGGCCTATATGTTGACCATCCCCATTTCTCCTCAATTGCTTGCTGGGGGTTCTGGAATGGTGTTGTACGTATTGTTTCTAACTGAAATGAATGATGTGTTTCAATTTTGCTGGGGGAAAGTTTTTGGGAAGCACAAAATTGTTCCCAAAGTCAGTCCCAATAAAACATGGGAAGGTCTAATTGGTGGATTTATCACCACTTCGATTTTGGGTTATGCATTGGGGTTTCTTACTCCATTTGGAAAATACATGATTTGGATAGTACCCGCCATTTTGTCTATCGCAGGATTTATTGGTGACGTGATGGTTTCAGCTATCAAGAGAGACGTGGGTGTAAAAGACACAGGGAATTTAATCCCGGGACATGGCGGACTTATGGATAGAATAGATTCATTGCTATTGACCAGCGTCGTGTTTTTTCATATCTACTATGCTTTGTATCATGGATAAGTTACGCGGCACCTTCCTATATGTCATTTATGGCATGGTGATTAAATTCGTTCTGCGATGGATCGTCGGCATTCAAGCCAAGAATCAACCCCATTGGCCAGAGTCTGGGCCTTTCATTATCGTAGCCAATCACAACAGCCACTTGGACACCATGGCCATTATGTCCATGATTCCTTATGGTCTCATCGGGATTACCCATCCGGTTGCTGCCTCTGACTATTTTGGGAAAAACAAATGGCAATTCTATTTTTCCAAAAACATCATCAATGCCATCTTGATTAAAAGAAAAAAAGACGATCCCGGGCAAAACCCAATTGAGCTGATGTCAAAATTCATAGACAAAGGTCACGGGTTGATTATTTTTCCTGAGGGTTCGAGAGGAGAACCCCAAGTTTTACAACCCTTTAAAAAAGGCATTGGTATACTCTTGGAAAAATACCCCAACATCCCATATATACCCGTTTATCTGCATGGCATGGGGAAGATATTACCCAAAGGTGAAAAATTGCTGGTGCCTTTCCAAGCCACTATAACATGGGGAAATCCCAGTCTTGTCAAAGCAACAAGTGCAGATGAAATTACAGCTGAAATAGAGCAACAAGTGTTGGCGCTATCGGTTTAGGCCTCCTGATCTTTATTCATCATTTCCCAAAGCGTATCTTTCAATTGATCAATATTGGTTTGGGTAACGGCACTAATAAAGAGGGTCTTTAAGTCGTGAGGAAGCAAAGCGCGCATCTCTTCCATCATTTGCTCATCCAACATATCCGATTTGGTAATCGCCAAAAGTCTTCGCTTATCCAGCAACTCCGGATTGAATTTCTCCAATTCAGATAACAACACATTGTATTCAGCGATGATATCTTTGGTGTCACAAGGAATCAAAAAC
>CALJKR010000075.1 GCA_937974555.1 uncultured Flavobacteriales bacterium | reverse complement strand
CGCAACAAACGGCTCCCCTACCAGTGCAAGACATGAATTTCTTCTGGGCATCGGGGTTTGGTTCTAATTACAACCTATTAACGAAGGATAGCAAAGATTTCTTTCTACTTTCACAAAAAAAAACATGAATTGGATTTACATTGTCGTTGCCCTGATCATTTTGTCATTGGGGCTAAAAACCGTCCAACAAGGGAACGTTGCGGTAGTAACAGTATTCGGAAAATACAGAAGGGTTCTGAGACCTGGATTGAATTTTCTAATTCCGCTCATTGAAACCATTTTCAAAAGAGTGTCCACTCAAAATAGATCCGTGGAATTGGAATTCCAGGCCGTTACCATGGACCAAGCCAATGTGTATTTTAAATCGATGTTGCTTTTTTCAGTCAAAGATTCAGAGGAAGAAACCATTAAAAAGGTGGCTTTTAAATTCATTGATGAGAAAAGTTTAATGCAAGCCTTAATCAGAACCATTGAAGGGAATATTCGCTCATTTGTTGCTACAAAAAAGCAAGCAGAGGTATTGGGATTACGCAGAGAAATTGTAGATCATGTCAAAGAACAAATTGACAACATCATCGAAGAATGGGGTTATCACTTGCATGATTTACAAATCAATGATATCACTTTTGACGAGGTAATTTTAAAATCAATGAGCCAAGTGGTTGCTTCCAACAACCTGAAAGCCGCCGCAGAAAACGAAGGTCAAGCATTATTGATCACCAAAACCAAAGCGGCAGAAGCGGAAGGGAATGCCATCAAAATAGCTGCTGAAGCAGAAAGAGAGGCAGCACAATTGCGTGGACAGGGAGTGGCACTTTTTAGAGAAGAAGTGGCCAAAGGAATGCAAAATGCAGCGCGCGAATTACAAGAAGCCAATTTGGACACCAACATGATTATGTTCAGCATGTGGACAGAGGCCATCAAAAACTTTGCAGAATACGGAAAGGGGAATGTTATCTTCCTGGATGGATCTCCAGATGCCATGCAAAGAAATATGCGAGAGATGATGGCCATGGGTATAAAAAACAACTCACCAAAATAAAATAAGGCCTCCAATTGGAGGCCTTATTTTTTTACTTGGCTCTATACACCCTAACCATAACCAATAACATCATTGCGATCCCTAAAATTTCTTTCCATGTCCACCTTGATATTTCAACCGAGACGTCAGGCAATACCTGTTCGGGCATTAATCCACCCTTTTTGGTTGGCAAAGCATAATCTTCCTGTTTCTCTTTCTCATTCCACTCCATTGGTAATTCCTTTATCCATTGGTCATACTCTGTGATATACCCCAAACGATAAGCAAATCTTCCTCCCGTCAAATGCGCCAATTCGTCCATCTCCTGTTTTCTTCGGTCATGCAAATTCACTAAATATTGTTGACCTTCCGTACAATCCCAACCTCCATATCCCGCAGCTGGATTCTGTAATACATATCTAGCTTGAAATTGCTCTTGGTTGGAGGTGGAGAGAAAATTGAGATCCGCAGGAAAATGAGACTCATCGTAGCGAACATGCATTCTTGTAAAAAAAACATTGGACCAAGCTCCATTCTGTCCTACCCCAGCCAAATTAAAATCATAATTCATGGGTGGCGGGCCTACACATGGATCGCATTTTACCCCGCCCCATGATGGACTTACATTCCAAGCATACTCCAAGAAAACAGCATTCTTTCCCTCTCTTTGCCAAGCGGTCTCAAATACATCTTTGTAAAACACACCAAAATCATTCTTGATATACACTGGGATGTTTCTATCCGTTGGTACTTTCACGTTTCTATAATTGCTGCACTCCACTCGTCCATTGGGTGAAAATGCATATACAATCATGTCTTGAGTTCCACTGCTATTGGCCATTCCCAATCGCAATGGCAACATAAACTTGGGATGATTAAATCTAATTTGTATTGGACGTAATTCATCATACCCTCCTTTCTTCATCTCAGCCAAATTCACTTTTACTACAAAGAATTTCATGTTGCTTTTGATATAAGGTGCCAAAACGCGCTCAGCCTTTGCAGGAATCTTGTAGCCATTGTCCATCAACCATAATTTTAATCCATTGCTTTCCAAAGCAGACAATAGCAAAATATCATATTCACCTACAGTATATTGCGCTTCTATCGTTACTCCGTAATTCTTCTTTTCCAATAATCGTTCATCATTCGTCGCCGGAACGCGCATGCTAGAGGGCATCGCATCTAAATTCTCCTCTATAATATTCATTTCTCTTCCACAAGGCTCTTGGTCATAGTACTCTGCCAATCTTGGAGATGAATAAGCATCCAGTCTGGAGAAAATCCCTTTGTCTACAACAGATATATCAGACCTACCTAACCCCACGGGAACCGGCACCACCATCGCAAATTCGCGAACATCCCCTTTGAAATCACTCCCCATGGTGATAACCGTAAAGTCGCCATTGCGAACCAAAATCACTTCACTGCGATTATTAAAAAGCGTAGCATCTGCTTTGGCTACGTAAAAGCCGCAAAAGCCAAAAGCATTGATTGACATAACACAGTACAGCATCATGCCCAATCCATTCATCATTGTTTTCATATTGTATTGGATTTAAAATTTCTGTTGGATACCCAATGCCATTGGGTAGATTTTAAGGTCGCATTGATCAATGGAACCCAAGGTGTCATAAAAAACAATACCCATACCGCTGCCGTTGGAATGAACAACAAGTGTTGAACATAAAAAACCAATACACCCAAAAGCACCGCCCAAACCCTTCTGGCTATTGCATGCTGGGGACTGGTCATTGGATCTGTGATCATGAACAAGGCATAAAGCCAAATGGTCCCTTGATTGAATTGATGCCACCACACCTCCAACTCCCAACCCTGATAATAAACAAATCGCACAAAAGACAGTAATGCCATGGTAATAATATATACCCAGGCCGTGTCCCATCTTTTGGCTTGCCGTAAAACCAACGTACCAATGCCAAAAATGAGCAATGGCAATAGGATAAAATGTCCCCATTGACCAGGTGAAACCCAAGCCTCATTAGAAAAGGCAACTAAAATCGCTATCGCAAAATTGGCTGGATTCCACAAATGATAGCCGCGCCAACGAAAGATGAATTTTTGCCCAATGGCCAACGCCGCTGCGGTTACCATCAATAAAGGATGATTGACCCGCAATAATAAACACAAACCCAAACTGGTTATTAAACTTGAACGCAAACTCAAGGAATCCTGCAAACCCAAATATTGAATGGCCCAAGATTGAAATAAATAACAAGAAAAAATGGAAATCGCGAAAGATGGCAACTCCGTGTGCCAACCCAAAAATAAAATGCCTACCAACAGGAATATTGATTGTCCCGCAATCTGAAAAATTCGACTGTCGTTAATTTGATTAATTTGTACCATCGCCCCTTTTTAGGGCTGTACCATTAGAAATCGAATTCGTTCAATCTTCTCCTGAAAAGGAATTAGAAAGTTCTCTCAACGCAGCATCCATCTGGTCAAAATTCACTTCCTCATATCCATCTGGTCGCTCAAATACGGAAGGATCTTGTTTCTCAAACTTCACTTCCTTGGCACGAAGTCTCATTCGCTTTCCATACAAATTCACTTCATAACCTAAAAGCACCCCGTCCAAACCATCAAATTTATTCCACCAATTTTTGTCGTGAATTCCTATTTCCTTGGTCGAATACAAATCAATGGTTGGTAAACTATCAATCATGAAATGCGCAATGGTTTTTTTACATTTAAATCCTGCAATATCCAAGGTCTCATTGGTTTCCTCCAAACGCACATCCGGGTATCTTTTTAGCCACTCATGCACGTTGGTGTGGTGCATGTGAATTACTTTTTTCTCGCTAAAAGATTTTAGATAATGCGAAAAAAATTCGTCCTTTTGACCGATAAAAAAATCTGTACTAACCACACCGTAAGCAGAGGAAAGAACGGCATGCGCTTGCTCTTCACTGAAATAATACATCATCTCTTTGGGATAAAACTGAAGCATCAACCCCGACTCATACGGAAAGGTTACCTCATATTTGATATACCCTTCCTTTTTGTTTTTTAAAAAGGGCAATCCTGATTCTCCACAAGACATCAGAAGCGAGCACATTAACGCGACCAATGAGCAAATCCACAATCTTTTCATCATTGCAAATTTACTCCATTATCCTGACTGTGAAACAAAAAACGCCCCGAAGGGCGTTTTCTATTTTTGATCGAATACCAACTCCAAATGATGTTGATCCACGTGTTTTCTTAAATTGATCAACGCATAGCGCATTCTGCCCAAGGCTGTATTGATGCTGATATCCAAACGATCTGCGATCTCCTTGAAACTCATATCCAAATATATCCTCATGAGCACAATTTCCTTTTGCTCATCGGGGAGTACATCCAATAACCTTCTGGTCTTGGTCAGCACTTCTTTCTTATTTAACCCTTCTTCGACATTGAGCTGATTGTCTGTGACCAATGAGATGGGATCATACTCATCTGTACCTCTTTGAATGGGCAATTTCTTTTTTAAACGAAAGTAATCAATGCAGAGGTTATGTGCAATGCGCATTACCCAAGGCAAAAACTTGCCCTCCTCATTGTAGCCTCCCGATTTCATGGCGAACACCGCCTTCATCAAAGTATCTTGAAAGATATCCTCGGCAACCGCACGGTCGCGAACAACCATGTATATTTTGCCAAAAATCTTAGATTGATATCTGCGCAATAAAAAAGCAAAGGCGCTCTCATCACCATTGAGGTAAGCAGATACTAAAACTTGATCATGGGTTGAAACATTGTAACACATATTGACCTCCTGTTTTTAAGGGTTAATAAACCAATTAAAGAGTAGAGATCAATCCGATAGGCGCGTTACTTTTTTGTATTATGAAACGAATATAAAAGAATTCTTTGATACTGCAAAACATTTTTTTTCGGCTTGAACCAATTCAATCACCATTTGTTTGACTTTTGCAATATGGCTAGCCAAAAGAATATCCGTGTAGAAGGTGCTCGAATGCACAACCTAAAAAATATCACCGTCGAAATTCCACGACGCTCTTTGACTGTAATCACGGGACTCAGTGGTTCCGGAAAAAGTAGCTTGGCCTTTGATACTCTTTTTGCCGAAGGGCAGCGCCGTTACGTTGAGAGTTTAAGTGCCTATGCCCGACAATTTTTGGGTCGATTGGATAAGCCCGATGTCGATCGTATCACTGGTATTAGCCCTGCTATTGCTATTGAACAAAAAGTAACTTCCAAAAGCTCCCGCTCTACCGTAGGAACAACCACAGAGATCTACGATTACTTGAAACTACTTTTTGCGAGAATCGGAAGAACCTATTCCCCCATTTCCGGCGAAGAGGTAAAAAGACATGCCACGCATGATGTTAAAGCCTTCATGGCCAAACACAATGAAGGTAGATTTTTAATTTTAGTCGATCTCAAAAACAAAAACTGGTCGCCGCAACAACTCATTCAAAGAGGATTCACCCGCATCTGGAATGATTCGGAATTTCAAGCATTGGAAGAGTTGGCTGGAGATGCCATTCTCAAAAAAGGCTATCTCATCATTGATCGATTGGTGATGGATATTCACAACGAAGATGAGTTAAATCGTCTCTCTGATTCCTTGGAATCCGCTTTTAAAGAAGGACAAGGCGAAATCGTGGTATATCACGCGGACAAAAAACAATACGCTTCATTCTCCAATCGATTTGAATTGGACGGTATGGCCTTTGAGATTCCTTCCTTGCATTTTTTCTCCTTTAACAATCCCATTGGGGCCTGCAAAAAATGTGGCGGCTTTGGAAGCATCATCGGTGTTGATGAAAATTTGGTTGTACCCGATAAAAGACTTTCCATATACCAGGACGCTGTTCAATGCTGGAAAGGAAACATCATGAGCGAATGGAAAGACCAGTTGGTACTCAATGCCAAAAAATCTAACTTCCCAATACACAAAGCCTACAAGGATTTGAGCAAGGAGGAAAGAGAAATGTTGTGGAATGGCTCAACCCACTTTCATGGCATATATGACTTCTTTTCTTTTCTGGAAAAGGAGGCCTACAAAATCCAATATCGGGTGATGCTCTCGCGTTATCGTGGAAAAACCACCTGTCCAGATTGCCAAGGAACACGATTAAGAAAAGACGCTTCTTATGTCAAAATCCATGGTTTAGACTTAAGCACCTTGGTTCAAATGCCAATCAAGGAAGTAGCGCAATTTTTTAACCAGGTGAAATGGAGCAAAACTGAATTAGAAATCGGCAAGAGAATCATCACGGAAATTTCCCAACGTATTCAATTTCTTATGGATGTTGGATTGGAATATCTGACATTGAATCGATTGAGCAGCACATTGAGCGGTGGCGAAAGTCAGCGCATCCATTTGGCAACCAATCTGGGTTCTTCCTTGGTAGGTTCCATTTATATTTTAGATGAACCCTCTATCGGATTGCATCCAAGAGATACAGAAAAATTAATTGGTGTTTTGCAACAATTAAAAGCCCAAGGCAACACCGTCATTGTGGTGGAACACGATGAGAAAATTATGCTTGAAGCAGATCATCTAATTGACATGGGGCCTGAAGCAGGATCATTGGGCGGTCAGGTTGTTTTCTCTGGTACAGGCAAGCAATTGTTGAAACACAAGGATTCTTTGACTGCCCAATATTTAAACAAGAAAAAGAGCATTTCACGCAAATCTCCTTCCATCATTGGTAAAGATTTCATCACCCTGGAGGGAGCGCATGAAAACAACCTCCAACATGTAGACATTCAATTTCCATTGCATGCCTTAACCGCCGTAGCGGGAGTGAGTGGCTCAGGAAAATCAACCTTGATAAAAAATATCCTTTACCCTGCACTGGCGCAACATGTGGGCGAACCCATCAGTGGCTCCAACAAATATTTACAATTGGGCGGTGCATTGAAGAAGATTAAGCATGTTGTTTTCGTCGATCAAAATCCCATTGGAAGAAGTTCGCGAAGCAATCCCATTACCTACCTCAAGGCTTACGACGAAATACGAGAAATCTTTGCATCACAGCCTGGTTCAACCCAACGCGGCCTTACCCCTTCCCATTTCTCCTTCAACGTGGATGGCGGAAGATGTGAATCTTGTCAAGGAGAAGGCGTGCAAACTGTCTCCATGCAATTCATGGCCGATGTTCAGTTGGTGTGCGAAACATGCAAAGGCAAAAGATTCAAGGACGAGGTGATTGAAGTAGAATACAAAGGAAATAATATTGCCGATGTATTGGCCATGACTGTCGATGAGGCCATTGTCTTCTTTGACCATCCCACCTCACGCATTCACAAAAATCTAATCAATAAATTGCGACCGTTGCAGCAAGTGGGAATGGGCTATGTCTCCTTGGGACAAAGCAGTTCAACGCTGAGCGGTGGAGAAGCGCAACGCATCAAATTGGCCAGTTTTCTTTCCAAAAAGAACCAGGAGCACACCCTCTTTTTATTTGACGAACCATCCACGGGACTTCACGCCCATGACGTTGCCAAATTGATGTCCAGCTTTGAAGCACTGCTCAATGAAGGGCACACTATCTTGACCATCGAACACCACACCGACATCATTGCATGCGCGGATTGGCTGATAGAGCTTGGACCCGAAGGAGGAAACAAAGGAGGAGAACTCATTTTTCAAGGACCACTGTCCGATGTTTTCAAAAAAGATTCACGCTCAGTTACCGCTCCATTTTTAAACCCAAAGTCCAACAAATGAAAAAGATAATGGTTATCCTTACTGTGCTCATTCTAGGATCAGGATGTGCTTCACATTATCCCACACCCGCTGCAAATAATCAAACCATGCCAAAAAATCCTACATCCACCGTTCAACTTTCAGAAGAAGAATGGAAGAATAAATTAACCCCAGAGCAATTTCGCATACTGCGAGAAAAAGGAACTGAACGCGCTTTCACAGGTGAATATTGGAATCACCATGAAAATGGAAAATACAATTGCGCTGCGTGTGGCGCTCCACTTTTTGACTCTGGTAGTAAATTCGATTCGGGATGTGGCTGGCCCAGCTATTTCAAGCCCATTGAAAACAATGCCATCAGCGAGCACCTTGATAAATCACACGGCATGATCAGAACAGAAGTTACGTGCAGCAAATGCGGAGGTCATTTGGGTCATGTCTTCACTGACGGACCCGCACCCACCGGCTTGCGCTATTGCATCAATTCGGCATCCATTCAATTTGTGCCTGAAGAAGGCAAAGTGAAGTAATTACCACTCCACCATCGTGGCACCTTGGCCATATTGCTGCCAAGAGGCATCACGGTATTGGCATTGGGGATAATAATCCTTGAGCATCCGACGTATTTCACCGCGCAAAATGCCCTGCCCCACTCCATGTACGAAAACAATTTTTCTAATTTTGTCTTTCATGGCAATGCGCATCATGCGTTCAAAATGCTCCAACTGAATGGAGATAATCTCGCCATTGGTCATGCCATCATGGGAATGAATCAAATGATGAATATGCAAATCTACTTCCATCAATTCTCCTCGACGACGCTCTGAAGAAGCCAATTCATTCTTGTACAAAAGCTTAAAATCTCGGTTGATTCTACTTAGGGCCTTTTCATGCGTATTGCGTTCAATGTGATCTTGAACATCTTGCTGAGAATGCGCGTATCGCTTGGCTTCGTACTCCATGGATTTCACTTGAACCAACTCTGCAATAGGGTGAGGAAAAGAGAAACCGCTTTCATCCTCTACCATGGCCTCCCCCTTCTCCCAATCAATCTCCGTGATGGTTCCTTGACCCGCATCGTTAAGAAAACGAACCAAATCTCCCTTTTTCCATTCTGAACTCATGCAACAAAGATAATTTTTAATTGAAATTGAAACTATTAACAAAGAAGAATACATTTCATGATTAGATTTGGCACACTCATTAAAAAAAGTATGAAAGTAGAATTGGAAAAAATCATCACCGTATCCGGAAAGCCAGGGCTTTACAAAGTGATTAGCGGAGGAAAGAATGTGGTGATCGCAGAATCATTGATGGATGGGCAACGTCACCCAATCCACTCTTCACAAAAAGTGAGCACATTGTCGGACATCAGCATGTTTACCACAGAAGAGGATATCGCTTTGCGCGAAGTTTTTGAAAATGCCAAAACGGTATTCAATGGAGAAGCGGGACCCAGCCACAAATCATCCGGAAAAGAGATTCGTGAGGCCATGTTAAAAGTCCTTCCCAATTATGACCAAGAGCGTGTATATGAAAGCGATTTGAAAAAATTCTTTCAGTGGTACAATTTGTTGCAAAGCAAATCCATGCTTGATTTTGCAGTACCTGAGGAAACGCCAGAACAAGAAGGCGAATAGTCATCTGATACCCATAAAAAAAGCCTCGATTTCTCGAGGCTTTTTTTATGTTATCGGAAATTATTTCAATCCAAACATCAGACAAGCGTAATAGAACAAAGCTCCCATTGCCGCTGAAATTGGAATGGTGATAATCCAGGCAACCAACAACTTTCCTGTTACTCCCCATTTCACTGCGCTGATGCGCTTGGTGATCCCCACCCCGATGATCGAACCGGTGATGGTGTGGGTGGTACTCACAGGAATACCTTTGATAACTTCGCCACCCAATTTCCAAGGGAATTTCATTCCTTCAGTGAAGAACAAGGTAATTGCACCCGCTGTTTCCGCTGCTACTCCTTCGAAAGGGGTAACCTTGGTGATCTTGTTTCCCATGGTCTTTACAATCTTCCAACCACCACTCATGGTACCTACCGCGATGGCCGCATAACAAGCCAATGGAACCCAGTTGGGCATTTCTTTCATTGTTGAGATATTGCCGTTGGCTATCAATGCAATGGTAATGATACCCATTACTTTTTGTGCATCGTTTCCGCCATGTCCCACGCTGAAGGCCGCTGATGAGAACAACTGCAAGCGCTTAAACCAATGGTTGGCCCTGGAGTTATTCAATGAACTCAAGAACAAAGTAAACACACCCATTACCACCACAATAAAGCCCAGAAGAATCCATTTGAAATTGCTTCCGTGGAAGAACACCTTCAACCAATAGGTCTCAAAATCGGCTTTCAAATTAGAGGTGTCAAAACGCTCTTTTTCATCTGCACTGGCCATAATCTTGTGGGCATCAGCAATGACAAAACCGGTTTCGATTTTCTTCTTGATTTTCTTCTCCAAAGTAGCAGTCACTTCTGGATTAACCGAAGTCTCATCCACATTTTTCATGAAGTCCGTGCGAACAACATAAATGGTTCCCGTTTTATCCTCAGCACCCGTACTGTCCTTACCCGCCTTGATTACTGGAGCATACTCTTTCAAACTTACCTCATCGGTGATCTTTAAAGCTGACTTCAATTTCTCTTTGTCTACCTTTTCCTCAAAAACAAAAGTGTAAGAAGCACCTCCATTAAAATCCTTCTTGAATTCCAACGCGCCCCAGACCAACCAACAGGTTCCTGCGATAATAGCCAATGACACCAACTTCATCCAAGGTCCTTTTCTGAACGAATTCAAGAACCATATTGAGATCAAGTAAGCCATGATCATCCCTGTAACTGGCGCAACCACGATAAAGATAGCGGTAGCACCTACCACACCACCACGTACAGCTTCCCAGCCAAATGCGGCAACAAACGCCCCCGCAAATCCACCAATTAAAGTGTGTGACGATGAAGAAGGAATTCCATACCACCAAGTAATTAAATTCCAAGCGATGGCAGAAAGTAAACCCGCAAAAATCATCGGCAACGGATGCATCTCAGGCGAGGTAAACTGATCCTGTACAGTCTTGGCAATTGTGTTGGCCACACTGTGATCTTTGAAAATGAAAAACGCCACAAAGTTGAAGAATGCAGCCCAAACTACCGCCTGAAAAGGCGTAAGTACTTTGGTTGACACCACTGTTGCAATTGAATTGGCCGCATCATGAAAACCATTGATGAAGTCAAAAATCAATGCCAGCGCAATGATGACAATTAAAAAAGTTGAATATTCCATTTCTTGTTATGAATTTTTGACCAAGATACTTTCCAAAACATTAGCAACATCCTCACATTTGTCAGTAGCGGTTTCTAAACTGCTCAATACTTCTTTCTGTTTAATCAAAACCATTGCATTGTCTTGCTCCGAGAACAAACGAGCGATGGCCTCATCAAAAATATCATCGGCATGATTTTCCAATGAATTGATGCGCACAATGGCATCACGCACTCTTTGTGCGTTGCGCATGTTTCTCAAATCACGAATGGCTGTGTCAATTTCAACCACTTGTTTCAACAACACTTCACTCATCATTTCCATGGGCTTACTAAACTCAGTAACACCGTACAATTGAATACGTGAAGCGCAACCGTTGATATAATCCGCAATATCGTCGATACTGGCAGCCAAGGCATGAATGTCTTCACGATCAAACGGTGTGATAAAGTTGTCTGCTAGTTCTAAGAAAATTTTATGTGTCATCTCATCACCTTTGTGCTCCAAATCACGGATATCACGAATGATGTTGGTCAACTCATTCTTGTCAGTAGCGCTGAACAATTGATTGAATTTCTTTGCTTGCTCTACCAAGTTAGCGGTATCCTCTGCAAAAAGGTCAAAGAATAAACCATTCTTTGGAACCATAAAAGAGAAAAGTGAACTGATTTTCATATCATTAATTTTTGGCAAACTACGAACCTAAATGTTATGCCAATGTTAAGAAAGCATTGCCATAATAAAAAATAATCGGTCCAAGCCATACGGCCCTATTTGAGCGAATATTGGGGTGTTTCCCATCGCCAACCAACACAATTTCCGCACATCACGCCTTACTTACATTCCAAATCCATCCCCCTTTCCTTTTCAATTTCCGTAACTTTCTCTTAACAAACACATAATTCTCGCTTGACATATAATGAGGTTTGCCCACCCTAGTTTTGCCCTCCATAAACAATATGTTATGAGAACCTTAACAACCTATGTATTCCTAATTCTTGGTTTGATTGCCAACGCACAGGGTAACACTCCAACTTCATCCACCACCAGTGAAAAGCCCAAAGTGGAAGAAAAAAAATGGTATGAAAAAATGAAATGGAGCGGTTATGCGCAAATGCGTTACAACCGATTGTTGGAAAGTAATCCCAACTACAAATGTGAATCTTGCGATAAATCATGGGGTGATAACCAAAGTTTCTTTTTTAGAAGAGCCCGATTGACTTACCAGGGGTATGTCAATGAGCGAGTTTATGCCTATGTTCAGATGGATTACGCATCCATTATAAAATCCAAAGCGGATCAAAATGAAAACTGGAATTTCATTCAGCTTCGCGATGCCTACTTTGATTATGGCTTTGATAGCAAAAACGAGTTCAGAATCAGAATGGGTTTAACCAAAGTGCCTTATGGCTTTGACAATATGCAAAGTTCAGCTGTTCGTTTGCCCATGGACCGCTCAGACGCCATGAACAGCGGAGCACCCAATGAGCGCGACATGGGAGCTTTTTTCCTATGGTCTCCTGAGAACGTAAGAAAATTGCAAAGAGATACCCTTACCTCCAATGGAATGAAAGGACATGGCGATTATGGCGTCTTTATGATTGGTATTTACAACGGACAAAGCGCCAACAAACCTGAACTCAACGATCAAGTCCACGTGGCAGCCAAATTGAGCTACCCCATCAAAATCAAATCCCAAATTATTGAACCAGGAATCAGCGCTTTTGCTGGCAGATGGGTGATGGGTCCTGATCAATTGACTTCCGGTGTAGTTACTACATCCGACAAGGAGTACGATGATCAACGTGTTGCTGTAGGAGTGATGGTTCAACCCCGCCCCATCGGCTTAACTGCGGAGTACACCAAGGGCAAAGGACCAGAATTCAATCCAACCACCAACACTGTGGAAACCAAAAATCTCGAAGGTGCCTACGCGACGCTATCCTACCGCATCGCCAGCAAAAAAGCCGGTATTATTCAACCCTTTTTCCGCGCACAATACTACAACGGAGGAAAGAAATTAGAGAAAGATGCCCGCCATTATCATGTCAATGAATGGGAGGGTGGTGTTGAATGGATGGTGAACAAAGGAATGGAAGTAACCGCTTCTTACCAAAATGGTCACCGCAGAATGTCCGATTTGTCCGTTTTGAATTACAATGAAAGTGGACATCTGCTGAGACTGCAGGTGCAATTCAACTACTAATCTCAATTGCCATTTGTTAATCCAGTGTTACGCATAGTAGCACTGGATTTTTATTTGTATACAATTTTTTAATCTTCATCTAACATTCTAAAAACAAAGTTTCATTCACATTGCCATTGAATGAAGCGCACGAATTACGACGATATCAACTTACAGCAACTGGCCACCTTATCTAAGTCCATAGGTCATCCAGCGCGTCTATTGATTTTAAAGGCATTGGCAGAAAAAGGAGGGTGGATAGAAGGCGAAATTGTTGGCATTCCGGATGTAGCCCCTACAACAGTGATCCAACACCTTAGGGAACTCAAGCGTGTAGGGCTAATCAAGGGGCGGATTTTTGGTGCACAATGCAAGTATGGCATCAACGAAGAAGTGCTCTCTCTTTTTCAAAAACTTTGGCAGGAAATGATGGAAAACATCCATCCGCCAAAAAGCACCTCTTAACAAAGCCTTAATTTGGCGGTCACAATCTGTTTTTTTAGCAAGGCAAATTTTGCCCCATGCTGAAAAAAAGTTTTTTACTAATCATTATTGCCTTGTTTTTGCCGTGTGCAATTCAAAACATCAAGGCCCAAGACAATAACAAAACCGCTGTTGTTTTTGGAAAAATCAATGAACAAAAGAAAGGAGAACCCGTTATCGGGGCCATCGTCACCGCTGTCGGTACTGGATATGGAACCGTTTCAGATGTAATTGGTGAATACAAACTCGAACTTCCCAGCGGCACCTACACCCTGGAGTGCCGATTAATGACCTATAAAACGGTTCAGATCAATAACGTAGTCATTGACACCAAGAACATTGAAGTCAATATTGTTTTGGAAGATGACGCCAAAGAAGGGGGCTTATTGGTGATCCAAGATGTTCGGAAAACCAACAACGAAGCGGCTGTTCTGATGGAAATGAAAGAAGCCAAATCAGTGGTGAGTGGGATGAGTGCCGCTCAAATTTCCAAAACCCAAGACCGCGATGCCTCACAAGTGGCACGTAGAATTCCAGGAGTAACCATCGTAGACAACCGATTTGTTATGGTTAGGGGTCTTTCTTCAAGATACAATTCTACCATGATCAATGGAATTATTGCTCCCTCATTGGAATCAGATGTCCGCGCATTTTCATTTGACATTATTCCATCCATGGCGCTTGATCGGTTCTTGATTTACAAATCACCCAGTGCAGATCTTCCAGGAGAATTTGCAGGAGGTGCCATCAATGTTATCACCAAAAACATACCCGATGATAAACTGAGTATTGATTTCAGCTATACTACCGGATATAGACAAAACACCACCGGCAAACCTTTCTTTACCAATGTCAATGATGGATCGGAAAAATGGGGAAATGGCGCTTCTGCTCGTCAGCTCAGCGACAATTTTGCGGACAACGTAAGAGCAGTAGCCAGTTTAGACGAACGTGTTGCGCTAGGTAAATCTTTGGGCAATACCTGGGCGTTAAAAGAAAACGGCGCCGCTCCTGATCAACGTGCTTCTTTTACCATTGGAAACCGATGGAAATGGCAAGATATTTTGATTGGAAACTACACAGCCATCAATTACAGCAGAACCCGAATGCTTCAGCAAGGAGAGCGAATGGACTATAATGAATATGACGCCATCCTCGGAAAAAGTGATACTGTCTTTCATTACAACGACAACAATTACATGGAAACAACCCAATTGGGCGTGCTCAACAACTGGGGATTACGCTGGAAAACAGGAAGTGCTGAGATCAAAAACTTTGTCAACCAAAATGGCCAACAATCCAATATTCTCAGAAACGGAATTAACATTGAAGAAGGTAACTACCGAAAAGAATACAGCATGCGTTATACCCAACGCTTGGTATACTCCGCACAATTGGGATTCCAACAAAAAGTATTCAACAGAAAAGGAAACGTTTCAGGATCTTTTGGTTTTGGAACCACACAAAAACAGGACCCCGATTGGAAACGTATTCGTTATACCAAACCCTTGGATGGGTCTGACCCCAATTATGCGGCATACATTCCATTCAGCGCTCAGCCCTTTTACATGGGGCGCCTTTTCATGGACTTGAAAGAGTATGTCAGAACCTATACCTTGAATTACGAGCATCAATTGTTTGCCACCAACAAGGAAAAAGACAATGAGCAATGGGCCACCATCAAAGGAGGATTATATCTTGAGAACAAAGACAGAACATTTTCTTCTCGCAATTTGGGATATGCCATTGCCAATTTCATGAACTTTGATTACACGATGATCTACCAACCGTATGATCAAATTCTGAACGACGCCAATATCAATTCAACCACCGGATTAACTTTGGATGAAGATACCCGTGGTGCTGATAAATATGTAGCCAAGAACGACTTATTGGCCACCTACTTGATGACCAATATTCCATACAAAAATTGGAACATCACTGCAGGTGTTAGAAGAGAGGACAATCGCCAATCATTGAATAGTGCCGATATCACAGGCAATCCCATTCAAGCCAAAATTGACAGCGTGGTTTATCTGCCTTCATTGAACGTGTCTTACAATCTATCCAAGAAAACCTTGGTTCGTTTTGCCTATGGAAAAACCATCAATCGTCCAGAATTCCGTGAAATGGCGCCATTTTCATTCTATGACTTTGATAACAACTTCATCATATCAGGAAATCCCAACATTCAATTTGCTACAGTAAAAAATGTGGATTTGCGTTGGGAACATTACCCAAGCACCAACGAGGTAGTGAGTGCCGCCCTTTTCTACAAGCAGTTTCAAAATCCAATTGAGCAATATTTTGTTCCTGGGGTTGGTTCTGGTGGAACCCGAAGTTTCATGCCCGGCAATGCATTGGCGGCTTCCTCATACGGCGTTGAAGTGGATGTTAGAAAATCTTTGGACGATTGGATTAAAAAACCCTTTGCAAAAAATTGGGTTGTGGTTGCCAATGGATCCTATATCGTTTCCAACATTGAGTTATCTCCAGCAAGTATCGAGACAGGTTTAAATCCCAATCGTCCCATGGTAGGACAATCACCCTATATAATTAATACAGGATTGTACTACGACAATGACTCTACTGGATGGCAAATGTCCGCCTTGTACAACGTGATAGGGCCACGCATTGCGATTGTCGGTATTCCCGGCGTTCCTGAAGCTTACGAAATGCCACGCAATGTCATTGACTTAACATTGGCCAAGAACTTCGAAAATGGTTTTGGTGTCCGTTTTGGAATTCAAGATTTACTTAACGCAACTTCCTACTTATTGCAAGATGCCAATGGAGACGGGGAATTGAACGTATCCAACGACCAGGTAATTCAGAAATTCAATCGAGGCACCTATTTCACGATGGGTATTCAATACAAGTTCAAGAAAAAGTAACTTAACAATTTCATTACATCTTAACCCGATTGGCAACAAATGCGTAATGAATCTGTAACGGGCTTGTAATAATGAAATAACGACGAGTCAATTGCTTTGCAAAAAAAATAATAAGACAATGAAGAGAATTTTATTTCTTGCATGCCTCATGCTCATGGCATGGACATCACAAAGCCAAATTATCATCAGCGGTAATTTGGATATCAATGGTCGCACAACTTGGACCAACAACAACATTTACATTTTACAAGGATTTGTCAGAGTAACGGCCAATGATACTTTGATTATTCAACCGGGTACCATCATCAAGGGAGATTACACATCCAAAGGATCTTTGATTGTAGAGCGTGATGGATATTTAATCGCACAAGGAACTGAAATGCAACCCATCGTCTTCACTTCTCAAAAGCCTGCTGGACAACGTGCCTATGGTGACTGGGGGGGATTGATTGTTTGTGGTCGTGGTGCGGTAAATCAACCTGCAAATACTGCCAACAATACCGCACAAGGAGAAGCCATTGTAGAAGGTGGTGTCGGTTCCGTTTATGGTGGTGGCGCCAATCCTGATGATAACGATGATTCTGGAATCATTGAATACGTTCGTATTGAATTTGGTGGTATTCCTTTCCAACCCAACAGTGAGATCAATGGTCTTACACTTTGCGGAGTCGGTGCAGGAACTACAATCAATCACGTGCAGGTTTCATATTGCGGTGATGATGCATTTGAATGGTTTGGTGGTGCTGTAAATGCCAAATATTTGGTGGCTTACCGCAACTGGGACGATGATTTTGATACCGATTTCGGTTACCGTGGTCGCATTCAATTTGGTTTGGTTGTTCGTGACCCAGCCATTGCCGACCAAAGTGGTTCAAATGGTTTAGAAGCAGACAATGATGCGCAAGGAACGACCAATACGCCCAACTCACAACCCAAGTTTTCTAACATCACAGTGATGGGTCCTTATTCAACCAATCCTGCTACCATCAACTCCTTGTACAAGCGTTCACTTCACTTGCGCAGAAATACACAATGTAGTGCATTCAACTCTGTTTTCATGGGATATCCTGTGGGATTAATGATTGAATCTTCTTCCACTCAAGGAAATGCTACCAATGGATTATTGCGATTCAAAAATAACATCATTGCACAATGCAATGATACCCTTTTGGCCAACACTACTTCCGGTTTGACTGCGGATGCAAATAATATCAATGGTGCTTTCAACATTACCAACTTCTTCAATGGCGGCAACAATGCCAAAATCAATGACGTTGCAAGTTTGATGTTCAAAAACGTGAGCATCACGCAACCTGATCTTTCTTTGATGGATGGCTCTCCATTGTATGGAAATACAGATTACTCAGACAGCTACTTGTCAGACTCTTTCTTTGAACAAGTGAATTACCGTGGTGCTTTTGGCTCTGAAAACTGGGCGGCTTGTTGGACTGAATTTGATCCACAAAACAACCCTTACAATGCTGCTATCAACAACGGATTTACAGCAGAAATTACTGCATCTGGAAATACTTCATTTTGTCAAGGACAAAGCGTAGAAATCCAAGCTACCGCATCAGTGGATAACGTAACTTTTGAATGGAACAATGGTGCAATCAGCAACTCACAAACGGTTTCTGAAAGCAATATGTTGTCCGTTGTTGCAACACAATCCAACGGTTGTCATGCCAACTCAAACGAAATTGAAGTGGTTGTTTTTGAAAATCCAACAGTGGCCATCGAAGCATTGGGCAATACCTCACTTTGCACAGGAAGTACGGTTGAATTGATTTCCAACCAATCAGCCGGAAATGTTTGGAACGACGGTACTACGGGTGACAATATGATTGTTGCTGAAACGGGCACCTACTCTTTGACTTATACTGACGCCAATGGTTGCACTGCTCAATCCAATGAAATCAATGTCAATGTTTCTGACGCTCCAGCCCCAACGATTTCTACTGCCTCTTCAACCAGCATTTGCGAAGGAGAGACCATTACCATTTCTTCCTCTACTGCAGACAGCTACCAATGGTATTTGAATGGCGTAGCGATTGACAACGCAACTTCTTCTTCAGTTGATGTTTCTGCTGAAGGTGCATACAGTGTATTTGTTACCAATGCCGATGCATGCAATGGAACCGGAAATTCCAATAACGTTTATGTGACGGTTACCGCTCTTCCAACCGCTGATTTCAGCATTATCCAAAATATCAATTCATTGACTATTCAGTTTTTGAACAACAGTGTAAATGCCACTTCATACGCATGGGACTTTGGTGATGGCAACACATCTACAGCAGCCAATCCTTCCCACACCTATGGAATTGGCGGAAACTATACCGTAACCTTGGTTGCTTCCAATGGCAACTGCTCTACAACTGACTCTTTTGAAGTAACCAATGTTTCTACTGATGAGGTTTCCATGACACAAACCATGGTATATCCCAATCCAACTGAAGATATTTTGAATGTTACTTTGACCACACCTGCTCAAGTTCAAATCTTGAATATGTCAGGTCAAATCGTATTCTCACAATGGATGAATAACGGTACACAAAGCATTGATGTCGATTCTTTGAGCAACGGTCTTTACATCTTGAGTATCACACAAGAAAACGCTCAACAGTTCATCAAGGTTCAGAAGAACTAATGGGTAATTCAGCAAAAGAAAAAGGGCAATCTTTGATTGCCCTTTTTTTGTTTGATTGCTCTCTTACTTCGACACCAACTTATCCGATAACTCGGATTGTGGCATTCTCTCAATATCCAAAATCATAAATGCATCGATGGCATCATTGAATAATGGATCTCTATTAAAAGATATAATCTTGGCATTTTGTGCCAGGTACTTTTTATACAATACGGGCATTTGCAAACCCATCGGCTCAATTTCCCCAATCAATCGATCCACTTTTTTAATGTCATTTTTGATGGTATCCAACAACACTTCCGCATCCTCAGTTTGCGCCTTAATTTTCTTGACCTTCACCCGGGGTTTTACCCAAGCCGCCAATTCAGCATCTCCATAATTCTTTTCAAGAAATTGAATGATGATGTGCTTACTCATGCTTTTGTAAGAATCGGACATTGTAACTGGTCCCACCAAGTATTTGACCTCACTAAAATTCTTGGTGCACAAGGTAATCCCCTGCCACAATAGAAACAATGGCCAACGTTGCTTTTGGTAATGCGGGACAACAAAAGATCTTCCCAACTCCATGCTTTGAAACAAATAGGGCTTGAATTCATTGCTCATTTTAAATAAGGTATTCATGTAGAATCCCTTCTTTCCATAGAACTCCAAAATCTCCTTTCCTCTGCCCATGCGATAAGCGCCTACCAGTTGCGAATGGGTATGATCCCATAAAATCAAATGATAATAATACAAATCATACTCATCCAAGTCCCTGGACTGTCCAGTTCCTTCTCCTATGGCGCGAAAAGTAATCTCCCGCATTCGTCCTATCTCATCCAGTAAATATGGAATATGGTTGGCTTTGGTTAGATAGACCGTAAAATCACCGTGGACCAAAATCTTGCTTTCTTCTATATGGGCCAGCTCCTCCAAAATATTGGCCTGTGGAATCGGCTCGGCCACTTCCTTGGATTTTCTCTTTTTAACCAACACATTGGGTTGAAAGAAACGCTTCTTTACCCTAACTTCTGAAGACAGCGCATACACCTTGGCCCTCAAAAAACGACTGAGAGTAGCCGTATCTTCTAAAATGCTCCACTCCTCTGCAGGTATTGCTTTTCCAATGACCATCTTGATTTTTCGATCTTTCTGTTTCAGCATTTCCGAAGGCAGTGCCAGTGTTCTTAGGTGCGGATTGATTTTACCCAATAAATGAAACCAATAAGAATTGGCTCCATCAAAACAAACGGGAACCACATGGGCATTGGTTCTTTGAATCAATTTGATCACGGAAGACTGCCAACGTCGATCGGAAACCGTGGTCCAACTGCCCTCCTCCAAAGTGGATACCTCACCTGCGGGAAAAACAACCAAACATCCGCCCTGATGAACGAAATCCAAACAAGCCCTGACGCCCGTTTTATTGTTTCGTTTGGTTTGGTTTTCAAATGGATTTACCGCAATGAAATAATCATGCAGGGGCTCAATTTTACTCAATACAAAATTGGCCATCACCTTGATGTCCGATCTGCGTTTGGATAATGTTTGAATCATCGCCATGCCATCCAATGCGCCAAAAGGGTGATTGGCAACCACTATACATGGTCCCTTTTCTGGAATGCGCTGCAATTGATTCTCTGGTGCTTCTACCGAAACATTCAATTGATCAAAAACACCTTGAATAAAGTCCAATCCTTGTTGGTCACCCACTCGTTGATATAGGCGATTAACCTGCTCCAGTTGAGCCACCTTGTGGACCCAATGCGCTATTAAATTCTGTGGCTTTAGCCCCAAGGCCTTGGCCAGATCTTGCTTGGATATTAACTCTTGCATGGAGTAAATTTCTACTCCATGTGTAAACCCATGATAACCTGTAAATTATGCTGAGATAAACTTTACCTTATGGTAATCTTTCGATTTCATCCAATCCAAAACGATTCCGTCCGCCAAACCAAACTTGGGCGCAATGATGGATTGAACCTTAGCGGCTGCCGCTATTTGATTGTATATGTTTAATGCGGGCACAATAACATCCGCTCGATCTTCTCTCAACTTAAACTTCTTCATTCGTTGTGTTTTAGACAACTTACTCAAAACTTTCAAGAGATTCTGCAATTCCGATATTTCAATGGGCTCACGCTGTTTCTTCTCCAAAATCTTCAATGCACTGTTGATGTTTCCTCCAGTAGCGATGGCTTCATATTTCATCCTGGGGTTTAACTCTTTCTGTAACCAATCAAAAATGGCCTGTGGTAGTTTCGACTGCTCATTCAGCAGCATACGAACCGTTCCTGTTTCAAACGACTGAGATGACTTCTTAACGCCCTTTTCAATGATGGTCAATTCCGTACTTCCACCGCCTACATCAATAAAAAGATAGTGATGTTCTTTGGGCAATTCATAAAACTCAAAATTGCCAAATATCATTTCCGCTTCTCGGGCTCCCGACAAAATATCAATTTTCTTTCCTGTTCGTTTCTGCACATACTTGAGCACCTCATCTCTATTCTCTGCGCTGCGCAGTGCACTGGTGGCGCATATTCGTAGCACATCTATTCCCAGTGACTTGACAATGCAATCAAAGCCTTGTATGGCCCATGAAAGCTGATCCATCTTCTGTTTAGACACTTTACCAAACATGAATACATCCTCGCCCAAACGAATGGGAACACGGGTATGCAAAAGTTTTTCCAAGAGAATCTGATCCTTCTCTTCATGTCCATGTGCCACAAACAAACGAACGGCATTGGACCCAATATCGACCGCAGCTATTTTCACGCCTTCAAGTATTTTTTTGAAAGATAGTCACGAAAAACCACTTGACTATCCACTGTTTCGACATTCAATTTGGGCATCCACATTTGATTGATTCGCTCTGGACTTAAATTTCGAGCACGCACTTCATTGGACAATTGGATGGACAACCATTCCCAAATTTCCTGTTTCAATTTAACATCATAAATAGGAACAAGCACCTCTACTCTGAAATCCAAATTACGCACCATCAAATCAGCACTTCCCAAATAAATCTGCATGCGATCTCCTACTCCAAATACAAACAAACGACTGTGTTCCAAATATCTTCCCAATATGCTACGCATGTCAATATTGGCTTTTTGCTTGGGTGTGACGGGTTCTAAAAGACAAACTCCTCTGACAATCAAACTAACCTTTACTCCTGCTTCCGCAGCATCCAACAACTTCTTAATTAAAACCTCATCAACCAAATTGTTCACCTTGATGACCACTCTTCCTTCACGTCCTTCCTTTGCCTCTTGCACTTCTCCGGCAATGGCATCCACCAATTTTCGTCGGGTATTGAATGGAGAAACGGCCAAATGTCTGAACTGCGGTCTTAAAAAGTTAGATTCAAAAAAATCGAATAATTTCCTAACCTCTCTGCCTATTTCCAAATGTGAGGTAATGAGGGTTGTATCGGAATAAAGACGCGCCGTTTTCTCATGAAAATTGCCGGTTCCGATATGTGTAATCCGCGTGGTTCTTCCATTGATCTTCCTACTGATTTGAAAAACCTTGCAATGCACTTTTAAACCAGGAATGCCGGGTATCACCTTTACACCTGCTTCTTGGAGCATCTTGGTGATCTCTAAATTGTGTTGCTCATCAAATCGAGCTTGAACCTCAACAATCGCTATCACACGCTTGCCGTTTTTGGCTGCATTGATTAACGCATGTAATATGTGAGAGTCTTTCGCTATGCGATACATCGAAATGCGGATGGTGCGCACGGAGGGATCGATGGCCGCAGCCCGCAACAAGTCCAAAAGATGCGAAAACTTCTGATAGGGAAAATGAAGCATAACATCTTGCTTGGCCACAGCGTCCAAAATGTTTTTGGACTTGGTAAAGACAGGATGATTGAGCGTCTCTAATTTAGGAAACTGCCAATCCAAATGTCCAAAGTTGGGGAATGAAATAAGGTCCCGTTTGTTGTGGTACCTTCCACCAGGAATGATATTCTCTATTTCCTTAATTTTCAATTTGGACAATAACAATTGCAATAACTCTTCTGAAATTTGATGGTCAAAATTCAATCGGACATATTCGCCCTTGCTTCGTTGCAAAATGCTCTTTGAAATTTTGTCATACACGCTTTTAGAAAAATCGTTCTCCACCTCATACTCCGCATCTCGCACTACTTTGATGTCAAATGCCTTGGCATTCTTGATGGGGAAAGAGGCAAAAATATTTTTAAGATTAAATCGAATCACATCCTCTAAAAACATCACATGTTTCTCTCCATTCTGCGTGGGCAAAATCACCCAACGGGATACCGAATCAGGAACCTCAATTAACGCATAAGTATTCTTTTCTGTCTTTTGCATTTCCATATCTACCACCAAATACAAAGCATTGTCTTTCAATGGTGGCATTGGCTGCTGTGACGATATCAATAATGGAATTACCTCGTGTCGAATTTCATCTTCAAACCACGTTCTCACAAAAGCTTGCTGTTCTTTCGACAATTGTTTTTCATTCTTAAAAACAACGCCCATCTTGGCCAAGGTCTTCTGAGTAGAATCAAATACACGATCAAATTCCCATTGCAATTCAATGACCCGGTCGTGAATCAATTCCAAAGATTTTCTGATCTCGGTTTGCCTCGCTGATTTTTTTTTCTTCAATACTTTTAGCTCGCGCTTCAAGGATGCTATTCGTACTTTAAAAAATTCATCCAAATTGGAAGAAAAAATCCCCAAAAAATGCACTCGAGAAATAATCGGATTCTTGCTGTCTGAAGCTTCCAATAATACACGCTCATTGAATTGCAACCATGACAACTCCCTGAGTATTCCTAATCCTCTTTTTTCCATCTCCTCAAATCTCCAACTTCAATATTTTCTTAATGTTAAGAAAATGCTATTGAATCGCTCAGTACTTCACCCACCGGTAACTGCGGTTGCCATTTTGGAAAACGTAGACGCCCATTGCCCAAGCGGATGTGTCAATTTTGTAAGGGCTCACAATCTTCCATTCCTGCATTTTTCTTCCCGTGGCATCAAACGCAATCCAATTTCCTGCAGATTGAATCCAAACTTCATTTCTTCCTGGATTGGGATAAATCAATTGCGCCGTAGTTTCTAACTCCAATATATCAGTCGCTCCTTGGCATTGACAATTCACGGTCCAAACATCGTTGAATGTGGTGGTATCTGCATCATCACATGGTTGTCCGATGAAATAACACAACCCATTATCCGTGTTGGCCAAGCTATCGTAATTACACGCGGTTACATCGGTACATCCCAAAACCTCCACCCATGGATTCATGGCCCAATCAATCAATACAAAACTCCATATTGAATCCATTGGATTCCAATGTTCATCCATCCCTTCTGCAGCAAAAAAGGCAACAGAAGAAACGTTTACATTATTATCCTGAACAATAAAACTCCAATTGTAATTCAAACTATCTATCCAAGATTGAGTGACCGGTTGTAGTGCTAAATCTGCATTCCAGCCCAAGACAGGAACACTGCTCGATGACATTGATTCATCAAAGGTTACTTGAACAGAAAAAATATCTCCCACATTACTTTCATCCAAAGTAGAAGCACTCATGGTCCAACCCAAAACCATTGGCTCACGGGTATCAATCACCAAATTCAAATCTGCTCCAAAAAGAATCATGTCATTTCCAGCCAAATCCCTTATCCCGCTGAGAATCCAATTGGGATTGCTCATCTCTTCATTGAGATCTTGCAATTCAGCAGAAAAAACCAGGGTGCTATCATTCAAATTCAACGCCATCCAAATGCCCGTATTGAGCGAAGGCGAATTGTTGCCCATTACAAACCCATCGTTTAAAACAGGTTCACTAAATTCAGCAGTAATGGCAAAATTACCAGACTGAATCCATGCTTCGTTGATCAGGTTGGTCGACAGAACATGGTTCAACAATATGGGATTCTCAGTATCAATAATGAAAATATCATTTCCGTAAAAAATACGCTGCGCTTCGGATTGAAAGGACATTGCGCCCATGATTTTAACATCAATGTCAGAAACAGTAGCATTCAAATCCATTGCCGAGTATACCCATCGATAAACTGAATCATTCAACCAATAGTTGTCATCCAATGCAATATGATTCAACACCTCTGCATTGTAAAAAGTTATTTCCGGCTGAGATGAAATATCCATACTACGATCAAATAAAGCCTCAACGACAAAACCCACTACCACATTCTGATCATTGACATATTCTGGGGTACTTAAGGACAAAATTTTTGGCGATGAGTCCAACCAATGTGTATCCGCAAAAGCCACTGCATCTTCAGCTACCGCCATACCAATCATACGACCCGGAATATCATCCATCGGGGGATGAATGCCGCCCCAGATGCGCGACAAACTGCATTGGTCCGATGCATCTCTGTAGGTTGCCCATTGCAGTTGAACATTCTGACTCGGGCCTTCTTCAAATACCAAATATTGATTCATCGGCGCATCAAATGTTCCCATTCCTCCTGGGAAAAATTCACTTCCCGTAATCGCCACCATCACCTCCGCAGCAGCGCGAGAATAGGTAGAGTGACCCGACACATAACCTGCAAACGGTGGAGTTACAAAAGTGGGACGCTGATAGGGATACCATTTCTCACCCAATACCCAACCCACACCCGCCATATCCACTTGGGGATTGGAGATAACCTCTGGACCATTCCAGGTCCACAATTTTACTTTGCCCACATTCTCATTGTTGGTTCCAGCCAATGGATCGCCAACTTCAACCAATGCCGATAAACCCTCTACCAAAGGAAAACCCAATGGAGAATAATTGGGAAGTGTAGGATCTGTGCTCTGTCCATGCTCACACATATAGCGAATGGCGGAAACGGGGCGCACACCATCGTAATAACCCTTGATGCCCCAAGCGGAGATGGCCGCATCGTGTACCGCTCCTCCCATGGTTAAATAAGCCCGAACACAAAATTCAGTTTCGCTCAAAACTTCGGTTCCTTCCCAAATAAAAACGCCATTCAATTGTTCGATAACATAATTCAGAATTTTAAACCAATGACCTGGAGGCGTCTCTGAATTGGGGCCATCTGCCCAGAATTCAGCAAGGACCCTTGTAAAATCTCCTCGTCGCACCCATTGCGGATCATAGGGTTGACCCGTTACTGGATTAATTGCACGACCCGTACCATTGTCTCCCCCGTTTTGAAAATCATAGAAGGAAGGATAGTCCGCAAATGAATTGGGCATTTGGCAATTCCCAACACTTGCTGGTGAGATGTCAATCATCACTTGATCCACAGTATCCAAATGTGAAGCCCACTTGGCCACCAATGCAAAATTCCATTTGTAGATATCATCCATGTCCGTCCCTGTTTCATTCAGAAGAGGAAAAGGACCCGGGTTGTGATACACCGTCCAATTGTTGCCATCTCTGGGCAATACCTCTTTGTCTGCATCGGTCATGGCAAAAGGTTTGACATTGCCCCACTCCGCTCCCATAAAAGGAGGTGCTCCTGAAAGCAGGTTGCCATTTTGGTCAATAAAGACACTCAAACTAAGTGGTTGCCAGCGATTGGGATCAACCATTCCATGTGTTCCAGGCAGCGTTGGAAACAAGGCTGGATTGTATGGCGAATAATACTGATTTGCGTAATTCAGCAATTGATTAGAGCCGTCCACATTGCCATAAGCGATGATTCTTGCCGCGATATAATTACCCAATGCTCTTGGATCACCGTTGGTGTAGTCTACCGATGTGAAGTTGACATCATGACCCAATTCGCCCATCAACAAAGTCATCGCCGGAAAAGTAACTGTTCCCCATCCAGGCGAACTCAAATAGCGATTGCGGATGATGCGGTAAGCCGCATAACTCATGGCTGTATTTTGAGCAGCCAGTCGATCTTGGGGCTGATAAATACCAGTAAACGGACAATCATACCCGTTGTACGATTTACCTAAAAAAACAGTAGCGGCTTCATCATCATACGCTGCCCAAGCATCGTACATCGCCATGCTCAAGTGATGCAAATTCCGGGCAGTCATGGGTGGACGAGCATAATCATTTCTGATGGCCGTCAACATCACCTCACTCCATTGATAAGGAATGCTATTCTGAGCGGTAAGGGCTTGTGAAAAAAAGCAATATACAGCCAATAAATAAACCGAGATTCTCATGATGTTTTATCGTTAAGGTCCAAGTAAATATAATAAAAAAGGCGCCTTTCGGCGCCTTTTAATCGATGACTTATTTCAGTTTAAAAGTCTTTTTAAAAATGGAGACCAAGTTGTCTTTCTCCCATGGGAATAACTCCACTTTCATCTTTTTGATCTTTCCACTTCCATCCACAAAAGTTTTTTCAACGATTTTATTCTCACGCCCCATGTGACCATAGGCCGCTGTTTCCTTGTAAATCGGTGTGCGCAATTTGAAACGGGTTTCGATGCTGTAAGGACGCATGTTGCACTCTTTGATATTCATCAAGGCTGCAGCAATTTCACCATCGGTCATGCTCACTTTGGAAGTGCCATAAGTGTTGACATACAATCCTACTGGATCTGCAACGCCAATCGCGTAAGCCACTTGTACCAATGCTTCCTCACAAACACCTGCGGCTACCAAGTTGCGCGCGATGTGTCGTGTTGCATAAGCCGCACTGCGGTCCACTTTACTGGGATCCTTTCCACTAAAAGCACCGCCACCGTGGGCTCCTTTTCCACCGTATGTGTCCACGATAATTTTTCTTCCAGTAAGACCGGTATCTCCATGAGGTCCGCCAATCACAAACTTCCCTGTTGGATTTACATGGAGTGCATATTTAGACTTGAACAATTTCTGCACGCGAGCTGGACATTTTTTCATCACACGAGGAATCAAAATATCTTGAACATCCTGCTTGATCTTGGCCAACATCTTGTTGTCATTTTTATCAAAATCATCATGCTGCGTAGACAATACGATGGCAGAGATTCCCAATGCTTTATGATCATCGCCATACTCAATGGTTACCTGACTCTTGGCATCGGGACGCAAATATTTCATCAACTTTCCTTCTTTTCTGATGGCCGCAAGCTCACGCAATAACATGTGTGAAAGCTCCAATGGAAGGGGCATGTAGTTGTCTGTTTCAGAACAAGCATATCCAAACATCATCCCTTGGTCACCAGCACCTTGATCTTCTTTTTTCTTTCTCTCAACTCCTTGATTGATATCCGGTGATTGCTCATGAATGGCAGACAACACACCACAAGAATTGGCCTCAAACATATACTCACTCTTGGTGTAACCAATTTCGCGAATCATGTCGCGGGTAATCTTTTGAACATCCAAATAGGTCTCCGCTTTTACTTCTCCTGCAAGAACCACTTGACCTGTTGTTACCAATGTTTCGCAAGCCACTTTGGCATCTTTGTCAAATGCCAAAAAATGGTCGATCAATGCATCAGATATTTGGTCTGCTACCTTGTCAGGATGTCCTTCTGAAACGGACTCGGAGGTAAAGAAATATGACATATTATTTTTTTAGTTGCACAAATATATAACTTAAAAAGGCTCTAACATTCAAGGAGCCAATATCTTCAATCTGCCTTGTATGATTTGAACGTCCATGGGGGTGGTTCCAATAAACTCTCCGTCGCAATCAATAGGCAATTCAGGGGTGATGACTTGAAGGTGGGTTGCCTGGTCATAGCGTATTTCGGGATGTTTCAGGTATTGGCCCTTTCGCAAATACGGCAATTGCTTAAAATAATCGAGGATAGAGATATCACCCAAGTGAATAATCTCCATTTGACCATCACGGACATCGGCGCCTGGCGCGATTCCCAATCCACTTCCAAACCACTTGGCGTTGGCTATGGCCAACATGAGGGTCTTTTCATGAAATTTTTGATTGCCCATTTGCCATTGAACAATGGGGCGTTTCAACTGAATCAAGGTGCTGATAATTGCCTTTTGATAAGTTAAAAATGGGCCCAAACGCCGTTTGGATTTTGCCATCCGCTGAACCACTTCTCCTCCAATGCCAATATCCAATACGTTCAAGCAATACCGCTCTTCCGACTGTCCACTGCGGTTCATGAATTGTATGCGGATGATATCCACCTCCGCACTTTCACCCTTGACCATTGCTTGCTGCAACTCTTCCCAATTCCCCTTTATTCCCAGACTTTTTACAAAATCATTGCCCGTTCCCATTGCAATTACACCCAATGGAATGGATGCACCTTGCTGTACAATTCCGTTGGCGCATTCATTCAATGTGCCATCACCACCCACACCAACGATATAATCGCATTTTGCATGGATGTGCATTTGGGTCAATGCTGTGGCATGACCCGAATATTCCGTGAAGACGACCTTGTGATTGAAGGTATCGTCCACTCGAATCATACGATCGAGCTTGGCCCACCGCCGATCCTTCTTCAACCTGCCGTGAACAACCCACCCGATGGTTTTCATCGAACAATCAATTCATCACAAAACAACCAACTGGGCTCCCCTGGTGCATCATGCCAATCGGGACATTTTCCAATAGATTGGGCTTTTACCTTGATATATCTTCCAGTATAAAACCCGTATGGACTGCTTTCTTCAGCGCGTGCCTGGGAGGATACCACAAATTCTCCTGATTGATTGGCTGGTGTCTTCTTTGACAATTCGTCTTGTTTCACTTTCTCCCAATTGTTACCATCTACAGATACAAAATACTCTACAGATTCAGGCCTAAATATCCATGCATTCGCGTAATGAAACCAACGAGTAGACAACACTGAAAAAGTTTTTATCGATTCTAAATCGACAATCATTTCCATATCAGTGCCTTGAACCGCCTGCCAATGTCCATCCCTAAAGTTTGAACTGCCAAGTGTGCCATTCACCAAACCCATATCTCCACCGCCCAAATATGCATTGCTGGGTTTGTAATTCAACTTCAAGGGTCGGCCCAACGCCAAATGCGTTGCATAAAGTTTGGATTCCTCTTTCACTTCATTGGCACCCTTTTGCTGCATCTGAACCACCATTCTTTTCATACCATGAATGGCGACCGGACCTTTGATGGCCAATGGTGTGATATTCTCTTCAACAGACTCGTCCCCGATGTATTGCAAGTAATAACTCAATTGAATTTGGTCGCTCTGTGGCACCACTTCTACCTGCAATTGGTGGTCAACAATTTCTGTTCTAAACTGAACAGGAGTCGATTCAAATCCGTAATGAATATTGCGACGATCCAACAATGGATATTGACGTTTCAACCTTCCTTCAAATTCTTTGTAATCTCGCATTTCAGGATAAGTCCACAATACCTCAGCAAGTGCAATCAATCGAGGGAAAATTTTAGAAGTAACAATTTCCTCCGGAGCTCGCTCAGTCCACATGTTGCATTCTGCACCCAAAATAAATCCATGTTTATCCACCGGCAATTCCGCTGGTATTGGATCAAACTCATATACTTTTTTGGTATCAATTCCATCCAACCCATAGTCCAAATAACAATGGCTCGTGGGGGACATCACCACGCCGTGACCCGCCATTGCAGCATCAAAGCCGCCTTGCATCCCTCGCCAAGATTGAATCAATGCGTCACCCGGTATACCACCCTCTAAAATTTCATCCCAGCCGATAATGTCTTTGCCTCTTGCCTTGAGATACTTGGCTATTTCTTCAATCAACCAAGTTTGCAATTCTGCTTCGTTTTTCAAATGCTGATCTTGAATACGCTTTTGACATTTATCACAATGCTCCCAACGCACTTTGGGTGCTTCATCTCCACCGATATGGATGTATTGAGAGGGGAATAAAGTGATCATTTCATCCATCACATCTTTCAAAAATTGCAAGGTTTGGTCATTGCCCGCGCAATAAATATCTTTAAAAACGCCCCATTCGTTCTCCACCGGAATCGGCTTGCCGGTGCAGCTTAAGTGAGGATAGGCCGCTATGGCCGCTACACTGTGTCCCGGCAATTCGATTTCTGGAATAACCGATATCCCCAATCGGGCAGCATACCCCACAATGTCTTTGATTTGCTCTTGGGTATAATAACCGCCATATTTCACCCCATTCACCATGCGATAGCCACCGATCTCAGTCAACTTGGGATATTTTTTTATCTCGATTCGCCAACCTTGATCTTCCGTTAAATGCCAATGCAAAACATTGAGCTTATACATGGCCATCACATCCAAAGTCTCTTTGATTTTTCCGACACTCATAAAATGTCTTCCACAATCCAAAAGCAATCCCCGATGGGGGAATTGAGGAGCGTCTTCAATCACCCAAGCCGCCAAAGAAAACGGTTTCACCAATCGCCCGCTGGTCGCGACCGGCACCATTTGAATCAAGCTATATACCCCATGAACCATGCCTTCCAAATCTTGGGCTTCTATCCAAATATTATTTTTGTCAATGTGCAAAGAATAACTGCCTTGAATGTGACGACCTCTTGTATTCAGATGCTTGAGTACAATGCGCTTCGCAGTGGGCTTTCCTTTCAATTCTTGCACCTTGGGGATATAAAATCGATGCAATGCAATTTGATCCGACAACAAATGCGCTTGGGTCAAATAAACCGACTCTGCTTCGATGTGAACGTCATCGACTCCCCATTCAAACACGTCTTTGATCGGCACTGTACTTTTTGTAGGGCAAGGAATGATTTGCGGACGCAATTGCGCCAACAAAGGGGCTACTTGAAGAATAAAAAGGCCAAAAAAGGCCCACAATCGATAGGTTGCTTTTGCACTAATTCTTTTCATGATCTTGATAAAATTGATCCAATGGATTTTCTTTTTGTAAAGGAATAAAAAAGCCAAATACACCCAGGTAACGATATTCACCATCACCCAATTCAAATTGGTGCGTGCTAAAGAAAAAATAATCCGAAGAATGGATGGTCTTCTCCAAAGCCAAGCTGAGATACTCCTGCTGCATCTTCACTACATCCACCATCACAGGATCCTGGCTAATTTTCTCAGCCGCAGCCATGACTCTGTGATTGGCTTCTTCTAAAAAAGTTGCGCGCGTGGGTTTCGTAAAAACCGCAACCAAGATCAGCACCAAGAAGAACACAATGCTCAATACTATTCCTTTTTTCATCGCATATAATTTTGTGCGACAACCAACATACCTGCTGTTTCTGCGCGAAGTCGAGCATTACCCAGTGATATTGCTTGTGCTCCGACATTCACCAATTCCTCCACTTCCCGCAAAGAAAAATCTCCCTCCGGACCAATCAGCACGTGCGCCACTTGGGATGCTACACTCCCCCAATGTACTTTGGGCAGATTGTAGCAATGAGCAACAAATACGGACTGATTTTTTAAATGATCCGTCAACTCTGTCCAGTTCTCCCACACTTTCACTTGTGGTAAAAAAGCACGCTGACTTTGTTTCATCGCTGCCAAAGCCACACGTTGCAATCGATCCAAACTATATTTTCCAGATTCAGAATATTCTGTGGTGATGATATTCAAAGACAACAATCCCATTTCCGTACACTTTTCCAACATCCACTCTATTCGATCCGCATGCTGGGTCATGGGGATATACAAATGGACGCCCCGATCATAAGGCGCTGCCTGTGAGCATTCGGTCATGGAAATAGACGGGGTCTTGTTTTCCAAATGAAAAACTCCCTGCATCATGCCACCTTTACCATCGACCAACATCAAAGTCTCTCCGTCTCTGATTCGCAGCGCCTTGATGTGTTTCCACTCATCATCAGACAACTGAAAATGTCCGGAGGCATCCAAAGAATTCGCAAAGAAATAATGCATGGCACCAAGGTACAAAACAAATAAAGAGCTTTGCAACACCCGTATTTTTGGTGCATCTTGCAGGCATCATGCGTTTACTGATCAAAAACATCAAAGGCCTATTGGCTACTTACGAAAATAATCCAGGAACAATCCCCGGTAAAGCCATGTCTTCTCTGCCCTTTATTGAGAACGCATGGATTGCCGTGGAAGATGGGATCATCGTTGATTATGGTGAAATGGCCCATTGGCCTGGGATCAGCGATTGGAGCAACTTAACCATTCAGGATGCGGAAGATGGATTTCTTCTTCCTTCTTGGTGCGATTCACACACGCATACCGTATTTGCTCAATCCCGCGCTTTGGAATTTGAGGATAAAATTAGGGGCATGAGTTATGAAGAAGTGGCTGCTCGAGGTGGCGGCATCCTGAACTCCGCAGCGGCAATGGCTAAAATGTCAGAGGAGGTTTTGCTTCGCGATGCGCTTGGGCGCATTGACCGCATGATTAAGAACGGTACTGGTGCGTTGGAGATTAAAACGGGCTATGGTCTGGATGTCGAAAATGAACTGAAAATGCTTCGGGTGATCCAAAAAATCAAAGACCAAAGTCCCATTCCTATTCGTGCCACATTGCTGATGGGCCATGCCCTACCCGCATCATACAAAGACAATATCGACGGATACATGAAGTATCTCATAGCTGAACTCCTACCAGCTGCTTTGGAAGTTGGATTTGACTTCATGGATATCTTCTGTGAGCGAGACTACTTCCAGGTAAATCACTTGAACCTGATTTTGGAAATTGCTCAAAAACACAACAAACCAGCCAAGATTCACTCCAACCAATTTTATAGTATCGGTGGAGTGCAAGCCGCCATCGATGGACAAGCACTAAGCATCGACCATGCAGAGGTTTTGAGCGAACAAGATCTGGCGGATTTAGAAAAACACCCCATCATCATTACCGGTCTACCGGCTTGTTCTTTGTTTACCAAAATTCCATATACCCCTACCCGAACATTGATGGATCGTAATATTCCTGTGGCGCTGGCCACAGATTTTAATCCCGGTTCCTCCCCCAACGGCAACATGAATTTGGTCAACAGCCTCGCCTGCATTCAAATGCAAATGACACCAGAAGAAGTGCTCATTGCTTCTACCCAAAACGGCGCAGCAGCCATGCAACTGGATGACACCGTAGGCAGTATCACCATTGGCAAAAAAGCCAATTTCATTTTGACAGAAAAACTGGACTACTTCTCTGAATTATTCTATTATTTTGGGGAAAGCAGAATCAAAGAAGTTTATATCAACGGAAAGAAATATGAAAACTAAAAATATCCTCATCAACCTCTTGGTTGTTTTGATCGCGATCTATATCGGTGGTTGGGTCAATATGTTTTTAATCGAAACCGGACCCAAAGTAATAGCACCTCCCTCGGGCGTTGACATGACAACCGAAGCAGGATTAAAGGCAGGGATGCAACTGATGCAACCCCAGCATTTTTTATTTCCCTATCTCGCGCATGCCTTCGGCACAATGGTCGCGGCTTTCATCATAACGATATTGGCGCGCAGCAATCACTTTAAATTGGCCATGATTCCGGGGTTTGCTTTTTTAATCGGTGGTATCATGATGGTTATGATGTTGCCCTCTCCCTTGTGGTTTGATACTTTGGATTTGATTGGCGCCTACATCCCCATGGCCTATTTGGGGCATCGCTTGGGAAAAAAAATAAAAGAAAATTCAAAGCCAAGCCATTAAAATGTCACCTGAATTCGAAAAATATTTTGCGCAGTTCCCAGTCGAAATTCGAGAACGATTGGAAATCACCTATCAATTGCTGAAAAAGACGTGCAAAGGATGTGAGGAGCACATGGCCTATGGGATGCCGGCCTTCCGAAGCACTGAAAACATGGTATACTTCGCGGGCTACAAAAATCACCTCGGATTTTATCCTACACCCAAACCCATAGAACATTTTGCAGAACAGCTTAAATCCTACAAAACCTCCAAAGGAGCCATTCAATTTCCACACAACCAGCCCTTGCCATTGAAATTGATGGAAGAGATCGTGAAGTGGCGGATGGGATCTGCGAATCAGTAATGGCAAATAATTATTCGCCCAGTATAGGGAGAGAGGCAGACGCGGTGGTTCTGTGTTAACGCCCCAAAACTCCAAACCCAACACTGCAAAAAAAAAGCCCTCATTTCTGAAGGCTTTGTGGGAGTTACTGGGTTCGAACCAGTGACCCCCTGCTTGTAAGGCAGGTGCTCTGAACCAGCTGAGCTAAACTCCCATTCCGTTTGATCGGGGTGCAAATATACATCCAATTTGTTTCCTCGCAAATTTTTTCAAAAAAATTTATTTGATTCTTGAAAATATAGAAACCACCGGGCGATGATCCACCAATTCTACCGGCACCAATTGATAGGCATCGGTCTTCCAAGCATTACCTGGACCCAATATATAATCGATACGGAAATTGGGGAACTTACCTGCATAAGTAGGTGAAAATCCATGGCCCGCTTCGCGGTAAGAATCCACCATGCCCTTCATCATTTGATGGTAAGTGTAGGATTGCGGGGGATCATTAAAATCGCCCATTATCCAATAAGGATAAGGACTTTGGTCAGCATGCAACTTGACGGTATGCGCCTGTCCTTCTCTTCGGATAAATGCCTTTCGCATCAATCGCAATATGCGCCAATAGCCATCAACCTCCTCTTGCTCTTCGACGATGGTTGCGTAATCTTGTGACTTAAATCGTATGCTCTGCAAATGGGTGTTATACACACGGATGGTGTCTTGTCCTTTGACGATGTCTGCGTAAATACAAAAATTGTGGGTATCCCCGGTAAAAGGCACATAACCACTTTTAATAATTGGAAAGCGCGAGAATAGGGCAACACCACTTTTTCTCCCTCCGCTCCGGGCCGTGGAAAATTTGATGTGGTGATAAGGCAGTTTCAATTTGGATTTGATCATCCCGATGTGATCGTATTGCTCACTTTGAAAAAATTCCTGAAAAGCCACAATGTCGGGATCTGCTGTCTCTAAAACTTGAAGAATCGAATCTCGAATGGCAATGGGCTTCAACTTCACCTGTTTATTTCCTCTATTCAATCCCATCAGATTGACATTCCAACTCATCATTTTGATATCGCCTTGTTCTGAAATTTCATCCTGGGCACTTCCCCATTGAACATAAGCACCAACAAATGGATATCCCAAAATCAACAAAGCCAATATCCACCAGGACTTCTTCCAAGAGAAGAAAAGCCAAAACAAAAACAATATAGAACCGCCCACATACAAAAAAGGGAAAGCCAATCCAACAAACGGAAGCACCGAGGAGAGATGAACAGGAACCCAATAAGCAAAGTAAGCCATGACCAAACAGCCCATCCAGACCAGACTGAATGTCCAGGCCAACCATTTGGGTATGTGCATCAACCGACTCATTGCTGGGATTGTTCCTCCAAAAATTTCTTCTCGCTCGCCGATAAACTATCAAATCCTGAACGACCAATTTTATCCAAAATTGCGTTCAATTTTTCCTCCTTCTGCGCGCGTTCTGTATTAAACTGTTCATCCGTCTTGGGTCTGCGGTGTTGGGTTTCAGGCGAAATACCATGATCAAGGGTCCACCATTTCATCACCAAGTATCCGGCCAGTAATCCTCCCCAATGTGCAAAATGTCCACCAATGTTCCAACCTTGCCTGACTCCAATCAAATCAATCAACACAAACAAAATGGCCAACCACATCACCTCCAAAATCACTACACCCCACAAACTGATTTTCCTTTTTCGATCCAAAGCCACCATCGCTCCTACAATGCACATGGTGCTGGCAGAATTTCCCAATAAAAAGTGATTAACAAAAGGATACCATTGTATCGAAAGCCAATAAAAAACCGCTCCCATTATCGACCCCAAAAAATAGACAATCCACCACTTCCTTCGTCCAACTTGAGATTCAAACAATACTCCAAATGCATAAAGCCCCAATAAATTAACCAGCAAGTGCCCCGCATGAACGTGAATAAAAGAATGAGTCAGAAGGGTCCATGGACGAAGAGTAAAATCCTTTAAGTCCGCAGGCAGTGCAAGATATTCCAAGACAAAAGAGGTAACGTCCATCGCATCACCCAACATTTGAGCAAGAAGAATGACGACCCAAATCAAACTTGAAATCAAGATTACTTGATAAGTCGCCGATGTTGTTTCTAATATTCTTTTCATCATTTGTAATCTACCATTCACGGTAAGTAGGTTGTTGTCCTTGCCAATATTTCAACAGTAAATATCCTGTGATCATCCCGCCCAGATGAGCAAAGTGGGCCACATTATCTCCAGGATTTCCCTGCATGGCAGAAATCAACTCCAAGGCGCCATATCCCAAAACCAGAACCCGGGCTTTTAGCGGAATCGGCGGAAATAACAACATCAATTCCACATGTGGAAACAGCATTCCAAATCCCAATAAAATGCCAAACAAAGCACCCGAAGCACCCACCATCCCGGTATTTAAAATGCTATTGGCCCTGGCCAATGTAGGATCGATGAAATTTTTTCCCATGTTGATGGCCTCTGCACCTTCACTTCTGACGATGTCCCATTCTTCAGGACTTAAAACTGCAACAGCTTTTTGCAATTCATAATAGGTCATTCCATTGTGTAGCAAGAATGCCCCAAGTCCAGAAACGATGTAATAAGTCAAAAACTTCTTGGGTCCCCAATAATGCTCCAAGGCTGGGCCAAAGATGTATAGACCGTACATATTGAAAAATATATGCATCAAGTTGGCATGCATAAACATGTGGGTAACAATCTGCCAAGGTCTAAAATTGGGGGATGCCCAATAGTAGGCCGATAAGATGTTTTCCAATGCGGGAATGGCATTGGATGCCAAAAAGAACAACACATTGATAATGATGAGGTTTTTGACTACTGGACTAACAGGTCTCATGCTTGAAATATTTGAAACAATTGTTCGGGATTCATTCTAAATATTACCTTCTGGTGTTTGGGGGTATAAAATGGATTTTCACAATTCAAAAGATCTTTTACCAATTCCTTCATCTCAGGCAAAGTCAGCATCTGCCCACCGCGAATAGCGTCTTTTTTGGCTTGGGTCCATGCCCAAACCTCGGTTGGATTCCTCATGCGCTCATAGCCCTCTTCCCACTCATTCAATATTTGCTCCCATACCTCTTGATGGCTCCAATCTTCCTGCGGGTGGGCGTATATCGCCACCCCACCTTCGTGTCTTTCCCATTGATAACCCAAAGCATACAGCGTATCGGAACACGACTCTATCATGGCCTTTTCTTTTTCATTAAGCGAAATTTCCAATGGGGTAATCAAAGTCTGGGGAACAGGCAAGAAACCTTGCTTCATCCATTTTTCAAATTGCACCTGTCGATGAGCCAAACCTTGGTCCACCATCCACATTTCGGCTTTGTATTCAAAAACAATCCATTTCTTAAAAACTTGGATGGGTTTAATCTCGATTTCCGAACCCCAATCTTCATCCAATATCCCCTGCTCCATTTTGGGCATGGCTTTCACCGCTTGATGCAACTCGCCTTGCATCTTCAACCATTCCTGAACCACATCGCGCTTGGGCGCAGCCGGTTGAAAGGGATTGTAATCACCAGTCAACGATATGGTAGGTGCCTTAATCTCGGTCATGCTATTCACCGGAGTGACCACATTACCTTCTTGATTAAAATCCAAACTGGGTACTACATTGTGCATCCCCAATGCCCTGCGACAAGCGGCATGCAAAATGGCATAGACGGATTTTTCATCTTGAAATTTTATCTCCGTTTTGGTGGGATGTATGTTCACATCAATTTGTTCTGGATCTATTTCCAAATGGATAAAATATGCAGGGAAATTGCCTTCGGCAATAATGCCTTGATACACCGCCTGAACCGCATGGTGCAGGTAATGGTGTTTGATGAATCGATTGTTGACAAAGAAATATTGATCGCCCCGCATCTTCTTGGAAACCTCTGGCTTGGTTACAAATCCAGAAACTTTTAACCAATGGGTTTCCTCTTCAATGGGCACCAACGCTTCTTGAAATTTATTGCCCATCATCTTCACAATGCGCTGTCTGTAGTTCTGCTGCAACAAATGCAACTCCACAACCCCGTTGTGCTCCAGGGTCATTTCCACTTCTGGATGTACCAAAGCCACACGGGTAAACTCCTCCAAAACATGTTTCCACTCAACATTGTCACTTTTTAAGAAATAACGACGTGCTGGAACATTGTAAAACAAATTTTTGACTGATAGCTGACTTCCTCCTCCCACAACACATGACTCATGGGTGTCTATTCTTCCACCCGATATGGCAACGCGGGTACCTACATCAGCTCCCTGTAATTGCGTTTTAAGTTCAACGTGTGCAATAGCTGCAATACTGGCCAAGGCTTCACCTCTAAATCCCTTGGTTGCGATATGAAACAAATCCTCAGCAGTTTTTAATTTGCTAGTCGCATGTCTCTCAAAACAAATCAAAGCATCTTGGTGTGACATACCCTTTCCATTGTCCTCGACATAGATCAGCGTCTTTCCGGCATCGCGAATCACCACTTTCACTTTGGTGGCACCCGCATCGATGGCGTTCTCCAACAATTCTTTCACAACAGATGCAGGTCGTTGAACCACTTCACCTGCCGCAATTTGATTGGCTACAGTATCGGGTAACTTAAAGATGATATCACTCATGCTTGCATCCAATTTTTAAGTGCCTCAGCCAATGTAATATCCACATTCTTGAGCGAAAGAATTTTACCCACTACTTGATCAACCAAGGTATCTGGGCATGAAGCGCCGCTGGCAACTACCAATGTGCGCAGAGTCTGTGCATCAAAAGTAGATTGGGTTTTTTGAAGGGTGCGCAAGTCCAAATGCTCAATTACTCCTTCACCGATAGCTGAAGCGGATTCCACAAAAAAAGTATTGATTTTTTGCGACAAAATGGTTGCCAACTGATAGGTATTGGAAGAGTTATGACCTCCGATAACAATCGCTGTATCTGCACCAGTATTCAACAACTCCATTGCCGCATCCTGATTATCATTGGTGGCATAGCACAGGGTGTCGCGGGTCTCAGCAAAGCTACCCTCTCCATGGGTGTTTAACACAATCTGTTTTAAAAACTGCGCAATTTCCTCCGTTTCCGTGGCAAGCATGGTGGTTTGATTCACCACCCCTATTCTTTTTAAATCCTGGGCCGCATCAAATCCCTCCGTGCACTTGCCCGCAAAATCCTGATTGAATTCAGCAACTTCTCGCTTGCCTTCAATGTAATCAGCCAGCAAGCGGGCTTCCTTCATGTCTCTTACCACGACACTTTTGGTCTTTACATTGGCATGACTGAAAGTAGCACGTGTTTCCTCATGCTTGTATTTCCCATGAATGATAATGGTGTATCCTTCAACACCAATCTCATCCGAACGTTTCCATACCTTCTCGACAAAGGGACAAGTGGTATTGTACTTTTTGACATCAACGCCCAAAGCGGATAATTGAGATTCTATTTCGAGTGTGGTGCCAAATGCGGGGGTGATCACAATATCCTCTGAGGTGAGTGTATTCCAATCCATCAATCGATTGCCCGCCGTATCCATGATAAAGGTGACACCCAAGGATTTTAAATCTTCATTGACCGCAGGGTTGTGAATCATTTCACCCAACAAAAAAACGCGCTTTCCAGGATTCTCATTGACCGCCTTGAATGCAATCTCAATGGCATTTTCAACGCCATAACAAAATCCCATGTGGCGCGGAAATACCAATCGCAAATCCCCAACTGGAATGACAGATGGACTGAAGTCCTTCTTGCGTGGATCCTGCGACCTACGCCACATTTTAATTTGACCAGTGAAAGAGGATTTAAACTGCTCGGGTATGTCGAATTTTTTCATTTCAATTGTTTTTATAGCAACGCATCAGGTATTTCTTCTCTCTGTGTCTTCTGTATGCACGGGTCATTTTCTTCCATTCCCCTCGATGCGCATATTTTTCACTTTGCAATATTTTTTCACTCAGCACTTTAATCACAAATAGATCTTGTATTTCCTGATGCTGTTTCTCGTGCATTAAGCTGTAATACAATATCGCCTGCAAATAGGCATACATCAAATCCATTTCCTCTTCAATGGGACCAAAGCAAGCCGTTTGGGTCTCCCATTTTCTTTCAGGATGATTCACCATCCATTGTAACACATAAGCATTGGCCCTTGTTCGATCTTCAAACGCCCAAGACAAAGGCGTATCGCACAACCACTTGGCCACCCGCTTTACGGTATCTTGTGCCCGGGCAAAATCCTCCGATGTTTCCCAATTCACCCTGCCGGTGGTTGGACAAGCGGGCCATTGTGCAAATATTCCCATTTGCAGCATCAAAAGTCCGGTTGCCAAAAGCCATCTCATCGTTCGGTCAGCTGCTCGTGAAATTGAATCCCTTTGGTTTTTAATTCAGCCAATAATGGACTATAGAAATGGGGGGCAACGGGAATCAATACACCCCGATCTTTCCATATGTCGTTCAAGATATAAGGAACCGACATAGCCATGGGCAAGCCCACCGTTGCGGACATTGCGGTCTTCCCACTGTCCTCTCCCTCCATCACCATGTGGGATTGAAGTCGGTATTGCTTACCGTCCAATTCGTAATCAAACAAATGACACATCACCAACATATCGGCATCAGAAGGAGCCAGTTCCCATCTTTCTTCGATCAATTTTTGTATGACTTGGGCAGGTGTTCCTTGTGCAATAGGCACTGGAGTGATGTCCCAAAGACCCAACCATTGAAGCTTAAACAATTCTTCCTTGGTCACGGTTTCTTGAATCCACTTTTTTGAATCGGTAGGCAAAAAAGTTTGGGTGAAATCAGCCATGCTCATGCCAGACCAATCCATTTGCTTTTGATCATCAGTCATGCCCCAATTTACCAAATGACGCCAAGCCTGACTAAATCCAGGTCTGCGCAATGTTCCTCTATATAGTGTTTCTATGCCTTCCAAATTGTACAAGGTTTCATAGGCCATCGAATCCCTGTTGGCATAACCGTCAAATTTTCCATAACCTGGAATGTCCACCTGCATCAGTTCACTGTACAATCGGGTGTAGGGAATCAATTTCTCTTGTCCACCTTCACGGTAATGTGCCAATCCACCTGCCCCAGCCAACACGATGTTTCGCGGATTCCAAGTAACCTTATAATGCCACGGGTTATTGTCTGATTTCGGCGCAATCAATCCTCCACAAAGACTGTAAAAACCTTTAATTCGGGCTCCCTTTTCTTTCAATCCATCAATAATCTGCATGGCCGACATGTGGTCTATTCCTGGATCAACACCCAATTCATTCATGAATATCAATCCTTTGCTTACCGCTTCATCATGCATGGCCTTCATCTCAGCACTGACATAACTGGGCGTAATCAAATGCTTGTAATGTTTAAGACACAAACGCGCCACTTGCGGATGCATAAAAGCAGGCAACATAGAAATCACCAAATCGGATTGCGCCACCATGCGATCCATTGCGTCAATATCTTGCGCATCAAATGCAAAGGCTGTTCCATGCAAATGCCCTTGAACCTTTTCTTCTGCAATGGCCTTCACCCCATCCCCAACGTGCACATGTATTTTCCAATTCTCAGCGTTCTCTAAAAGATGTTGTATCAAATGTGAACTGCTTCTGCCGGCTCCCAAAATGACCACTTTTCTCCAAGTCTCTTCCATGATTTTCCAATATTTCTTCTGGCCCTTTTCGATTTGCCGATATCTCTATTTTTGGCACGAATTTTACCAAGGCAAAAATGAACTAAATTTACCACCTAACAAAGCCGTTATGAAACATATTTTATGCATTTTTATTTCGATGCTCCAACTGGGAATTTTTGCCCAAAATTCAACAGCAGATGCGGTCATCTATTCCGAGAATGGGGACAAGTTTAGGATTTTCTTAAATGAGGAGTTGATCAATGAAGATCCCCGATCCAACGTGAAGATCAAAGGGTTGGAATCTGAGTTTTACCAAGTAAGAGTGGACTTTGCAGATGAGCATCTGTCTGACTTCGTTAGCAAAATGTTCGCCGTCAAATATGGTTTGGAAGTAACGTATGTGATTAAACTAACCAAAAAAGGCTATGCCCTTCGCTACTTCAGTGAACGCCCCAAAGAAATGGCAACCGCTCAATTGCCCGCGGGAACCTATCTATTCAACGAACCAATCATCCGTGAAATAGAGGGAGAGGGAGATTCAGGAGGTCCAATTGAGCCCATTCGCTCTGGAACCTCAACCACCACAACAACCCAAAAGACCACCATTACACAAAAAAATGGGAATGCCAGCAACGAAAAAGTCAATGTGAATGTCAATATGGGCGGAGTGAACATGGGCATCAACATGGATGTTCCGGCAGACGCGGGCTCGTCTCACAGTAGCACGACCACCACAACAACAACGACCACCACTACTACATCATCCAGTGCGCACCACGGGATTGATGAAAGGCCCAGACCTCAGTCCAATAACCGACCACAAAACACCAATTACACAGCGCCAGGAAAGTGCGGTTATGCAATGGACAACGCATCATTTGAAAGCGCAAAATCCAGCATCAAATCCAAAACTTTTTCTGACAGCAAAATGACCCTTGCCAAGCAAGTTACTGGTTCCAATTGCCTTAGTGCCGTGCAAATCAAAGAAATCACCATGCTTTTTGATTTTGAAGCGGACCGAATCGAATACGCAAAATTTGCCCACAGCCGTTGCAATGATCCACAAAACTATTTTTTAATCAACGATGCTTTTCAATTTGAAAGCACCATTGACGAACTGAACCAATTTATCAAGCCGTAACCATGAAAACACGCATCCTTTTTTTATTCGCTCTTTTATCACTTTTCACTGCTTGTAAAGGACCCAAATATTATTACAAGTTGGGTGCAAAGCAAGAGGCCAGTGGCCTGTCAACTGAAGCCTCTGAGAGTTATTACACCGCATTGAAACAAAAGAAAAACTATGTAGAGGCACAAGCGGGTATGAAGCGCACTGGCCAGACGGTGATGAATCAAAAGTTGGTTGAGTTTGGACGAAAAAAAACTATGGCAACTCCACGCGAGGCGGTATATGCCTATGTAGATGTTCAAGAATACCAAAAGAAAATTTCCAACGTTGGCGTTACACTGGAGATCAGCCAAATGTACCAAGATGATTTTGAAGAAATCAAAAAAGTATACATTCAAGAACTTTATGAAAAAGGTACTTCACAGCTCGAGCAAGAATTATACAAAGAGGCCGAAGCCAATTTCAAAGAGATCTCAAAGTTCGACCCCAATTTTAAAGATGCAAAAGATTTACAAGACATCGCATACTTGGAGCCTTTATACAAAGACGGCAAAGCCATGTATGAAGCCGGGCGATATCGCTCAGCTTATGAGTCATTGAACAAGGTCATTGAAAGAAGAAGTACTTACAAAGATGCTGTTGCACTGAAAAACAAATCCCTGGAAAAAGGGACCATTACCATCGCTTTACTTCCCTTCACCAATGGCACCAGAGAAAATGGTGCGGAAATTAGTCTTTCGGCATACACCCTTTCCGCACTAACTTCCATCAAAGACCCCTTCTTGCGTGTGGTAGACAGGGAGAACATGATGGCCATATTACAAGAGCAAAAGCTACAATTAAGCGGCATAGTGGATGACAAAACAGCCGTGGAAGTGGGGAAAATTGTGGGCGCTCAAATCATCTTAACGGGAAGCATTTTGAAATTTGACCAGAAAAAGGGAAACGTCGCCCGCGAAAGACGAAACGCTTTTCAAGCCTACCAAGAAAAACAGGTTAGCAACGGCCAAGAAATTATGGTAACCAAATATCGCCCCGTCGAATACGATTACTACTATGGCAAAAGCTATTGTGCCTTGGATGCGCAAATGAAAATAATCTCACTAAAAACCGGAGAGCTCTTGAGGACCTCCATGTTCAATAAAAAAGTAGAAGACGAAGTGTACTATGGTCGCACCGATTACAACAAGGATTCTTTGTACCCCAATGAAGGAGGCAATGTTCAAACTGCTTCGGATAAGGTGCAAGGATTCCGAAATCTTTTTGCCATTCGTAGAGATTTAAAATCTGCTGACGAATTGACATCGGATGCATACAAGCAAGTCACTTCGGATATGGCCCAGCAAGTAAAATCGTTGATGTTAGAGTTGGTTAGATAATGCAAAAAATATTTGCGTACATATTGCTGTGTTTGGTATTCACCGCTTGCGTGACCAACGATCACGTGCAGAAAAAAGAAACCCCGCAGAGCATTCCGCCACCGGAGTGGGTAAGCCAGCGCCCCATCAGCAATCAATATTACATCGGCATAGCCAGTAGCAATAAAAAAGTTAACCCTGTAGATTATGCTGCCATTGCAAAAAAGAATGCCCTGAGCGACATGGCCTCCAGCGTCAGTGTGCGCGTTCAAGGACAAAGTTTCCTGAATACCATGGAGGTCAATAAAGTCTTCTCTGAGGATTTTTCCTCCAATATCAATACAACAACGGACATCTCTTTTGAAGATTATGAAACGGTAGGAAGTTATGAAAATGACCAAGAGTATTTCATTTACCTCCGGATCAGCAAATCGGCCTATCAAGAACAACAAAATCGCAAAAAAAGCGAAGCCATTCAACAGGCCTACCAATTGTACGAAAGAGCATCTGAATCCCAAAAAAGAAATCAAATGGGATCAGCCATCGACTTGTTGTTGCACGCCCTTTTCGCAATTAAACCCTATTGGAGTGAGACCAACCATTACATCACACCAAGTGGCGAAGATTTGCTTTTAGACCAACAAATCTACAGTGACATCGAGCAAATCATGGCCGGGCTTCAAATCACCTCGGTGGAACAAGGCGTATTACTGGGTACCAAAAATCAATTCAGTCAATCCGTAGCAATCAAAGCCATTCACAATGGAAATCTAGCAATAGGTGTTCCCGTTACCGTGCACTTCCCAACTTCAAAATACACAAGACCCAAAAAAATGGTTTCGGGTCCCGATGGCAAGTGGATCGTGAATGTACAAGACGTCCCCCTCGAATCCAAATCGCCACAATTGGAAGTCAAGTTGGATATAGATGCGCTCATTGCCTCGGATTTGGATGAGAAAATTTGCAAGCGATTGTTATCCGCTACACCGGTCAATGCGCTGATGATTCCTATCCACATCCTAAAGCCCACCTTTTGCATCCAATCTGTAGAAAAAGAGTTTGGTAACAACAACCAACAGCAATTGCTGGCGATCGCGGTGCAATCCTTCTTGGCCCAACAGGGATTCACTGCAGCCCCCGCCAATAAAGCCGACTATATCATTGAGATAGAAGCCAACACCACAGCAGCGGGTCAAACGCAAGATTTTTCAAGCGCCTTGTTGGATCTCAAGCTTACATTAAAAGACAATCAAGAGGAATTGGTGCGTTATCAAAACAACACCAATACCATCAAAGGGGTTCAACTCAATACCGCAGCTGCAGGTGCTGAAGCCTATAAAAAAGCAAAAATATTATTGGAAGACGAATGGCTTAAATTGATGTTGCAGGCAATTTTGTAACTTTGGCATTATTCGTGTAAACGGAAAAAAAAATTAACCTTAAAAATAAAAAGCAAATGAAAATTATGAAATTCACCCTATTGCTAATGGTAGTTGCTATTGGCTTTGGAATGACCGGTTGTAAAAAGAAAAAAGGAGCTGCAAAATCTGATGATACAGGTGTAAATCCAAAACAACAAGGTGAGGTATTAATCAACGAATATTGTTCAGGAGAACAATACATGAGCACCAAAGACGCTTTCCGTGCAACAGCTACTGGAGAAAGCATGGATCGCGAGACAGCCAAGAAAAAAGCAAAATCAAACGCCATGTCTGAATTGTCAAAATCAATCAGTGCAACATTGAAAGTAGTGGGTGATAACTATGTAAACTCTTCTGAATTCAATAACAAAGAAGAAATTACTGAAACTTTCCAAGAAATGACACGCACAGTGGTTGATCAAAACTTGAAAGGTGCTGTTGAAATCTGCGAAAAGTTGACCCAAAAGCCTGATGGTTCCTATGTGAGCTACGTAGCGATTGAATTGTCTGGTGAGCGTTTGGCCAATTCTTATGCTGAAAAACTTGCAGCCAATGAAAAGCTAAAGGCTGATTATAACTATGAAAAGTTCAAAGAAACTTTCAATAAAGAAATGGAGAAAATGGCTTCTGAACAGAAGTAATTTTATTCAAACCCAATAAAAAAGGTCAGCATCAGCTGACCTTTTTTTTCGTTATACAAATCGAGGATCCGTCTCCATGACATGACCGCAACATTTGCACGTCCGCAATTCCTGTGAACCATAAAAATGTCGGAATCTTGGAAGAAAATCCAATTCAATATTATTTAAAACAAAATAATCCTCGTACAACTTGGTGTTGCATTTTTCGCAAAACCACATCAAACCATCTTGAATGGGGCGGTCATTTCTTTTTACCTCAATCACCAACCCTACAGAACCTTCTCCCCTTCTGGGTTGATGCGGAACCTTGGCCGGCAAAAGAAACATCTCTCCCTCCTTTATTTCGATGTCCACCGCCTTCCCTTCTTCTTGAATACCCACCACAATGTCTCCTTTAAATTGATAAAATAATTCTTCGGTTTCGTTGTAATGATAATCTTTGCGTGCATTGGGACCGCCCACCATCATGACAATGTAGTCGCCAGATTCCTTGTAGATATTTTTATTTCCTACAGGTGGCTTCAACAAATCTTTGTTCTCCTCAATCCACTGGTGGATATTAAACGGTCTTCTTACCATGTTATTAAAGTTTGAAACGAAAATAAACAAAAGAATACCTGCTTGAGATTGACAGGAATCAGAAAATCAAATCCAAGTGGAGAAAAATAGCGGGTCTTGCTCAATGACATTGCCTAGAACCACCCAATTGGCACCGGCACTCCATGCTTGTTCAACCTCTTGTTGCGTTCGGATTCCACCACCAACAATAATGGGCACAGACACTTCTCTTCGGACGGAGGCGATCGTATCCATGGACACCGGTAAAGCCGCTCCACTACCTGCATCCAAATAAACCAAAGACATCCCCAGTAACTCACCAGCCAGAGCAGTAGCGCTGGCCAAAAGTGGCTTATCCGCTGGCAAAGGTTGGGTATTGCTGACATAACTCGCCGTGGTGGGCTTGCCCCCATCGATGAGCAGATAGGCCGTTGGCCAAATAGACAATCCACTTCTTTTCAATGAACGCGCAGCCAACACATGCTGGCCAATTAAGAATTCTGGATTTCGTCCCGATAAAAGAGAAAGCAAAAGGATCCCATCTGCAGAGGAAGATATCTGATGTGCTGATCCAGGAAAAAGAACAATCGGCAATCCTGTTTTTCGCATTGTATCAATGCACAATTCCAATTGGTCCTTGTGCATGAAACTACCCCCGATAAAAATCATCTTAACCGGTGAATGTGCAGACGCAGCAACCATCTGTTCCCAAAATACCACACCGCCAAAGTCAGGGTCAATCAACAAAACAAGCCCTTTGCTCTGATTCCATTCTATGCTCGTCTTGCTTTTCATCGAGGTAAAAATAAAACACATTTCCCCCACCTCACCAAATTTTTATATGTGCATAAAATGCGCATTTACTAACATACCCCCGTTAACACTTCGTGATTTCACTTCCCCAATTTTTACAATTCCATTTGTAGTTTCGAAACCGGTTAAACCTCTACAAATTTTCAAGGAATGGAATTTCAATCTCTCAATTTTGACTTGCCCAAAGAGTGCAATTCGTTGATCAAAGTTATCGGCGTTGGTGGCGGCGGATCTAACGCTGTCAACTACATGTACAGCCAAGGAATCAAAGGTGTTGATTTCATTGTGTGCAACACAGACGCGCAAGCTTTGGACTACTCAGCAGTTCCTCATAAAATTCAATTGGGCGCAACGTTGACAGAAGGTCGCGGTGCGGGTGCTTCTCCTGCCGTTGGTAAAGAAGCTGCCATCGAGAGCATCGAGACGGTTAGAAATATTCTTCAGAACGAAAAAGGAAAAACCAGTATGGTTTTCGTTACTGCCGGTATGGGTGGTGGAACGGGAACAGGTGCGGCTCCCATTATCGCAAAGATGGCCAAGGACATGGGCATTTTAACTGTGGGAATCATTACTGTTCCTTTTGGCTTTGAAGGCAAAAAACGCCATTTGCATGCCGAGGAAGGGGTGATAGAAATGCGCGACGCAGTGGATACTCTTTTGATTATCCGCAATGATAAATTAAGAGAATTATTTGGAAACCTTAGCTTGAAGCAAGCTTTCAGTCATGCTGACGAGGTATTGTGTACCGCAGCAAAAGGAATTGCTGAAGTGATGACCCTAACCGGTTTGGTTAACGTGGACATGAATGACGTGAAGACGGTCATGAAAGACAGTGGCGTTGCCATCATGGGTAGCGGCCGTGCAAGCGGCGAAGGTCGTGCTAAACGCGCCGTAGACGCTGCTCTGGAATCTCCTTTGTTGAATGATTCAGATATTTTTGGTGCCAAGCATGTTCTTTTGAACATTACCCATGGCGAAGAAGAATTGTTGATGGATGAGGTTAGTGATATCACTGATGCCATCCAAGATCGCGCAGGTCAAAACGCCAATGTGATTTGGGGGTACGGCCAAGATACGCGCTTAGGTGATGACATCAGTGTTACGGTTATTGCTACCGGATGGGATGCAAAAAACTTAGATGATGTTATCCCAGGAATCGAGTCACAAACCCAAGTAGTGGTTGACGTGCACACTGCAGTTGAAGAAATTCCTGCGGCTCCAATCGCCGTTGCTGCACCTGTTATGCAAGAAGTGATTCAACCCATTGCCTCTCCAGTAATGGTGGTTGAATTGGAGGAAGTGGCTCCAATCGAAAATAAAATAGAAGAGGTGCAAACCATTCCTCTGAATTTGGAATTGGAATCAGAGCCTGTGGAGTTTGTTCAAAACGAAGTGGCTTTTGAAATTGAATTCCCAGAAGAACCCACTACCATCGATTTGTTTGAAACGACAGCACAAGTGGTGCAAACCGAACAGATTGTGAGCGTGGTAGAAGAAACACCAAGCGCGCGTGTTGAGGATGTGGTGATGAAGCACAAAGAAAGCACCGAAGGAAATAGCAACGACGTTTTCAATGTTATCGGATTTTCTGACAACTTAAATAAAGAAGAAGCACCAGAAGCAAGCATGCCCATCCGCGAGCGTGCAACAGACTCTGTTGATCGATCTACGATCAATCAATTGCAAAATGAAAGAGCCAATCGCATCAAGCAAGTAACCATGCAAATTAAAAGTCCCGGTGGCTTGCTTTCATTGGAAGAAGTTCCCGCCTACGAACGCAAGCGCGTGGTTTTGGATTCTACTCCTGCCAGCAACGAGTCGCAAGCCTCTCGCTTTGGAATCTCTGAAGTTACAGATGCCAATGGCGAAAAACGCTATGAATTAAAAGGCAACAATCCATTCCTACATGATAATGTAGATTGATCGTCTTGAATTACACAACAACATATCCATAAAAAAGGGCTGATTAATCAGCCCTTTTTTATTTCTATGCTTTGGTATCAACCACGCAACATTTGATGTGCTTTCTTCTGTCTCTGCCACTCGTAATGAGCAAATCCAGCTGTCCAAAATACCGCCCACAATGAATAGATAAATACGACGATCACCGTCAACCACCAACGCTCTTCTACAATTTGTCCCGCTTCATTCTTGACCAAGAAAGGCTCATACTTCCAAACAAAATTCCAAGCTCCCAATAAAAACAAAGCCGCAGAGATCAAAAAGCTCAACGCAACAGCACCTACTACCGCGCTTTTGTTGGGACGAGTGCCTTCATTCGAACTGTGATTCCAATAGCCCACTACTTTGTTTTGCGCATCATGCACAATGCTTACTTCTTCATTGTAACGGGTATGATACAAACCATCGTTCATGCCCACAAAAATGACATCATTCAATTTCACCCAACGCTGAGGGCCTTTCTTTTCTTGACCATCAATCACACTCGTGCCTCCTTGCTGAAGAGGTCCACGGGTCAAGGTTAAATCTGTAGAGGGGAAGAGTTCACGAATTTTCATGAACCAAAAATAAGGAGAAACATCTAACGAATCATGAGAGACACTTTCCGCTCTTTATCCTGCATGGATGCACCTACTGGATTGATGATATCCACATTCATCTGCGCCACCAAAACTCCATGGGCCAGCAAGAAGTTCTGCACTTTCCAAGCCCTTTCCCAAGCCAACTTCTCATTGTACAATAGGTTGCCTGTTGGATCCGTTGAACCCCTGATCCAAACCTCTCGCTCACTATTCAACAGGAGATAAAAAGCCATTTGTAACAATTCCTTTTGCCCTTTGTCTGAAATCTCGGATGATCCAATTTCAAAAAATATCTCCGTTGAATCCACCAACTCCTCTGGCATCAATACCACAGGATCTGAAGACGCCAATAGCTGGGATTGGTCCGGTTCATTCCACCATTGGATGCTTGAAAACGCAAAAGGTAAATACTGCCATCCCAATTGACCTTGATCATCGGTATACAATACCGCGACAACATTGCCTTGACCATCCTTGATGGTAACCGGCATTCCTACCATAGCCTTGCCTTGCAAATCAGAAAATTTCCAATGGTAGAAGTGGCCTGCCTTTACATTGAGACAAAATCGTTTCCCCTTCTCTTGCCAAAGTTGACCTTGCAAAGTGGATTGACAACTAACCAAGGAATCCACTTCCAAACAAATGCGCTTCTCTTGACACTCTCCTGTTCGCTTTAATTCCAATACTTGCGTTTGAACGCCTGAAGACTGCCGATTGCTAATCAACCAACCCGAATCATCTCCTACAGGCCACCACTGAAATTCATCATGATCACTGTTGATGGGATACTCCATCTGCCAGCGCACTTGCCAAAATTCGCTATGGGGTGATTGAAAAATATCCCAATCCCCTTTTTCCGATAATGAACTAAAATACAAATCACCATTTGCAATCATCGGAAACTTTTCATCTTTTGGTGTATTGACCCCATTGCTTAATCGGACCGGAGCAGACCATCCTTTGGGTGTCCATATCATCTTGTACAAATCATAACCACCACTTCCGCCTACCCGATCAGAAGCAAACACAAGTACCTTGGATTCCTCATCATAAAAGGGATGACAGTCGTTGCAATTGTTGTCCTGGGTATTTACCCATTCCAACCTTTGGTTGTTTTCTATGACCAACCGTGACTTGCCTGCCTTTTGAACAGTAAATAACTTTCCGATGGGTGTCACACATACCGTCTCACTTCCAGGAAATGCCTGAAACTCACTCTCCCCGCGATAACTGTATTTCCATTGAAAATCGGATCGCCAAGTATCTGTGGTTTTTTGCGCTGCAAACGGCATGGTAATCCCCACCCGTTCACCGTCTACCAGCAGATAATGCAACCCTTGTGGGATCACCCAATCGTGCTGCACCAATTCCCACTGTGAAAAGAGCGGTTGAATGCCGATAAAAAAAGACAGTATGATGCCAATATAAAATCTCACCCTACAAAATTGTGCGATTTGTTGGGTGAATTCAGAGCGAAAAAAAGGACTTATTAAATCTCTTCCGTTGATGGCGGATATTTCAAAGCTTCATACACCAACTCCGCTTCGTCATACCAAGCTTGACCAAATTGACGAATCAACGGCTCCTTCAAAAAACGAAAAACAGGAACGCCTAACTTCGAGCCACATTCACAAGCCGGTTTACAGATGGGCCAATGGTGATAATTAACCCCTGTATATTCTTTTAGATGGGTCAATCGAATGGGGTACAAATGACAACTGATGGGCTTCTTCCATTGGGTTTTTCCATCCAAATATGCCTTCTCGTAGGCACACTTGGCTGTTCCATCCTGCTCATAATAAACAAATGCACAAGCTCCATGCTTGCCATACAACGGTGTAGTTAAATCTTGATCTTCATCTAAAACGTGAAAACCATGCTCCTCTACAACCTGAATATGCTCGGGACTCAGATAGGTCTTGGCCCAGGCCCAATTTTCTTCCAAATGCTTTACCTCATCCGCATCCAAAGGAGCACCACTTTCTCCATCCACACAACATGCTCCTTTACATGCCTGCAAATCACAGACAAACTTGAGCTCAAAAATATCCTCACTAACCAAGGTGCTTCCGATGACTATCATGTTTCAAAATTAAGCCCAAACCTTTGTACCCTCTGAGCAATTTGCACAAATATCAATTTCTTTTCTTCCTCGCTGCAGTTGAACTCTAAAATCACTGTAATTGGGATTGGCCCATACCTCGCGGAGTGCATGTGTTTTCAAACTGCCCATTTTATGTTTTGCATCCTTGTCAAAACAACATGGAACCACATCACCGTTCCAAGTCACCACACAGCCTGACCACATCCGCCAACAATGATTGTCCAGTGGATTTTTAATCCGCCATTCACCATCGGCACCCTTAAAATATCGACGCAATGATTCTTGCTCAGGCATCAAAGGGTGATTGTCCGTGGGGTGATAAAGCTGGGCTGTCTTCACTGCTACGCGATCAGCACCAACCTCCATGGCCCATTTTTTAATCAACGGAATTTCTTGCTCGTTGGGCTTAACCGCCAAGACCTGAATGACAATTTCTGGATGAGATGATCCGCGCATTTTCTTCTTATGAACCAAACGAAGTACCGCGTCTTTCACCTTATCCACTTCCCCATTTACTCTGTACTGGGCGTATACAGCCTGTGAAAAACCATCCAAGCTGATGATCATGCGACGCAAGCCTGAATCCAATATTTGATCAATCACTTCATCGGTTAAAAAATGTCCGTTGGTCGATACAGAAGTCAATACCCCATGGTTTTCTGCTTCGCGAATAAATTCCGGCAACTGGGGATGTATGAACGGTTCTCCTTGAAAATAAAAATTCAAATACATCAAGTGCTTCTTCCATTGGGGCAACCAAAGGTGAAAATCTTGAGGTTTCAGATTGCCGATGGGTCTGCTAAACGCCTTCAAACCCGAAGGACATTCAGGACAACCCAAATTGCAAGCCGTGGTTGGCTCGATGCTCATGGAAACAGGCAATCCCCATGGGTGCTTGATCCACCCCCTCTTGGAAAGAAAATAACTGGTTAATATCAGCCCCAAGTTCCACAAACGATGAAACCAAAGGATCCCGAGCTTCATATCAATCTACATTGAAAGAAAGAGACATTGTAATGCTTGCGCTCTTCTCACGTGAACTGGTGTTCAAAGATCCTCCCCAAGAATAATCTTCATCAGAAGAGTTGGGTGCTACAATTTGAAAAACACCCATGTCACCATTTTTCAAATTGCCCAATGAACTACCTGATTCTTGCGCAATCTTTTCTGCCCGCAAGCGCGCGTCCTTGGTAGCCTCTGCAATCATTTCAATTTTTAAATTCGCCAACTGGGTATAATAATATTCAGGAGCCGATGAGTTAAACTCCAATCCTTGATTGATCAACTCCGTTACTTCACGGGAAAGTTTCTCAATTCGATCCACATCCTTGGACTCTATCTTCACCACCTGGGTCAATAAGTACCCTGAGAAAAAGGTAGTCTCATTGCCATCCTTGTCTGTTTCCGAGCGATATAATTTCTGAATATCTACCGCATCAAATACCGGAACATTGTCATTGACACCTTTTCCTTTTAAATATTTTTTTACAACCTCAATGTCTTGATTCAATAGGTCATACGCTTCCTTTAAAGTAGACGCGTTTCTGCTAAAACTCCCGCGCCAAACAATAAGATCAGAGGAGAAAGTTTTCTCTGCCTTTCCAGTCACGCTGATGACATTTTCACCCTGATTTCTATTTTTAAAAGCCCCTCCCAAGATCAAGGCCGTGGTGATAATGGCCAGACCCCAGATCAAAGATTTTTTTAGTTCTACATTTTGAATCATACAACGAAAGTAAGAGAAATTGCCCAGCAACGTAGGTTTGAAATTATCTTTACACCATGAAAATGATTGAACTATTAAAGGCCTACGAAAATCGTCAACCTGAAATTGTGTTTGAATGGAAAGATCGTGAAACAGAAGCAGAAGGTTGGGTTGTGATTAACTCATTGCGCGGCGGTGCTGCAGGTGGTGGAACACGAATGAGAAAAGGATTGGACAAACGTGAGGTAGAATCATTGGCCAAGACAATGGAAATCAAATTCACCGTCAGCGGTCCCGCCATTGGTGGAGCCAAAAGCGGAATCAATTTTGACCCCCAAGACCCCCGCAAAGAGGGCGTTTTACAACGTTGGTATGCGGCTGTCCGTCCTTTGCTTAAAACATACTACGGAACCGGAGGTGATTTAAACGTGGATGAAATCCATGAAGTAATCCCGATGACTGAAAACAACGGCGTTTGGCATCCGCAAGAAGGTGTTTTCAACGGACACTTTTTGCCAACAGAGGCACAGAAAGTAAAACGCATTGGTCAACTTCGCCAGGGGGTAATCAAAGTTTTGGACAATGAGCAATTGAGTCCATCCACTGATGCAGGCTACAAAGTAGCAGATATGATTACTGGTTATGGTGTGGCGCACAGTGTTATTCATTACTACAACATATGGGGCGGTAAGGTTTCCAATAAAAAAGTCATCGTTCAAGGTTGGGGAAATGTTGGCGCAGCGGCCGCATTTTACATGGCGCAAGCCGGTGCTAAAATTGTGGGTATCATCGACCGCAATGGTGGCATTATCGACGAAAATGGAATGGACTTCGCAACGATTCGAGAATTGTTCTTGACCCGCCAAGGCAACACCTTGAATAGTCCCAAAATGATGGGTTTTGAAGAAGTGAATCAAAAAATTTGGGACATCTCCGCGGATGTATTCTTGCCATGTGCAGCTTCTCGCTTGGTTACCCAAGACCAAGTGGATCGAATGATCAATGCCGGTTTAAAGGTGATCAGTTGCGGCGCCAATGTCCCATTTGCAGATCAAGAGATTTTCTTTGGTCCCATTGCTGAAAGCGTCGATCAACGAATTTCTTTGCTCCCAGATTTCATTGCCAATTGCGGCATGGCAAGGGTTTTTGCTTATCTGATGAGCAATGACTTGGGCCATTTGGATGACAATGCCATTTTCAACGACTCTTCTGAAACCATCAAAAAAGGTTTGGAAGAAATTTACCACATACACCAAGGACAAACCCAAATAACGGCATCCGCTTTTGACATCGCATTAAAAAAATTAAACGCATAAGAAATTTTTCAAATTATTCTCCGTTCATCAAAAGCCCATGAAAAATTTCATCACAACTGCTTTTTGCTGGGGAATTATTTTTATGCTCAACGCCCAATCCGTGGGCAGTTGGCAGGATGGATTTTCTTATCATCGAATCAACAAAATCTGTTTGGGAAAGGGCAATGAAATCATTGCATCATCCCCCAACGGTTTGTTCATTTACAACCCAAAAGATCAAAGTATCACCAAGTTGAACAAAACCAATCAACTCAGTGATGTGGGCATCAGTGCGATGCACTTCGAGCAATCAAGCAATCAACTGTTGGTGGGATATTCCAATGGGAATTTTGATCGGATCGATGCCAACGGAACAAATAATATTGCGGATATCACTTTTTCCAGCATCATCGGTGACAAAAAGATCTATGACATCCAAGTGCACCAAGACATGGCCTACCTGTCCACTGGAATTGGAATTGTAGTAGTGGATTTGAATCGCCTGGAAGTAAAGTCCACCTATCTCATCGGAAATCAAGGAGAAGCCTCACCAATCTTACAAACCATCATTGATCAAGACACCATTTATGCGATTGGTGAAAACTTCATCAAATACGCGCCCATCTCCAATCCATTCTTGGCCAATTATCAATTGTGGTCCTCGATCAATTTACAACCGATAACAGACCCCATCATAGGTGCTGCCAAGTGGAACTCCCATTGGGTAGTGGCTACCAATGGTGAAACCAGCGATCAACTTTGGAGCACACAAAATCAAACCGATTGGAGCGTGCTTAAAACCTTTGACAACGGCACTGTTTGTCAAAATTTGTGGTTCAATACCAACCGCTTCACTGTTTCCAAAAACAACGGGTACGAGGTTTGGGACAATCAAAACCAATTGATCTTTGAAGACAACCAAAATTTATGGTTATACCTCAATGTTCAGCAGGCAATTGTAGATGAATCCAACAACTACTGGATTGGGAATTCTACTTTTGGTTTAAACTACCATTTGCAAAATGGAACAGAAAACATGGTGGTACCCCAAGGCCCCATGTCCGATGGCATGCGCAGAGTCAATGGGTACAACGACAATGTTTGGATTGCAACAGGAAACATCTATCCCTGGTGGGGAAATACCTACAACACGGGATCTCAAACCGCTCATATTGCAGGCACATGGAGTAATATTCCCTTTGGACAAGGCGGGAATGACTTTGGAAATGCCGTGCAGGATGTATTGGATGTCGCTATCGATCCTACCAACGTGCAGCATGTGTTGTTTGGAAGTTGGGAAAATGGATTGGTAGAAAAACTACCCGATGGCACCCTTCGTTATTTCAATGCGCAAACCAATAACTCTCCTTTTCAGGTGGGCCCATTTGATGCTGATTTGGGCTGGACTGGCGTGGCTGGTCTTTGCTTTGACTTAGAAGGCAATGCTTGGATTTCCAATAGTTACTCCTCCAACCCCTTGGTTTTTTACTCCAAGGAAAAAGAATTTACCCCTCTCTCCTTTTCATCATTTGTGGGCGAAGGAGACATTATCGACCAGGTCATTCACACCCAAGAAAATTATGTATTTGCGGTCGTCAAAGGACGTGGAATTTTAGCCCTTAATTACAACGAAACGCCCACCAACCCAGCGGATGACAACTACAAAGTACTGAGTGATAAAGAAGGAGAAGGTGGCTTACCCACCAAAGATATTTACTGCCTTGCAGAAGATTTGGATGGCGCATTGTGGGTGGGCAGTTTGCGCGGGCTATCCATCTTTTACAATCAATCGAGCATCTTCCAAGAATCCGGATTTGATGCAGAACAAATATTCATTGAGCAAGACGGAAATGTGCAGATATTGCTTGAAACAGAAGCCATCAATAGCATAGAGATCGATGGCGGAAACAACAAATGGATTGCGACACAGAAAAACGGCGTCTTTCAATTCAGTCCCGATGGTTTGAAACAATTGGCGCATTTTACGGCTGAAAATAGCCCCTTGCCTTCCAATACAGTATATGACATTGGCATCAATCAAGCCAATGGACAATTGTATTTCGCCACCGACAAAGGGTTGGTAATGTACACCGGTAAGGCCTCTAACTTTGATAATGAAATGGGACAAGTATATGCTTTTCCCAACCCCGTTTCCTCCGAATATGAGGGTTATGTAACCATTCAAGGTTTGGCTTATGAGAGTACGGTGCACATCACAGATAGCAATGGTCAACTCATTTTCACTACCCAAAGTGAAGGCGGAAGAGCGGTATGGAACGGTCGTCTGAGCAACGGCGATAGACCCAAAGCAGGCGTGTACTTTGTACTCGCAGCTAATCCCGATGGTTCCGTTGATAACGTCACAAAAATTGCCTTTGTCCATTAGTTTTTTTTCTTTCCTTTACATCATGACTATTTTACAAGCTACGGAAACCCCTCAGTTGGAAATTTTTGATTTACTATTTAAAGGGGGGTGGGTAATGATTCCCCTCGCTCTCATTTTTATCTGGTCACTGTACTTGATCATCGAAAGATGGTTGTACTTCAGCCAGCAAGAGAAATATATTTCGGACAAGTCATCCCGCCACATAGAACTATTGAGATCAGGAGAGCACCACGCTGCACAGCAATTGTGTACCACAGTTCCTGGATCTTGGGGTAGAATATTTATTCATGCTGGCGGAAAAACCACCCTTCAAGAAGCCGACGAACTACTTTCAGACGCTACCAATTTGGAGATTGCTCAATTTGAAAAAAATCTATCCGGTCTATCATTGATCGCTGGTATTGCGCCGCTCTTGGGTTTCATTGGAACCATTGCCGGAGTAATTGTCATCTTCTTCGATATTTCTGTAACCCAAGACATCAGCATCGCGGTAATCAGCCAAGGGTTGTATCAAAAAATGATTACTTCCGCTTCAGGTCTTTTTATCGGAATCATCGCCTTTGGTGCGCATCACCTTTTCCAACAACGAATCGATCGCTTTGGAAGACGAATTCAAGAACATGCCCTTTTGGTTAAGTTGGCTCTTATCGAAAGCAAAGGACAATGAAAATTGCCAGAAGAAATAAGCATCGTGCTGAAGTAAGCACACATTCTCTGAATGACATCATGTTTTTCTTGCTTCTTTTCTTTTTGATTCTATCCACCATGGCCCACCCCAATGTCATCAAAGTCATGTTGCCTGAATCCAAAGAAGCCGCCAGCAAGGAGTCCAAACAAAATGCTCAACTGACGGTGGATGCAGAGAAACATTATTTTTTAGAAAACATTCCGTGCACCGCAGAAGAATTGGAAAGAAAATTAGAGCTACTCGCGGCCAAGGACAGCACCATCGGAGTTTCCATACAAATGGATAAATCGCTAAGTGTTCAAGATTTGGTAGACGTTATGGAGATGGGGAAAAGACAGCAAGTAAAAATGTTTTTAAAAACAACACAACCACAATAATGGAATTGGGTATTATCGTTCTGTTCGTTTTGGGTTACATACTCATTGCTACAGAACACAATATTAAAATTGACAAAGCGGCCACGGCCCTTTTTATCGGTGTTGCGTGTTGGTCCCTTTTGGTTATTGGCATTCAAGAAATTCCAGCGCCATTCATTCAGGATTTTGAACATTGGAAATTACTAAATCCAGAAAATCCCTTGGGCCTCAAAGGCTATTTCGAACATCAATTGTCGCATCACGTGCAGGAGATCGCCAGTATCCTATTGTTTTTAATGGGAGCCATGACCATTGTCGAGATTATTGACGCCCACAATGGGTTTCAAATCATCACCAACCGCATTACTTCCAAAAAGAAAGTGGTGTTGCTCTGGACTATATCTATACTGACGTTCTTTTTATCCGCAGCATTGGACAACCTCACTACTTCCATTGTGATGGTGAGTTTAATCAGAAAAATCATTCCTGACAAAGACACCCGGTGGCTTTTTGGTGGAATTATTGTAATCGCAGCCAATGCCGGAGGCGCATGGTCGCCCATTGGAGATGTCACTACGACCATGCTTTGGATTGGAGGGCAGGTAACCAGCGAAGGCATCATTCAAAATCTATTTATTCCCTCCATCATCAGTCTATTGGTTCCTGTAAGTATTTTAAGCTTTGTTTTAAAGGGCAACATTGAATCTTTTCAAAACAATGCACAAGCGCATCCCGAAGTTGCTCAACGAGAACAAAAAGTAGCGCTACTCCTCGGATTGGGTGGACTATTGATGGTGCCGGTGTACAAGAGCATTACCCATTTGCCCCCGTTCATGGGAATCATGCTCAGCCTCGGTATTCTTTGGATGGCCACGGAGCTCATGCATGGACGGAAATTGGACGAAGAAAAATCCAGATTCTCAGCATTGTCTGCATTGCGAAAAATTGACATGCCCTCCGTTCTTTTTTTCTTGGGAATATTATTGGCGGTAGGCGCTCTGCAGGAGATGGGAACATTGATTCAAGCCTCTACCTTGCTCAAAGACACTTTCAACAATCCCTACACCATCAATTTAACCATTGGATTACTTTCTGCCATTATTGATAACGTTCCATTGGTTGCCGCAAGCATGGGTATGTATCCCATTGCTGAGCTATCACAAGATCCCTGGCTGCAACATTTTGTGCAAGACGGGGTGTTCTGGGAATTCTTGGCCTTTTGTGCCGGAACCGGTGGCAGTATCTTAATCATAGGCAGTGCGGCTGGTGTTGCTGTAATGGGTCTAGAGAAAATTACATTCAGTTGGTATCTCAAAAAAATCAGTCCTTGGGCACTGCTCGGATATTTTTCTGGTGGGATATACTACATCCTATTGCACAGCTAAGTATCAACGATTCACTTTGAATAACTCATTTCAAATTCAGTTTTTATAAAACAAATTCAGTTCATCTTCGTTACCTATAAAAAGAACGAATATGACTTTGGATCTGATTTTTTTACAAGCTGCTGTTAACCTACCCGATGCGGCAGCGCCACACAACGCAACGATTGCAGAAACTTTAATGCATCAGTTACAATCTGGATGGTACATCTATGTGCCCCAAATTATCATGAGCATTTTGAGTGTTTACATCATTTTTGATCGTTGGATGGCTACCAAAAATGCATTGAAAAGCGAGGCCAATTTCATTGGAAGAATCAAAGAATACATCTACGCTGGCAAATTGGACAATGCCAAAGATTTGGCTAAAAATGTAAATACACCTGAGGGAGTCATCATCCTCAAGGGATTGAATCGTTTGGGCAAACCCGTCAATGACATCAAGAAAGCCATTGAGCAATCAGGAAAGCAAGAAGTGGCCAAACTGGAAAAGAACGTTATCGTATTGGCTACCGTGGCTGGTGTTGCCCCGGTATTTGGATTCTTGGGAACTGTATTTGGTGTTATTACTATATTCAAAGACATCGCGGAGGCAGGCTCACTTCAAATCAGCACCGTGTCTGAGGGTCTTTATCTCAAAATGATTTCATCAGCAGTGGGTTTGATCGTATTCATGATTGCCCACATCGGATACAACATCATGATCTCACGCATCAACCGCGTCGTGAACAAAATGGAAGCCAGTGCTTTGGAATTTATTGATATTCTTGAAGAACCTACAAATCGCTAATTATGGATTTTGGCAGAAAAAACAAAGTACATGTAGAACCCGCCATGTCGGCATTGTCTGACATTATCTTCATGCTACTCATTTTCTTCATCATTGCCAGTACATTGGCGGTGAATGGAGAGGCGGTAAACCTACCCAAAACGTCGACTGGCGCTCCCACGGTTGGAAGTACAACAATCACGATTACCAAAGACTTGGTGTATTCACTCAACAACGAGACCATCGCCAAAGAACAATTGAAAGAACGATTGCAAAGCTATTTCTTTGGTCGTCCGCAAGAAAATAGAACGGTGATTTTAAATGTAGACCGCGATGTTCCCACTGGAGAAACCATTGAACTATTTTCAACTTTGAAAGTACTGCATTGTGAACCCGTAATTGCTACCCAATCACCCAAATAAACATGCAACGTTATATACCGTTCATAGGAACCTCACTCTTTCACTTTTTTGCTGCCGCGATGTTATTACTCGGCATGAAAAGCTGTGAAAAGTTACCTCCTATTGAGCCCGTCCAGTATGAATCTTTGAGCTTGGCTGCTCTAGGAGACTTTGAACCCGGAGAAGGTGAGTATGTAGACTTGGGTGCGGAAAGTTCAGCCATTGAAGCTGCCGGAGGTGATGTGCAAGATCTAATCAGTGATGCTGCTGCACAAACCACAGCACAGGCAACAGAGAGCTCCACACCTACCCAAACACCGTCAGAAAATCCCGGACCAACAGCACAAGAAGTGGAGAACGCTGCCAAGTCCAGCAAGATCAATAAATTGTTTGATAAAAAAGGTTCCAATAGCAGTGCCGGAGATACACCAGGCGGAACAGGAATCGAAGGCAATCCCAATGGCGACATCAATGGAAAAGGGGTTTTTGGAGGAAAGGGAAATGGCAATAAAGGAGAATGGAGCCTCAAAGGTAGAGGGCTTGCCAAAGCTCCATCTCTGGAAACAAAACCCGATTTTGAAGGAACCATATTTGTCAATATAACCGTAGATAACGCCGGAAATGTTGTGGCCGCAACCGCTGATCCCATCAAATCAAAAGTGAGTGGCGAAGGTTTTAAACAACTTTCAGAACTCGCCATCAAGGCGGCCAAAGCCACCAAATTTAGTACCGCTGCGGATGCCAAAAAACAGGTGGGTTCTGTGGTAATCACGTTCAAATTAAAATGAGTTATCCAGAAGTACTGGAATTTCTTTTTGCCCAATTACCGATGTTCCATCGGGTAGGGGCTGCGGCATACAAACCCTCATTAAAAAATACAGAAGCGCTGTGCCAATGGCTTGATTATCCTGAGAGAAAAATAAAAACCATCCACGTAGGTGGGACCAATGGAAAAGGATCAACTTCGCACCTTATCGCTTCTGCCCTGCAATGCGCTGGATACAAGGTGGGATTGTATACCTCACCACACCTCATCGACTTTCGTGAACGGATAAAAATCAATGGACAATGGATTACAGAATCCGCTGTCATTGACTTTGTTGAATCCTACAAAGATTCGCATTGCATTGAAATACAACCCAGTTTTTTTGAACTAACCTTTGCCATGGCCATGCAATACTTTGCCCAAGAGAAAGTAGATGTAGCCATCGTGGAAGTGGGCATGGGCGGTCGCTTGGACAGCACCAACGTCATTACTCCATTGCTCTCCGTAATTACCAATGTATCCAAAGACCACATGCAGTTTTTGGGTAACACCATCGAGGCCATTGCGACTGAAAAAGCCGGCATTATCAAAGAACATGTCCCTGTTGTTTTGGGTATCATGAAAGAAAATGCGAAGTCCGTTTTTGAATCCACCGCCAAACAAAGAAATTCCCACTTTATCTCTTGCACACCAGATGAACCTGTTCCTGATTGTGCGTTGAAAGGAGAATATCAACAAGAAAATTCCCGAACCGCATTCAAGGCATTGGAGAACTTAAAATCTTCTTTCCCCAAACTAACCCCTGAAAAAATCAGCGAAGGCTTTTTGCAAGTGCAAGAATTAACGGGATTCAGAGGGCGTTGGGAAATCATTCAAAAAACCAATCCCACCATCATCGCCGACGTGGGACACAATGAGGACGGGGTACAATGGGTGATTCAACAGGTTAAAAAAGAGAAATTCCTTCGACTACATATCGTGCTGGGGATGGTGAATGACAAAGACGTAGACCACATCTTGGGATTGTTTCCAAAACATGCGCGATATTATTTCTGCAAGGCCAACATACCGCGTGGCTTGGATGCAGAAATACTGCGAGAAAAATCTGCTGTTCATCACCTAATCGGCGATGTCTATCCATCCGTGCAGGAGGCATTTATGGCTGCAAAAAAAGAAGCCGATCACCAAGATTTAATTTTGGTCACCGGCTCCTTCTTTACCGTTGCTGAAATCTTAAATTAAAAAGCCTTCCATCCTTGGGCCTTAAGTTCTATCGCTTGATTGGCTCTGGTAATCAGACGGCATGGACTTCCTGACTCCGTCATGTGCCCAATCACCGTAAAGTGTGGACTTCCCTTGATCTTTTCATAATCACTTGGAGCAATCGTAAACAACAATTCATAATCCTCACCGCCACTCAAAGCACAAGTGGTTGGATCCAAATTAAACTCCTCTGCCGCCTTCTGTGTCTCCGGAGACAATGGCAATTTGGCTTCGTACAAATCACAACCCACCCCACTCTGCTTGCTTAAGTGTAAGATTTCAGAAGATAGGCCATCGGAAATATCAATCATGGACGTTGGAAGTACTTTCAAGTCTGATAAAAATTGAACCGCATCCAATCTCGCCTCAGGTTTCAATTGTCTTTGCAACAAATACTCATAACCGGCCAAATCAGGTTGCGCAGATGGGGCCGCTTTATATACCTCTTTTTCTCTCTCTAAAACTTGAAGCCCCAAATAGGCCGCACCCAAATCACCACTCACTACCAGTAGGTCATTCACCTTGGCGCCAGATCGTGTAACTACATTTTCTGGTAAAACTTCCCCTATGGCTGTGACTGAAATCGTCAAGCCTTGCACAGCAGATGAAGAATCTCCACCAATCAAATCAACCCCATATCGCTCACATGCCAACTTCATCCCTGCGTACAATTCTTCCATGGCTTCCAAAGAAAAGCGATTGCTCACCGCATAACTTACGGTAACATATTTGGGCGTGGCATTCATTGCACAGATATCACTGATGTTCACCGCAATGGCCTTGTATCCCAGGTGCTTCATTGGCATATACATCAAATCAAAATGCACTCCCTCTACCAACAAATCTGTTGTAATCACCTGGTCATAGATTCCACCGGTCGCGATAATGGCAGCATCATCCCCAACCCCTTTGAGGGTGGTTTCATGTTGAATAGGGAAATACTGGGTTAAATGCTCGATTAATGCAAACTCGCCAATGGCGCTCAGCTCTGTACGTTGTTCCATGCAGCAAAGATAACCCTAAGCCCGATGTTCACGAACTGCTTTTATCATCATCTGAACGGATCTTCGTCCATTGAACTCATTGATCTCCAAAGCCGCCAAAATATCCAGAGCGGGCGCATTAATCACTTCCCAATCCTTGGCAAATCCAAAACCAACGGCATCCATGTATCCCAAGGCGTCCTGTTGTTTTAATGTACATTTCACATGCTTTTGATCCGCTCCAATTTTCTTTGGTGGATAAGCATGATGCACATTCTCGAACAAGAAAACAGGAGCCATATTGTCTGGGCCAAACGGTGCCATTTTTTTCATCTCCTCTACCCATCCCATCTCAATTTCACTCATGCGCAAGGGCAAATCAAAATGCATCGTGGGCTCAGGATGTTGATGGTTCAACATGTCCGACACTACTTCATTGAATTTTTTTGAAAAATGTGTCAAGTTCTCTGGCAAAACCGTTAATCCTGCCGCCATCGTATGACCGCCAAACTGCACGATATATTCTTTGCATCGCTCCAAAGCCAAATACAAATCTACTCCTTCAATCGAGCGACCACTGCCCGCATATACTTCATGACTCTTGGTAAAAACAATCGTTGGGCGATAATACTTTTCTATTAATCGCGAAGCAACAATTCCTATGACCCCTTTGAGCCAATCTTCATTCCACACCACAGTTACAAATTGTTGGGCATGGAGTGCATCACTTTCTACTTGGGCCAAAGCGGATGCTGAGACATCCTGATCAATGGATCGACGAGACAAATTGAAGTCCTCCACCTGCTGGGCCAAATCCTCCACTTCTTGAACTTCCTGTGCGATAAGCAACTTCACCGCCTCATTACCCGAGGCCACTCTACCGGCAGCATTGATTCGGGGTGCCAATAAAAAAACCAAATCAGTCACATCCCAAGTGGTTCTTTTGGTTCCCGATTTCCGGAGCAAGGCCGCGAGGCCGGGTCTCAGATACCGATTCATCAGGTGAAGTCCCTTGGCGACCATGGTTCGGTTTTCATCCAACATGGGAACGATATCCGCTCCAGCAGCAATGGCTACCAAATCTAAAAAAGTGTGGGGAAAACTTCCTTCGGGAGCATAACGTTGGGTGTAGGCGCAGATTAATTTATATCCTACACCGCAACCACTTAATCCTGCAAATGGATACGCACAATCCCGGCGTTTGGGATTCAAAACCGCATTGGCATTGGGCAACTCACCCGGTTCATGGTGATCACAGACGATGACATCAATCCCAGCCTCTCGACAAAGCTGTATGCGCTCACCATCCTTGGTACCACAATCCAAAGTAATAATCAACTTTTTCTGCTGGTCGATGGCATACTGCGCACCGGTTATAGAAAATCCATATCCCTCTTCGTAACGATTGGGGATGTAAAATGCCACATGAGCTCCCAAACCTTTTAACCATTCGTACATCATGGCCACTGACGTTGTTCCATCCACATCATAGTCTCCAAACACCAGAATCTCACTGCTGCCTTGTAAATGCCGATGAAGTACATCTACCGCCTGATCCATATCCTGCATTAAGAACGGATCGTGTTCAGGATGTTGAATGGGGTTGGAAAACGAAACCCAATCCTTTACTCCGCGAACTTTTAAAAGACGATCCAATGGATTGCCTCCCATGCTTGCCTTCAGCTCCTCATTTCTACTTTTCCAAATCATGGGGCAAATTTGAATGATTTCAACCCGGATTCCAAAAAATGCATAACAGACCAATAAACTGACTTTATGCAACCCTATCCGAAAGATTGTCGTCTTTTTTGTATATTCACCCCCTCAAAGAGTGTTAATCAATATGAAAACAAGATTTTTCACCGGATTATTCGCGTCAGCTTTGGCTGCTATGGTCCTTTTAACTGGATGTCCTAATCCAGATAATAAAATTCCACCCAACTGTTTCGACGGGATATTAAATAACGGAGAGCAGATGATAGACTGTGGCGGTCCTTGTGAGGAATGCGACCACTGTTTGGATGGTATTTTCCAACCTGACTTGGGTGAAACCTGGTTGGATTGTGGCGGTGAATGTGGACCTTGTGATCCTTGTGCCAACGGTATCCAAGATACCTTGGAATTGGGTGGTGATGAAACCGGTGTTGACTGCGGTGGTACCAATTGCGGACCTTGCGGCGACCTTTGTGGAGATGGCTTACTCAATGGTAACGAAACACAAATCGATTGTAACGATGGTCCTTATATCGACAACAACGGAAACAATGTTTACGATGCAGGTGACGTGTATACTGGAAACTGTCAAATCTGTCCCTCATGCTCTGATGGCATCATGAATGGTACAGAAGTAGGGGTTGACTGCGGAGGTACCATGTGTCAAGTTTGTGCCAACGAAAGTAACTGTACCAACAACTTAATTGATGGTGATGAATTCTGGACAGACTGCGGAGGTACCAACTGCCCCGATTGTATGAGAATCGTGGATTGGACCGTAGGAGGTGTGAGCCATACTTCAATCACCTTTGCAGAAGCTTATTCCAACTTTGACTTTGATGTCACTGGAACGACGCTTACGGATGTAAGTTTCCAAGTTAAAATCAATGAGCCTGCCTCTGGATGGATTCCCGGTATTGTAATCAATTTGAATCCTTCAGTAACCGATGCCTTGGTTTACATGGATGCCAATGGAACTTCTTACAGTACCACAACCAATGGCGCTTCTGGAACTTTCACCTTAATCAAATTCACGGATACGCCTGCCCCAGGTTATATCCGAGGATCCTTCACAGGAACTTTGAAAGCCGGAAATGGCGCTACGGTGAACATCACCAATGGTTTGTTCCAAGTGAAATTCCAATAAGATATTTTGAAACGTAAAAAAGCCCCGAAATTCGGGGCTTTTTTTATTTAATGGCTCTGAGCATTTCTCTTTTTCCGGGGGGACCTGGCAGCCGTTCCACTTTGAATCCCGCTGCGATTAAATTTCTCCGTACTTCACCCTTTGCACAATAGCTCACCCAAATACCGCCTTCATCCAAAAGGTCAAAACACTTTTGCATCACCTCTTGGGTCCACAATTCAGGTTCTACCGCTGGCCCAAAAGCATCAAAAAAAATGACATCAAAAGCTCCACACGCATTCATGTCTAAAATTCCTTTTTGAAGTTTCATCACTCGAACATGGTCTGTGAGTTCAATCCAATGATCCCAACTACCTCGATGCAACAAGTGCATCATCAATTGGTCTTGCGGCAATGTGCCAATCCAAGCGTCAATCATTTCTTCATCCAAAGGAAAAGGTTCTAATGTCGTGTATGCAACCGGTCGTTCTGACGCTTGGCACACCAACCGTACATTCAAACCTGTTCCCATGCCCACTTCTAAAATCCTCACCTTCTCTTTTCTTGAAAATGCTAAACCATGTGTGATAAAAACGTGTCGTCCTTCTTGTTCTGCGCCATGTTTGGAATGATAGGTTTCCTCCGCCACGGGAATAAAAAAAGTAAAAGAACCGTCATCGGTTTGCACCAATCGACGCTCTCTGTTGTTGTTCACCGTTGAATTGTTCATAGGTTTTCAGCTTCCTTTCAAGCCAGAAGATTTGGCCATTTACCTTCGTTCTGTAATACAAATACTATGGCAAAGAAAACGAAAAGTGCAGCTACAAAGAAGAAGGCCTCCTTCTTTTCAGAAAAAAGTTTAGGCTTTTTAGAAACATACATCAACAATGCATCGCCCACCGGATTTGAATCTCCTGGTCAGCAATTGTGGTTGGATTATATCCGTCCGTATGTCGACGAATACATGGTGGATACTTATGGAACAGTTGTGGGAGTGATCAATCCCAATGCGCCTTATAAAGTAGTTGTAGAAGCCCATGCCGACGAGATATCTTGGTTTGTGCATTACATCACCAGTGACGGTTTTATTTACTTGCGACGCAACGGCGGAAGTGATCATATGATTGCACCGAGTAAGCGTGTAAACATACACACTCCAACAGGCGTGGTAAAAGGCGTATTTGGATGGCCAGCCATACATGTTAGAACTCCAGACAAAGAAGAATCTCCCAGCATGCGCAACCTATTTTTGGATGTGGGTGCCGCTACCAAAAAAGAAGTAGAAGACATGGGTATACATGTGGGTTGTGTAGCCACTTTTGATGATGAATTCATGGTACTCAATGATCGATTCTTTGTAGGAAGAGCCTTAGACAATCGCATCGGTGGATTTATGATTGCTGAAGTAGCACGATTGCTCAAAGAAAGAAAAGACAAGTTGCCCTTTGGTATTTACTTTACCAACTCGGTGCAGGAAGAAATAGGATTGCGTGGAGCTGAAATGATCGCCCATCGCATCAATCCCAATGTAGCCATTGTTACCGATGTGTGCCACGATAGTTCAACCCCCATGATGAATAAAGTTCGCGACGGGGAATTGGCTGCAGGCAAAGGGCCCGTACTGAGCTATGGCCCCGCAGTTCAAAACAACCTCTTGAAACACATCATCGATGTTGCATCTAAGAACAAAATCGAAATTCAAAGACAAGTCGCTTCAAGAAGCACAGGAACCGATACCGATGCTTTTGCTTATAGCAATGCGGGCGTTGCCAGCGCTTTGATTTCACTTCCTTTGCGTTACATGCACACTACCGTTGAAATGGTGGATAAAAAGGATGTAGAAAGCGTCATCGAACTGATATACGCCAGTCTTAAAGCCATCAAAAACGGCCAAGATTGGAGGTACATTAAATAGTGGATCGGTGAATCGGTGGATCAGTGCATTGATTGTCCTTTGGCTTCATTTACCGATTCACCGATATACTGATTTACTGATTTACTGATTTACCGATCCACCGATATACCGATCCACCGATATACCGATCCACCGATCTACTGATCCACCAATCCTCTACTCCTTCACAAAAGTGCAATTCTCCAAAAATGAATTCTCTTGATCAAAAGCCTTGATGATGTAAACGCCTGGTGAGAGGCTTTCGGTGTTGATCGTGACTTGCTGTCTTCCGTTCACAGATTCCATGTGCACTATTTGTCCAATGGAGTTGATGATTTGAAGCTTGGCATTCTGGGCGGCATCTTTCAATTTTAAGGTAAATTGGTTGGTGCACGGATTAGGGAATGTGATGATTTTCTCTGGCTCCTGTTTGGCTGGCTCTTCCACTCCGCTGATGCTGCAACCGCTGTACACCAAATCACCACAAGCATCGGTGCGGATATACCAAGGAAATACATCGTTGTACATTAAAAAAGAACCACTGAATGCAAATCCATGATCCGGCATTTCAACCAAATACCCCATATCTCCCATGAAAGCTGAAATACTAATATTTGCACTATCCAAATCCAAAACATAACTCTTTTGCCAGGCAATGCTATGGGTGGTTGTGTCAAACATGATCAGCTTTGCGCCCAAGCTTACACTATCACTATGATTCGACAATAGAAGTATCCCTTGGTCGGTCATGATAGGTTTGTACAGTTGCCAAGCCAATTGAGGCAATGCATCAGGGTCTTCGAAAAGCAGAACGGGTTCTGCATCAATGTTGGCTTTGTAATACACCTGCATTTTTGTATCGGAAAGGGTATACTCACTTAACACCTCTTGCCGCACAATGTAATATCCCAATCCCTCATTCAACACCCAAGAATCCGACGATTTGTCGCCCATAAAATTCAAAGACAACAAATTCCCATCCAGATCCAATTTCGCAAAAAAGAGTTTCGAACCCCAAATCGTGTCGGTGCCCGGATAAAATTGCATGGCTCCTCCACTGATATGGATCTCATTATTTACTACTCCGATGTAGGTAGGAATGCCCCAATCATAAAAATATCCATTGGGAGAATTTTGAAATATCCCCGGATAGTTTTTTTTGAAAATGACATTTCCGTCAGCATCCAATTTCATCAAACTTAATTCCCGGGTACTACACTGAAAATCGTTGGGATACCCATAATTCCCAGTGCCGTAAAAATTACCCGTTAAGGAATCCTCACACCACCAATATGGCCATCCGTCCGTTGCGGTCAATGAATCGATAAGGTTGACTGACCAACGGACTTGGAGATTGTCATCGAAATTTATAATTGGAAGATAAGAATTTTCACTGGCCAGAAAATATCCATTGTGAATTTTAAATATTCCTTGATACAAAGGGAAAGCAGATTCTGAATACTGAAAAGGCGTAATGATATCCTCACGCACCATCTGATCATCCCATGCCACAATGCTGAGATTATTGGAAATCTCAGAACCGTATTTTTGAATGGCGTTGTAATACTTGCCGTCTTTGAGGAAACTACCAGCAGGAACCGTCACAGCACTGCAAGAATCCATGATGAAATTCCAGTACACCTGTCCTTGTGATATGGAGGTAATCCATATAGAAAAACCCAATAAAATTAGTGTCTTTTTCATTTTTGAAGGATTAGTTTGTGGTTAAATATCTCGCGAATCAAGTTGACTCATGAGACAATCCAAATGTAAGACATTTCGTAAAAAAAAATAATACGCTTTTCTACGTATTTTTACATTCACTTGGAATCATCTAAAAAGGCCGATACGAGCAAACCCAAAACCCAAAACCCAAAACCCAAAACCCAAAACCCAAAACCCACTACCAATCCACCGATCCACCGATCTACCGATCTACCGATCCACCGATATACCGATACATCAAAATCCCATTTCTCACTGCTTTATCTCATTTTTGCGAAATTTTGAGATTGATTACCTTTGCGGAACGATTCAATGAAAGTCGAACTAAATTTTTAAAACATGAACCACGTTGGTATCCGTCCTGAAGGCGCAACGCTCGATTATTTGGGACTAAAAAACCTGGCTACAGCATTTTGGAATCTATCTCCTGCTGAGTTAGTTGAAGAAACAATCACCCTAGGACAAGGCAGTATCACGAATACTGGTGCGTTATCAGTAGACACCGGTGAATTCACCGGAAGATCTCCCAAAGACAAATTTATTGTCAAAGATAGCAACACTGAAAATGCTGTTTGGTGGAGTCAATTCAATATTCCTTTTGAATCTTCCAAATTTGATCGTCTTTTTGAAAGAATGTCTGCATACTTAACAGGACGTGAGGTATACGTGCGTGACGCCTATGTATGTGCAGATCCGAGATATAGAATGAATGTTCGTGTTGTGACCGAATTCCCTTGGAGCAACATGTTTGCCTACAATATGTTTATGCGTCCAACCCAGGACGAACTAAAGACCATCCAACCCGATTGGCATGTCATCTGCGTTCCAGGTTTCATGGCTGACGCTGAAATTGATGGAACCCGTCAACACAATTTTGCGGTGATTGATTTCACCAAGAAAATGGCCATTATCGGTGGCACCGGATATACAGGCGAAATCAAAAAAGGTATTTTCACTGTATTAAATTACGTGTTGCCTCACGAACACAACGTACTTCCTATGCACTGCTCTGCCAATGTCGGCAAAGACGGTGACACTGCAGTATTTTTTGGATTAAGCGGCACAGGAAAAACCACTTTATCCTCTGATCCCAACCGTCGATTGATTGGTGATGATGAGCACGGATGGACAGATTCAACTGTTTTCAATTTTGAAGGCGGTTGCTATGCCAAAACCATCGATTTGACCCAAGAAAAAGAGCCCCAAATTTATGATGCCATTAAGTTTGGTGCCATTTTGGAAAACATCGGTTTTGAGGATGATGGGGTAACGCCCAATTATGAGGACAAGGAAAAAACCGAAAATACCCGTGTTAGCTATCCCATTCATCACATTGACAATATCATGGTCCCCAGTATGGGCGGGATACCTAAAAATATTTTCTTCTTGACTTGCGATGCTTTTGGTGTTCTTCCTCCAATTAGCAAGTTGACGAAGGGTCAAGCGATGTACCAATTCATCAGTGGATATACTGCAAAGGTTGCGGGAACAGAAGCCGGTATCACTGAACCTACTACTACTTTCAGTGCTTGTTTCGGTGCTCCTTTCTTACCGTTGCATCCAACGCAATATGCGGAAATGATGGGTAAGAAAATCGACGAGAGTGGCGCAAAAGTTTGGTTAATCAATACGGGCTGGAGTGGCGGTTCCTATGGTACTGGAGAGCGCATGAAATTGAGATTTACGCGCGCCATGATTACAGCTGCATTGGAAGGAAAATTAGACGATGTTACCTTTAAAACTCATGAAGTTTTTGGGTTGGCGATGCCTACTGCTTGCCCTGATGTACCTGCGGAACTTTTGGATCCCAAATCCACTTGGAAAGATGGTGCAGCCTATGATGCAAAAGCCAATGAGCTGGCTGAGAAATTTGTCGCTAACTTTGACAAGTTTAAGGAGTATGCCAATGATGAAATCATGGCTGCTGCACCAAAAGTGATTGCATGATTCTAGATTCAAAAAAAATAAGTCTCGACGACTTAAAAGCAATATTTCATTCCTCGGCTAACATTCAATTGGCCGAGGAATGTTTTTTTAAAATAGAACGTTCAAGGAATTACTTGGACCAATTCTCAGGTAAAAACGGAGCGCCCATCTACGGTGTAAATACGGGATTTGGCTCGCTTTGCAATACCATCATTGAGGATGAAGATTTGAGTACGCTTCAAAAAAACCTGCTCATTTCGCATGCTTGTGGTATGGGAAACGAAGTTCCCACTGAGATTGTTCGCTTGATGCTTTTACTCAAGGTAATGGGTTTAAGCAAAGGTTTTAGTGGGGTTCAACGAGCAACCGTTGAAACCTTATTGGATCTGTACAACCACAAAATGACCCCTGTTGTTTTTGAACAAGGATCATTGGGCGCTAGTGGTGACCTTGCTCCTCTTTCTCACATGTGTTTGCCTTTATTGGGATTGGGACAGGTACGCCACCAAGGTCAAATCATTTCTGGACTGGAAGCATTGACTCTGCTCAACAGAAAACCCATTGTCCTAAAGAGCAAAGAGGGATTGGCATTGATCAATGGCACTCAATTCATGAGCGCATATGCCGTTTACAATGTCTGGAAATCAGAAAATTTAATGCGCCACAGCATACCCATCGCTGCGATAAGCTTGGATGCATATGACGGTCGTCCCGAACCTTTTTTGGATAGCTTGCATCAAGTGCGTCCGCATCAAGGGCAATTGGTGATTGCTGCGCAAATGAGGTCCGCTTTGGAAGGTTCAAGTCTGATTAACCAGAGCAAAGCCCACGTTCAAGATCCATACAGCTTTAGATGTATTCCGCAGGTGCATGGCGCAACTTGGGACACTTTACAATATGTCAAGCAAATTGTCGAGATTGAAATCAATGCAGTAACGGATAATCCTGTTGTCTTGGTTGATGAAAATAAAGTTATTAGCGGTGGGCATTTCCACGGACAACCGCTTTCAATGGTTATGGGATTTTTAACCCAGGCCATGGCGGAAATCGGAAGCATCTCTGAAAGAAGAACATACAAGCTCATTGGGGGTCAACGCAATTTACCCGCATTTTTAACACCCAATCCTGGCTTGAATTCCGGGTTCATGATTGTGCAATACACCGCTGCATCCATTGTTTCTCAAAACAAGCAATGGTGCACCCCCGCTGTAGTAGATACCATCGACAGTAGCAATGGTCAAGAAGATCATGTGAGCATGGGTGCCAACGCCGCGACACAGTTACACCGCGTATTGGAAAATGTACAAAAAGTATTGGCCTTAGAATGGATGACTGCAGCACAGGCGTTGGATTTGAAGCGCCCAACCAAATCAAGCGATGTTGTAGAAAAATACCACAGCGCTCTTCGTAAAGAAGTTCCTTTTCTATCTGAAGATGCATTAATGAGTCCGTTGATGAATAAAGCCAACGAACTTTTGGGTTTACTTTCCTGATCCTCTGAGAACAGTGACAATGGTGTAAAACAAGATTTTTATATCCATGGCCAACGACATATTCTCTAAATAAAGAATATCGTATTTTAATCGTTGCACCATCTGGGAAACGTTTTCTGCATATCCGTATTTTACCTGACCCCATGAAGTAATTCCGGGTCTAACACGCAATAATTTCTTGACGTGTGGGGCTTGGGCTTTGATTTGCTCAATGTAAAATGCACGTTCCGGTCTCGGACCAACCAGAGACATCTCGCCAATGATTACATGAAAAAATTGAGGTATCTCATCCAATCTCGTTTTGCGCAAAAACCGTCCTACCCGTGTGATTCTGTTGTCAGAAAGTGAGGACAATTGTGGCCCATTCTTTTCCGCATTAACATGCATGGTTCTGAATTTTAAAATATGGAATGGACGTCCATGAATGCCAATGCGCTCTTGGGTATAAAAAATGGGACCATCACTGGTAAATTTGATTGCCACCGCAATAATCAGATAAATCGGAAGCAAAATCACAACCGCAATCATCGATAAAACAACATCCATCAATCGCTTTAAACTCATCTGCCATGCCGGCATCAATTCACGTCTGATGCGCACCAACGGAACACCATAAATACCGGTCATCTTTACCCCACCACTCAACAAATCAAAGGTATCCGGGATGATGCTGATGTCCACGTCAAAGTCCAATAACAAGTTCATCACCTCTTGCAAATGCCGGTGATCCGTACTCTCTACTGCGATAATCACTTCCCTAACCCTGTGCTCCTTGATGAGTGTGGGAATGGACTCTATTTGTCCCAAAAATGGAATGTGGGACTGGAGCAAATCATCTTTTCCATTGATTCTAACAAAGCCCACAAATCGATATCCCCCCATGTGATTACTCGATTGAATCTCCTCATACAAAGACATGGCCTTGGCATTGCCTCCTACTATGAGTGTCGGAAATCCCCATTCCCCATTTTTCATCCTGCGAACAGTGGCACTGGTTACCAGTAACCGCAACGTCAGAGTACTGATGAAATGTGCAGCAAATAAAGCAGCAAACGTGGAGTAATAAGCGGTATAATCGGGCAAAACATCATCCAAAAGAATGACAAAAAACAAAAACAACGTACCCAAGAAAGTAGCAATGAATACATCAGTAAACTCCTTCAATCGGTGACGTCGAAAAACATCGCGATACTGGCCCAAGAGAAAATAAACCACAATCCAAAATATCGGTATTAAAAACAACCCCAGCAGGAAGTTGGGATCCTGTGATTCAACAGCCCACAGATCATCGCCAACGGTATTTTCCCAATATATTTTTCGAAAAGAATAAAGAATAACCCAAGAAATCCATGCCCCGACGACATCGAGGATGATGTACTTGAATATCTGCGATTTCTCTCTCATCATAACCATTTCACCCACTTCAAATTATCCAAATACACTTCAACGGGTTTATTGAACACGTCTGGCACAGCCTCAATATAAAACTCATAATGAATGGCCTGAAGGTGTTTCAGAGGAACAGCAGAAAAATCGACATAAATCTTGTTCCATACAGGCACGCCATCGGTTTCCTGGGTTGGATTGACAGAAAGAACAAATTCTTTGGTTTCGCCCGAAGCTTCCGTCACAATCAAGCCAACTGAAAATCGATTGTTACAACTGTAATTCATCTCTAAAAAATACAAGTTGCCAGCCGTAAACTCGCGGTTAATATCATCCTTGTAATACAACTTAGAATTTCCTGCAAGCAAAACTCCCTTGCCACATCGATTGCCTTCAAATACATACGCAGGATCGGTTACTGCGGTAAACTCGCCCTGATTGCCCGGCATTTGCAGCAAAAAATTTCCACTTTCAAAACCCAACTCTTCGATATCCACATTTTCCTGATACTTGAACACGGGTGTAACGCTCACCTCTTCCTCCTCATTAAAAGACATGTTGGTATCCAAGGCTTGGAAAAAAGGATAACGAATCCGGTTGTCACTTAAACCATAATTCTTTATTCCCGGCAAAATTTGAATTCTAGAACTTTCCAAATTGATAACAGGAACCTTGGCAGGTGGGCTGTAAATGCCCAACAGTTGTTCATTTTGGTACACCCAAAATTCAGTAATCTTTTGAGATGATGTCCCTTGACCGGGAGCACTGTAAAAATTCCAATCTGGCAAATACAAGTAGGCAGGGGTTTTGGCCTTATCACAACCGGCGAGTAACCCTAACGCGCAACCCCAGAACAAAATTAAATACCTGCCTCTCATCTGCTGTTTCTTATGACCTCGCTAAAATAGTTCAGCACAGTCAACAGAAACGATGTAAAGCTTGATTTATTGCATCAAAGAAATAAAATTGTCATCGCGTTGAATCACGGCAGAGCCTGTGCATTTTTCCTCGGCAGCGATAACAATTTCAAGCGCTTTTGCTGCCTCTTCGATGGTAACTTCTGAACGCCCCCCTTGGGTGATGGAATGCACAAAACTGGAAAGTTCTTCGACAATGGCGTTGGTCTTTTCCACTTGTAGTTCTTCAATGATAGGAGCTTGATTGAGCCTGGGGGTGATCTTTTTGGCGTGGTGGTTTAAATAATCAATTTCCAAGTAGTAATCCTTTTCGTAGACCTTGGTTAATCGCATGGGCGCCGCACTTACCCGATTAGCCGATAAATGAGCCATGCAGCCATTGTCCATTTCCATTCGCAGCAATGCCACGTCGGTATGCAAGGATTTCATATTGTAACCGGCCGCACCAATTTTCCTGACACCTCCCTTGGACATTTTCATAACCAAATCTATATCATGAATCATTAGATCCATGATTACCGAAATCTCCAGCGCTCGTTCCTGATACAATGAATGTCGATAGGTTTCTATCAATCGGGGTTGTTGGATATAAGGCAAAGCCGCCTGAAAAGCGGGATTAAATCTTTCGATGTGTCCTACTTGTGCCATTACATCGGCCTCTCTGCACATTTTAATCAACGCTCGTGCTTCGTTCATGTTGAGACAAACCGGCTTCTCGATGAAAACATGTTTAAAGGCGCGGGCCGCTTTGATGGCCAATTCGAAATGATTGGCCGTGGGCGCAGCGATAATCACTGCATCCACCTGGTCCAAGACATGATCCACACTGTGGCTGGGCATAATTCCTGTCATGTCCATGGCCTCTTTGGCTCGGTTCATCTGGGGATCAAAAAAAGCTATCAACTCCACGCGATCTCCCAATGCCTGAATGCAATTCAAATGTATTTTACCCAGATGACCAACACCTAATAAGCCCAATCTTAACATAGTGCTATTTTACAACGCATTTAAGGCGAAAGCCATTCAATTCTGAATAAGTATTTACATCGGAGCGTTAATTTCGACTGCCAAACAATGTGGATCCCAATCGGACCAAGGTTGAGCCCGCTGCAACCGCCAAATTCCAGTCTGAACTCATTCCCATAGACAGCGTTTGCCAATCATTTCCCATCACCTTAGATAAGGTATCAAATACTTCCTTAGCAGCAGAAAACTCCCGCTGCAACTGGGATTGATCGTTGGTAAATGTAGCCATGGCCATGATGCCACAAAAGGATATCTGACTGTATCGGCTCTTGTCCAGCTGAGTAAAAATCTCAATCGCCTCACCAGGTGAAAATCCGAATTTTGTTTCCTCCGAAGCCACATGAACCTGAATCAATACTGAAATGGTACGCTGATTTTTTAAGGCTTGCTTTTGAATCTCATCCAATAAGCCCAACTTGTCCACCCCATGAATCAAATGCACAAATGGGGCAATATATTTCACCTTGTTGGATTGTAAATGACCTATGAAATGCCAACGAATATCTTGGGGCAAAATGGGTTGTTTCTCCAACAACTCCTGAACATAATTCTCCCCAAAATCACGAACACCGCACTCGTACGCCTCCTTGATATCCGTATGGGGTTTGGTCTTGGAAACTGCCACCAGGGTTGCAGCTCCATTCAATTGGTGCAGAATCTCTTGGTAGGCGCTAATATCAAATGCCATAATTGATGGGATAAATGACCAATCCACTTCTTAGCTTGGGCTCGATGTAGGTGGACTTGGGAGGCATCACGCCACCTTGGTCGGCCACATCACACAATTCATTGATGGACACGGAGGACAACAAAAAAGCCGATTGAATTTTGTTCTTTTTTAAAGCGTCTTCTATAAAAGTCAATCCTTTTGGCCCCTCACAATATCTAATTCTTTTGTCCTTCCTGAAATCATCCACTTGCAATAACGGCGCTAAAACCTGATTGGCCAACTTATCTGGATCCAATCCTTCCTCTGCATTGAACTTCCAATAAGTAATTGCTTTTGGCGTCACCCAACCAAACTCCCCTTTCAATGGTTCGTTTCTAGCTTCTTTCACCGGTTCAAAATGTTGTTCGAGATGCATTTTCACTTGCTCCTCATGCCATTCTTCAGATACCACCATGCGATGAAAAGGATGTATGGTTAAGTCCTCTTGATCCATGACATAGGATAAAAAATATTCAGCTTCTTTCCACTCTGGATGTTGCCTTTGAAGGCGCTCACTGCTGGCTGAACGGTGATGGCCATCCGCAATATAAACGCTGTTCAATGATTCAAACTGCCCAATCACTAACCCAATTTCTTCTGGTTGATCTACCACCCAAAGCGTGTGACGTACTTTGTCTGTTGTCGTGAAATCAGTCAATGGCAAACGCTCTTGCAAACCTTGGGTCCAAGATCTAAAATCCTTTTCAAACGAAGCAAACATCAATACCGGCTCCGCATTGATACCCGTGACTGCCAGATATTCAGCAAATAAATTCTCTCGCTTTTCAATGGTCTTTTCATGAATTTTAATCACCCCATTGCGGTAATCCTGCACAGAAATCCCCCCCATCCATCCCAAGTATACCTTGCCCGCCTTGATCTGACGATACAAATAAAAACTGGGCGTTTGTTCCTGAATCAATATACCATCCTGAACAAATGCATCAAACTTTTCCCTAACCTCCAAAAATTTTTCTAGCTCAGGGACATCTCTTTTCTGGGTGGGCTGGATGATATGCAAAAAAGTAAATGGATTACCATTCAATTTGTCATACAATTCAACCTCAGAATAAGACAAGAAAGATCTAGAAGCCACCAAGTGCATTTTATCTTGGGTGGCTCTAATCCCTTTGAACGGATGAAAAGTTGCCATTAAGCTTGTTTAGAAACAATTTCCGCAACGTTCTCCGCTATCTCCAATCCAATACGCTCTTGCGCCTCTGCCGTAGAAGCACCAATATGCGGCGTGGCTATTACTTTGGGGTGATTCAATAAATCTTTTCGAGGAGTTGGCTCATTGACAAATACATCCAAACAAGCGACACCCACTTGTCCTGAATCCAGCATTTCAATAAGTGCATCTTCCTCAATCACACCACCGCGAGAGGTATTGATCAATACCACTCCTTTCTTTAAATTCTTCATTTCATCTTTACCCAAAACTGCAGCTCCATTGGCTTGCTTGGGGACGTGCAATGAAATATAATCGGCCTGTGCCAAGGCAATATCCAATTCTATTATTGGGACTTTAACTTCTACCGGTTGACCATTTAATACAACGGTGACATTTTTAAATGAATCTCCAGAACGATCAACACCTACCACATTCATCCCACATCCCAGGGCATAACTCGCCAAGGATTGACCGATTCTTCCAAAACCGATGATGGTTAAATTCTTCCCTCTTAATTCTACTCCTTTGCTGAAACTCTTCTTCAACGATGCAAAATGATCATGCCCTTGATTAGGCATTTCCTTTCCTGCAGTATAAATAAATCGAGCGGAAGCAAACATCATCGACATCACCAATTCTGCAACACTGGCAGAGCTTGAAGCGGGTGTATTGAAAACCACAATTCCCTTTTCTCTTGCATAGACAGCATCGATGTTATCTATGCCAACACCGCCGCGCCCCACAAACTTGAGGTTGGGACATTGATCAATCAAATCAACACGTACCGTTGTTGCGCTTCGTACCAACAACCCCTCTATGCCTTCTGCATTGATAAATGCAGGCAGTTCTGATTGGGCAATGGGTGAAGTTAAAACCTGATGCCCTGCTGCTTCCAAGGCATTTTTGCCTGAAGCGTCAATTCCATCGTTTGCTAAAATTTTCATCTTATCCTTTTACTCGTTCAAACTCCTTCATAACATCCACCAAAACTTGCACACTTTCAATGGGCAATGCATTGTACATGGAAGCTCTGTATCCACCGACACTTCTGTGACCTGCAATTCCACTAATTCCTGCAGCTTTCCACATGGCATCAAATTCAGCTGCCATGCTGTCATCATTTAATCGGAAAGTGGGGTTCATCCATGAACGAGCTTCCTTTACCGCGTGACCATGGAATAGCGCGTTGCGATCCAACTCATTGTAAAATAAAGTTTGCTTGTCATTATTGCGCTTCTCCATGCCTACCAAACCGCCCATGGATTTAATCCATCGCAAGGTTAACATACAGGTATATATGGAAAGTACAGGAGGTGTATTGTACATACTGTCCTTTTCAATATGGGCTTGGAGATCCATGTAAATGGGCAACTTTCTTCCCGTCTGACCCAATTTTTCTTTGTCCACGATATACAAAGTAGCACCTGCTGGACCCAAGTTCTTTTGCGCACCAGCATATATCAAAGCATGCGCCGCAGCATCGACTGGTCTTGAAAAAATATCAGAGCTCATGTCGCAAATCAAAGGAACTTCTGATGGCGGAGTAGCATGATATTGCGTACCATAAATGGTATTGTTGGATGTATAGTGGGCATAATCATAATTGCCTTTGAAAGCAACTTCGGGAATATGATTGTGGTTGCTGCCTGAAGAGTCAAAAGGAACATCCACTTGACCCAAAATCTTGGCTTCTTTGATTGCTCCCGATGCCCATACTCCAGTATTTGCGTACACAGCAGAGCCACCTGCCTTCATAAAATTCATGGCCGCCATATGGAAACCCAAAGTAGCTCCGCCTTGAAGGAATAAGACCTCAAAACGATCCGGTAGGTTCAAAATGTCCTTGACACTTTGACGCGCCTCTTCAACTACCTTCTCAAAGTTTTTTGATCGATGAGAAATTTCTAAGATGCTGAGCCCCATACCATCAAACTCTTGGATGGCTGATGCGGTTTGCTGAATGACTTCAGCAGGCAATATGCTTGGACCTGCAGAAAAATTGTGTACTTTTTTCATGCAGTAAAGGTAAGGCCAATCTTAAAGACCGAGCAACACTTCTTCGGCGGTTTTTCCACCAAAAATCATGCGTTCTGGATTTTCCAACATTTCTTTGATTTTCACCAAAAATCCTACGCTCTCTCTTCCATCAATGATTCTGTGGTCATAACTTAATGCCAAATACATCACTGGTCTAATCACCACCTGGCCCTTCTCTGCGATGGGTCTTTCTACGATGTTGTGCATTCCCAAAATTGCGCTTTGGGGAGGGTTGATGATGGGCGTTGAAAGCATCGATCCAAATACACCTCCATTGGTAATGGTAAAGGTTCCACCCGCCATATCATCTACCGTGATTTTCCCATCACGAGCCTTTTTGGCTAGTCCACCAATGGCCTTTTCAATTTCTGCCAAACTCAAGCTGTCTGCATTGCGAACAATGGGAACCATTAATCCCTTGGGTGTGCTCACTGCAATACCCACATCACAGAAATCATGAAATACAATCTCTCCATTTTCAATTCTTGCATTGACCGCAGGAAAATGATAAGCAGCCTCGCAAACAGCTTTAGTGAAAAAGGACATAAATCCCAAACCTACACCGTGTTTCTCTTTAAAAACATCTTTGTATTTGGCGCGCAAATCCATAACGGGTTGCATATTCACCTCATTGAATGTGGTCAACATGGCCGTTGTATTTTTAACCGATACCAAACGCTCAGAAATCTTCTTTCTTAGGTTGGTCATCTTCTCTCTACGCTCATTTCTGGTTCCTCCACGTTGTGGAATAGCATCTGTGGAAATTCCGCCACTCAATGCAGCCAAAACATCATTTTTGGTAATTCTACCGCCGGGACCTGATCCTACAACTTGTGAGGCTTGAACATGATTCTCGGCCATGATTTTAGCCGCCACTGGAGATGGATGACCTGCTGCCGGATGATTGGACGCGGCGGGCATTGGATTGGGAACGGGAGCGGGCGCTGCTTCGGCCTTTGCCGCTGGAGCCGCAGTCGGCGCTGGAGCCGGTGCGCCTGCCGGTGCAGTTGCTGAAGTATCAATTAAACAGGCAACACCACCTACCGCAACAGTATCACCCGCTTGCGCTACTATGGTAATTGCTCCTGACATTTCTGCCGCCAATTCTAATGTTGCTTTATCTGAATCTACCTCGGCGATCACCTGATCCTTGGTGACATAATCACCATCCTTTACCAACCAATTGGCGATAATTACTTCACTGATACTCTCTCCTGGAGAGGGAACTTTCATTTCAATTTTCGACATATCCGTTCAGATAAAAACAACTTATGTATTTGGTTGCGAATTTGCACCTAAATTTCATTGATTGGTCGAAAAAAAGCCAATAATTACGAACTTTCGACAATGAATTATTGGATTGTCTTTTTGGGAGGCGGCTTCGGTGCCTTGTGTCGATTTCTACTGAATCAATGGCCGACCTTGAACAATAGAGGACTGTGGACCAGCACCCTAATTGCCAATATTGTTGCCGCGCTCATCATAGGCATAACCAGTGGGCTTCAAACCCAAGGCAAGTTCCCTATTTCAAACAACACTTGGCTTTTTATCGCTACCGGGTTTTGTGGTGGATTAAGTACCTTCTCCACATTTGGCTTGGAAATATTTCAATGGATGCAGCAAGATAAATGGTTACTTGTTCTTGGTTACATCACTATGAATGTCGTTCTTTGCACCGCCCTAATCGCGCTTGCGCATGGGCTTATTCAAACAACATGAGTAGATTACTTCATTACCAATTACATAAAAATTCAAATCCTGACGCGGAATGGGTCATGTTCATTCATGGCGCCGGCGGCGGAACAGCCACATGGAAGAAGCAAATTCGCGATTTTGGTCGTCACTTTCATTTGGTTTTAGTGGATTTACCCGGCCATGCGAAAAGTTCCCAAAGCTGTGCGGAAATCGAAAAATATTCATTTGAATTTATAGCGGAAAAAACTTGGGAAATCGCGGATCACTTGAACATCAAAAAGGTTCACCTTGTTTCTGTTTCTCTGGGAAGTATCGTATCCATGGTGATGAAAGAGCAACAGCCCGAACGCATCAAATCCATGGTTTTTGCAGGACCCATCACCAGTTTGGATACCAAGTTGAGGATTGTGATGAAGTCGGGATTGATGATCTCGGGGATTATTGGATTTCGCAATTTCTATAAGTTGATGGCCAAAATTATTTTGCCCAAGAAAAACCATGAGAGTGCAAGGAAGGTTTTTGTTCGCGAAGCAAATGCTTTAACCGATAAAGAGTACAAAAAATGGACGGCGATGTATGGCAAACATTTGGATGCTACATTGAAAAGGGTTTTTTCGTCGTCACCTGAGGTTCCCATATTTTTAGTTGTTGGAACAGAGGATCATTTCTTTCTGGCAACAACAAAAAAATATGCGCAGCAATTCCCTGAAACAATCCAACTTTCTATCATCCAGAATTGTGGACATTTGGTTTCATTGGAAAAAGAGGAGATTTTTAATCTTCAATCCATTGAATACATCCATGGCATTCAGTAGTTTGTAAACGATACAAAACAAAAAGTCCCGATTGCTCGGGACTTTTTTATTGGGATTAATTCTCAATTACTTCACCAAGGTCATGGTTTCTACGCCAGTCGCAGTGCGCTTTACCACTTGGTAGATGCCACCATTCAAATGGCTCAAATCCATTTCAGCACGATTCTTTCCAACTACTGAAACGACGTTGTGCTGAGACACCTTCTGTCCAGCTACATTGTAGATTTCGATGCTATTCATTTCCACAACGGAAGCTGTCCATTCCAAGGTAGTTGCTGAAGTAGCAGGGTTTGGATACAAAGAGACATTGCCATTGGTTTCCCACTCACTGATTGAATTGGGAATAGAAGAAACGATGTTCAATGTGAAACCATTTTGTTGCGTTCCACCTGGGAATACACCACCATTGGCATCCACTGTGAATGAAACACAAGAAGTATCTACAGATCCATCTGCACAATACATATACAGACACAAGGTATAGGTTCCAGTTTCAGAATACTGCCAAGTTGGGAAGGCCCCTGTCATTGAACCACCATCACCCGTTGACCAAACGTATTGGGCCGTCGAAGATGGGTCTGTAACGTTGACCACCCAAACCACAAATGGAGAAGTTGTTCCGTTCATCATTGAATCAGTCACCAAATAGATGTTTGCATTACAATTGCTTCCTCCACAATCCTCGTCAATCAATCCATCGCAATCGTTATCGATGCCATTGTTACATTCTTCAAATGCACCTGGATATGCCCATGGGTTAGAATCATCACAATCCATGTTTGCAGCAAATCCATCATTGTCATTGTCAATTGCTGTGGTATCTCCTCCGCAACCTTCGTCGATGATTCCATTGCAGTTATTGTCTACACCGTTATTGCACTCTTCTATTGCGCCAGGGTTCACCCATTGGTTATTATCATTACAGTCAACAGTGGCATCGTAACCATCTCCATCATTGTCGATGATATTGCCAAAACAATATTCCAAATTAAATACGACCATGGTTCCTGGAACCCAGTATGCATAATCGCAAACCTGCATCCCTTGACAGTTGTCAATGCACGCAATCATTAAAATTGAATTGGAAAGTGCTGAATTGATGGGCATGGTTCCACTAAAACCATTGGGGGTAGATTCTACCACGATGGTTCCTGTTGTTCCCATTACAGAATCAACATAGGTCACATTGACAACAACGACGCCATTGGCACCGTTGACCACTCCACTGAAAGGAATGCCTTGTGACCATCCCTGAATAACAAACATCAGAGAAAATAATAAAAGGGTAATTTTTGATTTCATAGTGTGTAATTTCTTCTTAGACCAAATGTAAGGATTATCGTTGCTTGGCGCTTATGATTTTAACACTACCCTTGAGAAACCTTTTCCCACTCGGCAAACAACTCTTCCAAGGCCAACTTTTTGAGTTCCAGTTTATCATTGGCCTCTTTCACCAATGCGTGATTGGTGAAATCTAAATCCGCCATGGCATTTTGCATCTCCTCAATTTCCGACTCTACCTTCTCTATTTGATTCTCAATTTTGGAAACGGCCTGCTCACGTTTTTTCCGCTCTTTCGCATCTTCATTATTGTTGGAGTCGACAGGCTTTTGTTTCTCAGGGGTTGCTGTCTTTTTGCTGTCTTGCTTTTCATACAAAGCAATGCTCTCCGCTTTTTTCTCTTTCAAGAAATCCTGAACATCTCCTGTCCATACTTTCAGTCGATTGGGCATGATTTCATACACCGTATCTGTCAACTCCTTTAAAAAGTCGCGGTCATGGGATACCAAAAGCAAAGTACCATCATACTGCATCAATGCTTGCTTCAATACTTCTTTGGAAACCAAATCCAAGTGATTGGTCGGTTCATCCATCACCAAAAAGTTATTGGGCTTTAAAAGCAACTTACATAGGGCCAACCTTGCCTTTTCTCCTCCACTCAACACCTTGACTTTTTTATCAATCTCATCCTTACCAAAAAGGAATGCTCCCAACATGGCCCTTATTTGGGTTCTAATTTCGCCTACTGCTTCATCATCGATGGTTTGAAAAATGGTTTTCTCTCCATCTAACTCTTCCGCTTGATTTTGCGCATAATAGCCCATTTGAATGGCATGTCCCCACTCTATCTCTCCTTCGTGCTGCACCTGGTTGAGAATGGCTTTAAGTAATGTTGTTTTCCCCACTCCATTCTTTCCCAAAAGTGCAATCTTCTCACCGCGATTGATCATGAACTCCAAGTTGGAGAATAATCGTTTGTCGCCATACGCCTTTCCAATTTGATGCCCTTTTAAAATCACTTTTCCGGAATGTGGTGCCGGTGGAAATTTCATATTCAAAGAGGTCGCATCAATGTCATCCACCTCTACTTTCTCCAATTTGTCCAGCTTGCGTATCAAGGTCTGCGCAAAGGCAGCTTTGTCTTTCTTGGCCCTGAACTTATTGATTAAAACCTGTGTCTTCTCAATATATTTCTGCTGGTTTGCAGCGGCATTCTCCGCTCTTTCTATTTCCTCTAAACGCTGCTCGATATATTTGGAATAGGAAAACTTATAATCGTAGGTTTTGCCCTTGGAAATCTCAACTGTGCGCTTGGTAACCGCATCCAAAAATGCTCTATCATGGGAAATTAAAACAATGGCCCCTTCATAGTCCACCAAGAACTCCTCCAACCACTGAATACTTTCGATATCCAAGTGATTGGTTGGCTCATCCAACAGCAAGAGATCTGGATTGCGCAAAAGAAGTTTCCCCAATTGAACACGCATTTTCCATCCTCCACTGAATTCAGAGATATCACGATCAAAATCTGAAGTGCCAAATCCCAAACCCAACAAGACCCGTTCTATTTTCTCATCCATCTTGCTGGCATCCACCAAACTCAAACGATGGCTAATGTCTTCAATCTCTTCAATTTTATTGGCATAGTCATCACTGGTGTAATCCTCATGAACCGCGATAGCGTCAATCAATTCATCCATTCTGGTTTGCATTTGAAGCGTCTCAGAAAAAGCCGAAGCCGCCTCTTGACGAACGGTAACATCATTGCGATGTTCCATTTCCTGAGCCAAATACCCCACTGTCGTACCACGGGTCAAACCGATCTGTCCCGATGTGGGGTTTTGCATACCCGCCAATATTTTTAATAGCGTGGATTTTCCTGCTCCATTTTTCCCCACCAATCCCATTCTTTCTCTGGGGCCGATAAACAAGGATATGTTTTGGAACAAATCTCGTGATCCAAAGCTTACTGTTAAATTTCCTATTGTAACCATTTCGGGTGCAAAAGTACTATGACTAAAAAAGAAAAAGCCACCTTTCGGTGGCTTTTATCATTTAAGTTTTAATCAATAGTGCCATAAGTCGTGTTCAAACAAGAACAAATCTTCTTTGATGCGCTCACTTTCTAAAATCGCTTTCATAGGATCGCGATAATATTCTTCGATTCGACGATCATACACGTTCTCCTCTTTCACAACAAATGCTGAAAACATTCTCTTTTGGAAAAGGTCATCAAAAGTGATGGGTTGAGAAGTGTTGTGCAAATTGAATACGTCTGCATTGGCAAACAAGTAACGACACTCTGGGAAATACAACCAGAATAATTTTTCTACCGATACACCTGCCGCTGTTTTCTTTTCTGCAACAGGAGCGATACCGATGATACGAACATAACGCTCAGAACGTTGCTTATCAAAAATCCAATCTTCTTTCAACTCGTAACGCAAGATCTTGTCTGCCTCCAATTTGGTTTTGATTGTATCTGCAACCGTGTTCCCCATCAAATCCAAAGAATCTTGTGTAGGATCAGCAACTGATTTCAAAGGAACGATTTCAATGAAGTTCAAAGCATCATCCACCTCTTCAGGAGACATCGGCATAGTGAACTCATCGTCTGGCAAAAGCATCGCGTTTACTGGCTTGTAGGCTGTAATTTGACCTTGGTTGATACCATCAGCAATCAAATCGAACAAACACTTTCTATCCTTGATGGGTTTCACAGGATAATACAATGAATAATTCATCTTTTGACGCAAGTCAATCGCTTCCCAAATACGACGTTTCCACATCACATCCGCTTGACGCAAATGAGGATAAGGAACCACTCGACGGGTTGGGTTATGCTCTGGAACATAAGCTCCATCCAACGCTGTTTGCGCTTGGGCAAACATGCTGGTAAGAACAGCGACCAATAAAACAACAATGTGCTTGTTCATAATAACGGGTTGTTTAGTTTACTTTTAATACAATCGGAGCCAAACGACGTGATCCACCTCCAGGTCCTACAGCAGTGATGTTAGTCAATGCCACCGTAGCGCCAGGTTTTACGTTTTGCAACAATTGTTTCATTTCTGCAGTGAACTGGCTATTGGTAGATTTTTTCTCTACTGTAACAGAACCGGTGTTGATGGTTAAGCTAAAACCAGTCACGCTGTAGTTAATTCCTTCGAAGATGAACGATTGATCCAAAACAGCTGCTACTGTTCCATTGCTGATCAACTCTCCGCGAGAAATGGTATTATCCATGGGCTTCTTACCTGCAAACACTGGATCTGGACTAGGCACGTTCTTCACACGGAATTCTTTGCTTCCCATGTTCTTGTTTTGTCCATTCACTGTAGCAGATACAGAAATAACTGCCTTTTTCACATTCGCATCTGGCTTTGCAATATATGCCGCACCGCTTTTGGTCAATTGACATCCTTGGCAAGAAGGTGTAATGGTACCATTCACACCAGGAACAGAAACCTCAATCGGATTTTCCAATCCAGAATAAAGTACGTTACACTTAGATGCGCTGATAACCGCCATGGGTTCCATTACATAAAATGCTGGAATGATGAAAGGAATATACTCAGGCTTCCCGTTCTTCATGTATTCGATTTGGCCTTTGAATGCATGCTCTCCAATGCTCATACCGCCGGTATTGCGTTTGAAGTGACATTTACCATTGTTATCTGACTCTGCTTCTGGAGATCCGCTTGCAGGGAATACGGTGGGCGTAGATTCCGGATCACACTCTCCTCCAATGTAGATCTTGGATTTACTTGAGCGGTTAAATGCCGCCAAGAAGACGTCTGCTTCAAAATCACCACCTTTGATAACTGCTCCATTCTTTGGAACCACAGCAACGGTAATGTCAGAGAACTTCATATCTGTAGCGTTGATCCCTTGGGCCAATGCCATACAAACGTTGTTCTTGATGTTCATTACATCCGTTTCAATTTTGGTCATACTGGCCAAAACAGCTACCAATGGCATGTGGAAGAAGTTGTTCACTTCCCAAGATTCTTCTTTTCCATCTTTGTCCAAGAAAGGACCATCAAAGTTGAAGGTTCCTTTGATTGCTTCTTGAAGATCTTCTGGCAATGTGAATGCAGCAGCACCGCTGTCCGCACGTTGCACATTGATTTTCAATAATCTTTCTTTGAACTCAATCAAATGTTTTTTCAAATCCGATGCAGAAAACTCTTCAGTTCTTGGCGCCTCTGGAGCATGTCCAATCAACAAAGAGGTGTTGTTCTGGTTTTCATCAGGTTTGGAGATAATCAACTTTCCTTCTGCATTTTTTGCGTCAGGAGCGATGGCAATCTTACGACCTGGGCTATCTGGATTATCAATCAAGTATTCCTCAAAGCCTTCACCTGTCTCATTTGCCTTTCCTGATGAAGCCATAACGTGGGCCTTCATCAATTCAATGTAATCAATCAATTCATCAGCCCACTTATCCACATCACCAACTGCCTTCTGGAAAGGCACCGCTTTGGCACCTTCAGGGCTTTTGTTGATTCCATCAATGGTGCGCTGAGATTTTTCTTCAAGGATGCTGTTGGTTTTATTCAAACCATGATTGATTTGAATAAACGCATTCAATACGTCCTTGGAAATGTTCATCGCCAACAAGGCAGTCAAGACCAGGTACATCATCCCGATCATCTTCTGCCGTGGGGTTTCTTTACCGCCTGCCATTCTAAAAAGTCTTTAAAAGATTTTTAATTCGTATTATTTTTAGAATTACTGACGTGCAGTACCCATTGCGTTCAACATGTTTGCATAAACAGTGTTCAACGACTTCAAGTTATTAGCCAACTCAGAGATATTGTCTTTGTAACGCTTGGTATCTTCAACAGATTCAGAAAGATTTGAAACCAAACTGTGCATATCTGCATACAAAGCACGGGTTTGAGCCATCTCTGACAATTGCAACTCATACATGTTGTTCAAAGCAGCCAAATTCTCTGACATCTTAGCCAAATGTGCTCCTGTAGTAGCCCCACTCTGTGCTTGCTCAGCCATTCCGGTCAAGCTCTCAGAAACTTGAGCATAGGTATCAGCCAATGAAGAAACACGACCTGAAGCGGTACGCAATGATGAAGCGTAATCAGAAGCTGCTGCTGCTGCATCCGCAGTATCTCCCAATTGCTTGGCGTTTTGAGAGAAAGTTCTCATGCCTTCACCTAAACTTGCGATCAACTCTGGATCAACTTTCGCTTCTTCCAACATTTTATCCAATTGCTGAGACATTGAACCACCGTTTCCAGAACCAGAACCACCACCGGCAATTTTACCTTTGTTGCTTTCTTTCAAATTCTTCTTTCCTTCTTCTGGCAAAGCCAACTCAGGATAAACCAAAGACCAATCTGGATCTTCATGTAACGGTTCAAATGCAGAGAAAATGAAAATCAACGCTTCCGCCGACAAACCGACAATCAAAAACAAAGATGCGCCTGGCCAGTGCTCAATTTTAAACATCGCACCGATAATTACCACCGCAGCTCCCAATCCATACAATTTGGACATAAAGTTCTTCCACGCCTTACTTCCTGGTTTCATAATTTTCTTTTTAAAAGGTTTTTTTTAATTGTTGTTGTTTTTATTGTTATTCCATCTCCATTGGTGCGTTAAACTCACCATCTGCAGCTGATTTTCCTCTTCCCAAATAGCTCATCACACAACGGAAACCGATATATGATTTTGCTGTATCCTGATACTCGTATGAACGAGTTCCTGTTTGGATAAAATATCCAATGTCTTTCCAGCTACCTCCACGAATAACTTTGCGTTTCAATGAGGGGGGATCATGTGTTGCTGCACGATATTGATATTCTGGACTCAAGTCATGTGAAAACTCATAAACGCTTTCATCATAAGCTGTGTTGGTCCACTCTGAAACGTTTCCAGCCATATTGAATAACCCGTAATCATTGGGTGAATAGGAATAAATGGGTACTGTATGACAACCATTGTCTTCAACATAATCACCACGCATGGGCTTGAAGTTGGCCAATGGACATCCCAAGTAGTTACGGGTGTATGGACCTCCCCAAGGATATGGAGACAATTCCAAACCTCCGCGAGAAGCATATTCCCATTCTGCCTCTGATGGCAAACGGAAACGTTGAATGTATGACATGCCATTTTTGTGACGGAAGTCGTTCATGATTTGGGTTCTCCAAGCGCAGAATGCTTGACACTGTCCCCAAGAAACACCAACCACTGGATAATCATCATAGGCCGGATGCCAGAAATAGTTTTCGGTCAATGGCTCATTGAATCCGTATGTAAAATCATGCACCCATACCAAAGTGTCAGGATAAACCCATACATCTTCTTCAATGATAAACTTGCTGCGGTCATTGTGTCCTTTGTAAGAGAACAATTGATCCAATTGGTTGGCTTGGCTGAATTCATCCTTACCTGCCTTTCTTGACGCAGATTGCAAATCAATCCACCAATAACGGTATTTCAATTTGCGTGAATCAATTTCCCAACGATCATAAAACTTCTCAGCTCCTTGCAAATAAAATCCGTCAAAGATCACGTCAAACACCTCTTCGTTACTTAGATCAATGGGCTCCTCCCAATTCAAGGTGTATCCTTTGTTCACAAAACGCTCAAATTCTTTACCGTCCTCGCGCTCTTTGAATGAATACCCCTCGATATCTGCTTGAGCCAAGGCATCCAACATCAAAGAGTCTTTAACCCAATACACAAACTGGCGATACTCATTGTTTGAGATCTCCGTTTGGTCGATATAGAATGCTGGGATGGTTACCGTTTTTGCACGATTGTTCAAAGCGTAAGGAACGTCTTGATCGCTGGGGCCCATGGTATATGAACCGAAATGAATATAATTCATTCCATATGGGTTGGCTTGGTACCATTCATCTCTTGGATAAACCCCAACCAATTCACCTCCAGCGGGTGCATAACAACCGTATAATGCTACGGCAATTAAGAAATACAAAAATGACTTTTTCATGATTTCCTTTTTTAAATTCTCCCTCCCACTATTCTTCTTGAGCAAATATTTCCAACGCAATAATAATACATTTTGTTTCAATTCCATTCAATTAGTATAAGAAACGAGGATTGACGTGGTATGTCTTCAACGGTTCTTTTGAAATGTTGAACAGATAAGAAACGAATACTTCGTGTGAACCAGTACTGTACTGACGCACATCGGAAGTGGTCAAATCGTAGCTATATCCAATACGGAAAGTTTGATTGAATGTTGTACGACCTGAAATTTTTTCAGCAAATACTTTTTGGAATCCCATCATCGGCGCGATGGCATCGCCCAAGCGGTAGCTCAAGCCACCCCACAACATATTTTTCCAAAGCACATTAGCATTTAAATCTACTGCAGGCGAAGCTTTCAAATCTGTCTTCACCATCATGTTGCTACGCAAAACCAAATCTGTATTGAGCGAATGGTTATATCCACCTACGATGTAGACGTGACGGGCCATTTGGTAATTCAAGTCTTGCAAATCAGATGCAGTCAAATGGGTCATTGAGACACCAAAGTAATATTTATCGGGACGATAGAAAGTTGCTCCCAAAGCCATATCAAAGGCTGTAGAGCTTTGTGGATATTTAAGTCCATTGTCTCCGTTGGTACCGGTCAATAATGGATCATTTTGATCAATATAAATCCAATCGTTGTTCAAGCTCTTGTTCAACATTCCAAACTGCAAGCCCATGCTGATGCGATTGGCTCCCAGGGTATGGTGGTAAGCCAAGTTGGCTCTGAACATGGTGTTGTTCTCATTTCCCAGAGATTCTCCGATGGTAGAAATCCCAAAACCAATCATGTGATCGCCCACTGGAGCATATCCATGGTAGTTGAACAATGAAGTAACTGGGCTTTTTGAAAATCCAGTCCATTGGTTGCGGTAGAATAATGAAAGGTTGTGCATCTTGTCAGATCCCGCAAAAGCTGGATTAAAAGACACCCTGTCAAACATCCAGTTGGTCAACTGCGGATCCTGCTGAGCGCTTGCTTTCCAGCTTAGGATAACTGCAAATAATACAACAAAAGAAATTCTCATTTTCATAACTTATGGTTTCCACCTAGTCCGAACTCGGCTATGTAGAATTGCTAAATTAGAAAATTTTATTCACAATCCAAAAAAAAAGCAAAAAAACATCGGCTCACGGGCGTCTGCCCTTGGATTGAACTGATTTAGGTCATACTAATTTTTGAAAGGTTTTCCACCAACGATCAGGCATTTCTTGCCTCAATGCTGTCTCATAATCCTCATAGCTGCATGGCACCAAATGGTGGCGCTCGTATTTCTCCCGCGTTCCCGCTGGATAAGGAACGTCCATCCACCAACGATCGGTCAAGGGACTTTTGTAGAATACCAATTCATCTCCGCTATCATCCATCAAAACAGAATAACGGGTGTACTCGGTGTAATCGGCTTTGGGGAAATCTCCCTTGCGGTATAAAAATCCTTCAACAAAGCACCATATGCACTGAGCCAAAAGACCACTCGATTGGTCTCGAATATCAAAAACCGGATTGTATTCATAAAATCCGATGGATGTCAACTTATCGCTCATGCCGGCGTAGCGGCTGATTTGGGCAAGTTCATTTCCATACAAACCATTGGCAGAAGGGTCAGCGATGCCGGGACTTTCAGATTGTCTCACCGCTGAAATATCAATGGAAACGATATCTGCGTTTCGAATCACCGGTTCTACTACCCGGATGTCACCTTGAATTTCTCCCAAACGCGTCGCTTCAAAATACATCTTCTCCATCAAAACAACCAAATCACGATCAGTCAAATACCGTTGATGTCCCAGGTTGGAAAAATTGAAAAGATAATTGGGTTTGTGCAGAACAATTTTATTCAAATAACCCGAAGCGAAATCGTCATCATGGGTGGTTGCAAAATCCAATTGTCGGTCAACGGTGACCAAATTCACCGTCTGCTCCAAATTTTCATAGGCCAAATAATTGGCGTACGTAATATCCTGTGTACCGCCGATAACGATGGGAATAATCTCCTTTTTAATGAGAAATTCGCAAATGGATCTAACCGCAAAAAAAGTATCTTCCAAATCATTGCCTGCCTTGACATTTCCTAGATCAATCAAGCCGGGAAGCTCATCCCACTTGGTTAATTCATACAACTTTTTTCTTACCTCATCGGGCGCTTGACTGGCTCCATGATTCTTTTGCGTTCTTCTGTCTTCTTCAACACCCAATAGCGCCATTTTAAATTTACTCCAATCCAAATCCTCGGTGTCATGAAAGAATGTAACATCATGAATGAGCGAAGAATCAGAATATCCTGAACTTCCTTGTTCATGCCATAAAGTGGGCGAAAGAAAAGAAGCAAAATCCATTGCTCGAAAATAAAAAGCGCCCTCGAAGGGCGCTTTCATTTCCTAAAACATTATCAACATCGCATTGCTGAAGACCTACTTCTTTTTGGCGGCCTTTTTAGCGGGTGCTTTTTTCGCAGCTGCCTTCTTGGGTGCAGCCTTTTTGGGTGCAGCCTTGCTTGCCGTTTTCTTGGCTCCTGCCTTTTTTCCACTAGGCTTGGTCTCCGCCATTATGGTTAAAATTCGCTCCAAGCTCAAAGTTGATGCTTCTTCTCCTTTGGGAATTTTATAATTGTCTGTATTGACTTTGATGTAAGGACCAAATCGTCCTTTGATTACCTGAATATCCGGACGCTCATCAAAGGTCTTGATGAGATTGGCATTCACCCCATTGATTTTATCCTCTACCAATTGAATCGCTCGATCCAACTGAACCGTATGCGGATCATCTCCTTCTTTGGTTCGCAATGAAGCAAAGGTCTTGTCCCATTTGATGTAGGGACCAAAACGACCCAATCCTACAGCAATTGGTTTTCCATTCCACTCACCCAACACCTTGGGAAATGAAAACAATTTCATGGCCTCTTCCAAAGAGATACTGGTGATGCTCTGATCCGGACGCAAGGATGCAAATTTCTTTTCCTCGTCATCGGACGCACCAATTTGAATGATCGGACCAAATCTACCGATACGAGCGATAACGGGCTTCCCAGAAGCTGGGTCTACACCCAACTCACGTTCACCCGATGCTCTTGATGCGCTCTCAATTGTGGTTTGTACGGACTGATGAAAGGGAGAATAAAACTTACGAAGCATCTCTCGCCAATCCAATTTGCCTTCAGCGATGATATCAAACTCCTCTTCCACATTGGCGGTAAAACTGTAATCCAAAATCGTTGGGAAATAATTCACCAAGAAATCGTTCACTACCACTCCAATGTCTGTTGGGAATAATTTTCCCTTGTCAGCACCTGTGCGTTCTGTTTTGATTTCTGATTTGATTTCGTTACCCGACAGAGTAATTACTTCATAGCTTCTCAATACACCCTCCAGCTCTTTCTTCTCGACATATCCCCGTTGTTGTATGGTGGAGATGGTGGGTGCATAAGTGGATGGTCGTCCAATACCCAATTCCTCCAATTTCTTCACCAAGCTCGCTTCTGAATATCGGCTGGGCTTTTGGGTGAATCGTTGAATGGCTGTCATTTCCTTTCTAATCAACACCTGACCCACCTGCAATGGAGGCAACATGCCTTCGTCATTGTCTTCGCTCAAATCATCCTCTGTGGATTCAATATACAACTTCAAAAAGCCATCAAACTTAATTACCTCTCCTTTGGCAACCAACACCTCGGGTGTTGTAGAGATTGCAATGGTAGCGGTAGTTCTTTCCAACTCTGCATCCGCCATTTGGCTGGCCATGGTTCGCTTCCAAATCAGATCATACAATTTTTTCTCACGTTCATCACCACCGGCGGAGCGAACACTCATGTCGGTTGGACGAATGGCCTCATGCGCCTCTTGTGCACCTTTGGATTTGGAATTAAACTGTCTGGTCTTGGAATATTGTGGGCCAAAAGTTTTCGAAATCTCATCTTTGGCCGCTTGAAGCGCAAACTCAGATAAGTTCACGCTGTCGGTTCTCATGTAGGTAATTTTTCCTGCCTCATACAGGCGTTGGGCCAAACTCATGGTGCCTGAAACGCTGAAGCCCAATTTTCTGGATGCGTCCTGTTGAAGGGTTGAAGTGGTGAAAGGCGCAGCCGGTGTTCTTTTGGATGGTTTGGTTTCCAAGTTAGAAACCGAAAAAGAAGCGTCTTTGCACAATTGAATAAAGGACATTGCGTCCAAAGAAGTATTCAACCGCTTGCTCAATTCTGCCTTCAGGTTGGAGCCACTGGCATCAAACAATCCACGAACATTAAAAAAAGGAGTCGACTCAAAAGCTTCAATTTCTTTCTCTCTATCCGCAATGATTCGCACAGCAACACTTTGCACGCGACCTGCACTCAAGCTGGGTCTCACTTTCTTCCACAATACCGGAGACAATTCAAAACCCACCAAACGGTCTAATATGCGTCGAGCTTGCTGGGCATTGACCAAATCAATGTCCACACGTCTTGGATTGTCAATGGCATTTAAAATGGCTTTTTTGGTGATCTCATGGAACACGATTCTTTTGGTCTTACTTTCTGGGATATCCAGGGCTTCCATCAAATGCCAAGAAATGGCTTCTCCCTCGCGGTCCTCATCCGTCGCCAACCAAACCACCTCTGCCTTGCTTGCCAATTTTTTGAGCTCTCTCACCATGTCTTTCTTGTCATCAGTCACCTCATAAACCGGTTGAAAATCTTTGGTCATATCGATGGCCTGATCCTTCTTGGGAAGATCTCGCACATGCCCCATACTCGACTTCACAATAAAGTCTTTTCCCAAATACCCTTCAATGGTTTTTGCCTTTGCAGGGGACTCCACGATCACCAAATTTTTACTCATCTCAATTTTTTTACTCGGCGACAAATGTATAGTTTTTTATTTCGGTTCACCAAAATTCACATAACAGCATGACAAAACGGCATATATTTGCATCCTATACTAATCATTCAAAACAGCCATACACTGTGGAGGAAAAAACAATTGATGAAAACCGTCAAGGGGAATACTTGATGGTTGAAGCGACCGCGCCACTGCCCGAGAATCGCAAAGCAAAAAAATTATTATTGGAGAGCTACGGTTGTCAGATGAATTTCTCTGACAGTGAAATTGTCGCATCCATTCTTACCCAACAAGGTTATGAAACCACCCGTGATGCCGAAGAGGCAGACTTGGTGCTTTTAAATACCTGCGCCATCAGGGACAATGCGGAACAACGTGTACGTGGGCGATTGCAATTTTTTCAAACTTTAAAGAAAAAGAATCCCGAACTCCAAGTAGGCGTTTTGGGCTGCATGGCGGAACGCTTAAGAGAAAAACTTTTGGAAGAAGAAAAGTTGGTCGACTTGGTCGTGGGTCCCGATGCCTACCGCGATTTACCCAATTTGTTGGGACAGATTGATACCGGTCAAAAGGCAGTGAACGTCTTGTTGAGCCGCGAAGAAACCTACGCTGAGATTACACCTGTTCGTTTAAATACCAACGGAGTAACCGCGTTCATTTCCATCATGCGTGGATGTGACAACATGTGTTCATTCTGTGTCGTCCCTTTTACTCGAGGTCGTGAGAGAAGTCGAGATCCCAAGAGCATCGTCAAAGAAGCGCAAGAATTATTTGATCAAGGATACCGCGAAGTCACTTTGTTGGGACAGAATGTCGATAGTTACAAATGGAATATCAACAACAAAGGAGAGATTGAAAATCCCGATCAACCCACCACCAACTTTGCACAGCTTTTGGAGATGGTGGCGCTTGTTCATCCCGATTTACGTGTGAGATTTTCGACCTCTCATCCCAAAGACATGACCGATGAGGTTTTGGTGACGATGGCCAAGTATGAAAATATCTGCAAATACATTCATTTGCCCGTTCAAAGCGGAGATACCGATGTGTTGAAGAAAATGAACCGCGGTTATTCCAGAGAATGGTATTTGGAAAGAATCGCTTCGATTCGCAACATCATGCCGGATTGTGCCATCAGTACAGATGTTATTGCAGGATTTTGCGGAGAAACGGAAGAGCAACATCAAGCCACAGTTTCACTGATGAATCAGGTGGGTTACGACATGGCATATATGTTCAAGTACAGTGAGCGTCCCAAAACTCTTGCTGAAAGAAAATATGAGGACGATGTTCCTGAAGAAGTAAAAGGAAGAAGGCTTACTGAGATCATCGATGCGCAGATGATTAAAAGCGCTGAATGTACCAAAAAACACATCGGGAAAACCCAACGTGTTTTGGTTGAAGGCGTTTCAAAAAAATCTGAAGCGCATTTGTATGGTCGCAATAGCCAAAACGTGGTGGCGGTTTTCCCAAAAGGTGAAATTCAGGTGGGCGATTATGTGGATGTTGTGATGAAAGAATGCACCTCAATCACGCTCAATGGCGAAGTAGTAGCGCACTATCCTCGAAAAAAATAATTCATGGAATTACAAAGTATCAAACAAAGATTTGGAATTATAGGACAATCTCCTTTACTCATTCGGGCATTGGAAATTGCTATGCATGTAGCCCCTACCAATATCTCCGTTTTGATCAATGGGGAGAGCGGCGTAGGTAAAGAAAGCATCCCAAAAATCATTCATCATCTAAGCAGTAGAAAACACGGTCCTTACATCGCTGTGAACTGCGGTGCGATTCCCGAAGGCACCATTGACTCGGAGTTGTTTGGTCATGAAAAAGGAGCCTTCACAGGTGCACATGAGGCGCGCAAAGGTTATTTTGAGGAAGCCAACAATGGAACGATTTTTTTAGATGAAGTGGCTGAGCTGCCCCACAGCACCCAAGTGCGCTTGTTGCGTGTTTTGGAGACCGGAGAATTTATTCGGGTGGGGTCTTCTAAAGTTCAAAAAACAAACGTCCGGGTCATCGCAGCAACCAACGTTGATTTCAATGACGCCATTGGAGGTGGACAATTCAGAGAGGACTTGTTTTATCGATTGAATCAAGTGCCCATTGCAATGCCTCCATTGCGTGAACGAGGCAATGACATTGTGCATTTATTTAAAAAGTTTGCCAGCGATTTTTCAGAAAAATATCAGGTTCCCGTATTGCAATTATTACCGGAAAGCGAATCGTTGATTCTCAATTATTATTGGCCCGGTAACATTCGCCAACTCAAAAATATTACAGAGCAAATGAGCCTTTTGGAAACCCAAAGGATCATCAGCCCTGAGGCGTTGAGAGCCTACCTTCCTGCTGAAGGATTTGCCACACAAGGACTGGTCAAAAAAGGCAGTCAACCCAATGATTTTAGTGAACGCGAGGTGCTTTACAAAGTGTTGTTTGAGATGAAAAATGAACTCAATGACCTCAAACAAATTGTGTTTGGTTTGATGCAGGGCAATGTGAATTTGGACAATGTCAACATCGCACCTGAAAATGACACATTCACGGGTCACTCCTCCTCGCTCATCACGGTTAGCCCCAACAACAACACACCCATTTTGGTTGGCTCCACCCCGTCACATGAGGTCATTGAAGAAACCCTATCTTTGATGGATACGGAAAAGGAGATGATTAAAAAAGCCCTCATGAAGCACAAGAGCAGAAGACGCAATGCTGCCAAGGAATTGGGTATTTCTGAGCGAACCCTTTATCGAAAAATCAAAGAATACGATTTAAACGACCTGTGAAAAAACTGCTCCCATACATGACCCTTTGGATTGCGTTGGTAATGTCCAGCTGTCAGGTAAATTATTCTTTTACCGGCGGTCAATTCAGCGGTGCAGACAGTTTTCAGGTCAATTTCATTCGTCCACAAACGGCATTGGCCTCCCAGGTTTATGCGCAGAATTTAACAGAGGGGTTGAAAGACTATTTATTGGCGCAAAGCCCTTTGCGTTTGGTTACAAGCAATGGTGATTTGCAATATGAAGGTGTAATCACTGAATACAATGTAGCACCCATTGCAGCCCGAGGCAATGAAACCGCCTCTTTGACTCGTCTAACCGTGACGGTAAAAATCAAATACACCAATCAATTGGAAAAAGAATTGGGATTTGAAAAAACCTTTACCAAATATGCCGATTTCCCTGCGGGTCAAGATTTCTTCAGCGTTCAAGAAGAGCTTTGGGGATCCATCAATGACCAATTAATCCAAGAAATATTCAATGCCAGTGTCGGGAATTGGTAAGGACATATCAAAACTAGAATGGACCGCTTGGCTCAACACCCCAAGCTTGCTCAAAACAGAGCACATTCCCGCCTTGGAAAAACTTATTTCAGAATATCCTTGGTTTGCACAAGCCCATGCTTTGTTAGCGTTGGCGAAAAAAAATAGTGGCGCGTCAGATTTCCAAACCCAATTGCAGCAGGCTGCCCTGCGCGCTCCAGACCGTCGCTTCATCTATCAACTTTTAGAAAAAACAATTCCCGAAGCCATTCCAGAGATTGAAGTGGAAGCCGAAATTCCCAAGGAAGTGGCACCCACTGCGCCTATCCCGGATCATTGGGTCGATGTGATATTGGAAGATGATCCCCTGCCCGTTATTACTGTTGATGATGATTGGGTGGATATTCGATTGGACCAACCCCGAGAAGAAAATGAGAATGAGAATGAGAATGAGAATGGGAATGAGAGTGGGAAAGAGGAACGAGCCCCTTTGCCTGAAAGTGTAGAATTGTCTGAACTGGGCGAGTTGGGGCAGGACATCATGAACAAGGCCATCAGCAGTTCGATTGAATTGGAAGTAAGTGAAAAGGAAACAACTGAGGTGGTGGTTGCCCCTTCTGTGCAGCAATATGATGATGATTTCTTGAATTTTATTGCCCACTCCATTGGCGAATTGGCGGACCCCATCAACCTTAACGAAGGGTGGTCAGAACCCAAAATTCAACCGGAAGACAATACCCCGGCACCCGTCCACAATTTGATAGAAAAATTCATACAGAATGAACCCCAAATCAATCGAGGCAAAGCCGTGGAGTATGCTGCCGGCAACATGGCCAAAGAAAGTTTGGAGGAAGATGTGAATTTGGTGACAGAAACCATGGCCAAACTGTATGTCAAACAAGGCAAGTTGGATAAGGCCCGAAAAGCCTACAAAAAGTTAATTGAGCTATATCCCGAAAAAAGTGTTTACTTTGCAGGGCAATTAAAAAATCTGAATAAGAAAAACTAATTCAATGGAAAACGTAATTATTGTATTGACCGTAGTCGTAGCCTTGTTGTTGGCAGTGGTTGTATTGATTCAAAATCCCAAAGGGGGTGGATTAACCAGTGGTTTCCAAACCACACAAGTAGGTGGTGTTCAGCAAACCGCTGATTTTTTAGAAAAAGCCACTTGGTATTTGGTGATTGGCTTGTTTGTATTGTGCATGTTCAGCGCAAGCTTCAGCAGCACTACGCAATATTCAACTGGTGAAGAAGTAGCTCCTGCAACTGAGCAAGAAGCGCCTCAGAACTAAGCGATATTTTTAATCATAGAAAAATGTCAGTGTGTCGCACTCACTGACATTTTTTTTTATCAGCCTGCCAATTTTTCGGGAGGGAAAGTTCAAAAATCAATTGGCACAACAAGTGCTAAATCGCAATCATAAAATTTAAAATTATGTCAGTAAACGTAAAACCTATTGCAGATCGTGTATTGGTTGAGCCTGCAGCGGCTGAAACCACTACAGCAAGCGGTATCATCATTCCAGAGACCGCAAAAGAAAAACCACAACGTGGAACCGTAGTAGCAGTTGGTAATGGCAAGAAAGACGAGCCCATGACCGTTGCCGTAGGTGACACCGTTTTGTATGGCAAATATTCTGGTACCGAGATTTCCTTGGACGGAAGAGATTATTTGATCATGCGTGAATCAGACATTTTAGCAATCATTTAAAACTAGGAAAACATGGCAAAAGAAATCACATTTGATGTCACTGCTCGTGAAAAATTAAAATCAGGAGTAGATCAGTTGGCCAATGCGGTGAAAGTAACCCTAGGCCCAAAAGGAAGAAACGTTGTTATCGATAAAAAATTTGGTGCCCCCCACGTGACCAAAGATGGCGTTTCTGTTGCAAAAGAAATTGAATTAAAAGACCCCATTGAAAACATGGGTGCACAGATGTTGAAAGAGGTAGCCAGCAAAACTGCGGACATCGCAGGTGATGGTACTACAACTGCAACAGTTTTAGCTCAAGCCATCGTGGGAACAGGATTAAAGAACGTCGCTTCAGGTGCCAATCCCATGGATTTAAAGCGTGGTATGGATAAAGCAGTTGCGGCGGTGGTTGCTTCTTTGAAAGAAATTTCAAAGGAAGTAGGTTCAGACAACAACAAAATCAAACAAGTGGCCACCATCTCAGCCAACAATGATGAGAGCGTGGGTACTTTGATTGCAGATGCCATGGCGAAAGTCGGTATCGAAGGCGTTATTACAGTAGAGGAAGCAAAAGGAACCGAAACCGATGTAAAGACCGTTGAAGGGATGCAGTTTGATCGCGGATACTTGTCTCCTTACTTCGTGACCAACGCAGAAAACATGGAAGCGGAATTGGAAAATGCTTACATCTTGATCTATGACAAGAAAATTTCCAATATGAAAGAATTGCTTCCTGTTTTGGAGAAGACCGTTCAAACCGGAAAGCCTTTGTTGATCATCGCAGAAGACGTTGACGGAGAAGCTTTGGCTACTTTGGTGGTGAACAAAATTCGTGGTGCTCTCCGCATCGCCGCTGTAAAAGCCCCCGGTTTTGGTGACCGCAGAAAAGCCATGTTGCAAGACATTGCTATTCTAACTGGAGGAACCGTGATCAGTGAAGAAATGGGATTGAAATTGGATGCAGCTACCTTAGAAGATTTGGGTCGTGCAGAAAAAATCACCATCGACAAAGACAACACCACCATCGTGAATGGAGCTGGAAACAAAGAAGGCATTCAAGCCCGTGTTGCAGAAATCAAAGCCCAAATTGAAAAAACTACCTCAGATTACGATCGCGAGAAGTTGCAAGAGCGCTTGGCCAAATTGGCCGGAGGAGTTGCAGTACTTTATGTTGGTGCTGCCACCGAGGTTGAAATGAAAGAGAAGAAAGATCGCGTTGACGATGCATTGCATGCAACACGCGCTGCAATTGCCGAAGGTATTGTACCTGGAGGTGGAACCGCTTTGATTCGTGCCAGCGCATCATTGGATGGATTGAAAGGTGAAAATGATGATGAGACCACCGGTATCAGCATCATCAAGCGCGCCATCGAAGAGCCCTTGCGCCAGATTGTTGCCAATGCAGGAGGTGAAGGAGCGGTCATCGTTCAAAAAGTAAGAGAAGGAAACGACGACTTTGGATACAACGCACGCACGGAGAAGTTTGAAAACTTGTTGAGCAGTGGCGTTATCGATCCAACGAAAGTGGTTCGTGTGGCCTTGGAAAATGCCTCTTCAATCGCCGGAATGTTGTTGACTACAGAGTGTGTGATTTCTGATATCAAAGAAGACGCACCTGCCATGCCAGCCATGCCCGGAGGAGGAATGGGTGGAATGATGTAAGTCATCGCCGAATTGTTTTTAACTTGCAGCCGCTTTCCGAAAGGAAGGCGGCTTTTTTTATGGTAAAGATTGATCAAATAGAACTCCCCGACTTCCCGCTGCTTTTAGCACCCATGGAAGATGTCAGCGACCCGCCCTTTCGCCTCGTGTGCAAAGAGAATGGAGCAGACATGATGTACACCGAGTTCATCAGCAGTGAAGGATTGATTCGGGATGCCGCCAAGAGCAAAATGAAATTGGACATTTTTGAATATGAGCGTCCCATCGGTGTACAAATTTTTGGAAGTGAGATCGACACCATGGTGCAATGTGCCAAAATCATAGAAGAAACGCAACCCGATTTATTGGACATTAACTACGGATGTCCGGTGATGAAAGTAGCCTGCAAAGGCGCCGGCGCGGGCATTTTAAAAGACATTGATAAGATGGTTCGCATGACCGAAGCCATCGTGAAAGCCACTACCCTGCCCGTTACCGTTAAGACCCGTTTGGGTTGGGACGAAGGTTCTAAAAATATCTTAGAAGTCGCAGAACGCCTGCAGGACATTGGCATCAAGGCCTTGACCATTCATGGTCGCACCCGCGTGCAGATGTACAAGGGTGAGGCCGATTGGAGCTTGATAGCCAAAGTGAAAGAGAATCCCCGCATTCACATTCCCATCTTTGGCAATGGCGACATTGATAGTCCCGAGAAAGCATTGGAATACAAAAACCGGTATGGCGTGGATGGGATCATGATAGGCCGAGCCAGCATCGGTTATCCATGGATATTTCGAGAGGTAAAACATTACTTGGCCACAGGCGAAAAATTAGCGCCCCCCACCATCGATGAACGAGTAGAGACTTGTAAAAAACATTTGATGTTTAGTATCCAATGGAAGGGAGAGGTATTGGGCATATTGGAAATGCGTCGACATTACACCAACTATTTCAAAGGGTTTTCCCACTTCAAAGAGGATCGCATGGCCTTGGTCACCTCCAGCAACTTGGAAGAGATCTTGGAGCGATTGGATCGAATCAAGATTGAGAGGCGCTAGTATTTCTTTGCGTACTTCGCGCATTCTTGGTGAGCTCTGCGTTGATTACTTTCTTATTTAACGCAAGGGGCGCAATGACTTATCTCAAGTGCCCTCTTTGCGTACTTCGCGCATTCTTGGCGGACTTTGCGTTTGATGTATTTTTCTTAACGCAAGGAGCGCAAAGTTGTACGCAAAGGGCGCGAAGCTTTTTCAAATAACTCAATGATTACAATAACCTTTAAAGATTGTTTACCAACCGCCTTATTCCGGATTTCAACAGTGTCGAATTGAAGTTTATCAATAAACCTAACTTATATCCACCCAATTTTAAATAGGTTAAAGTTTGTGCCATGTGCAAATCGTGAAGATTTTCTACACTCTTAATCTCAATTACTACTTTGTTCTCTACCAAAATATCAATTCGATATGCACAATCTATTTGAATCTCATCCAAAACAATTGGAATTCCTTGCTCTTTTGAGACAAATAACCCTCTTTTTATCAGTGAGTGATACAATGCCTCTTGATAAACTTTTTCCAATAAACCAGGACCTAATTTTCTGTGTATCGAAATCGATTCTTCCAAAACGATTCGTGAGATTTCATTTTCAGTCATTTTTATTTCAAAGTTCAATTTTATTGAATCAAAAAACAACCAATAAATTATGCGCATATATTAAAGAAATTATGAAAAAATCACAAGGGGCGCAAAGGGCGAGAAGAATTTTCACAAGTGATCTCTTTGCGCACTTCGCGCATTCTTGGCGAGCTCTGCGTTTATTGAATTTTTATTTAACGCAAGGAGCGCAAAGTTCTACGCAAGGGGCGTAAAGGAATATCTCAAGTGCCCTCTTTGCGAGCTTTGCGAATTCTTAGCGGACTTTGCGTTTAATTATATCGAATTTTTATTTAACGCAAGGAGCGCAAAGTTCTACGCAAAGGGCGTAAGGGATTTTTCTTTGCGCACTTCGCGCATTCTTGGCGAGCTCTGCGTTTATTGAATTTTTATTTAACGCAAGGAGCGCAAAGTTTTACGCAAAGGGCGCAATGGCTTATCACAAGTGTCCTCTTTGCGAGCTTTGCGGATTCTTGGCGGACTTTGCGTTAATTGCTTTTTTATTTAACGCAAGGAGCGCAGATGTTTCGCAAAGGACGCTAAGGTTTTTTCTCTGCGTTCTCTGCGGATTCTTAGCGTGCTCTGCGTTAATTGCATTTTCTTCTAACGCAAGGGACGCAAAGGTTTCCCAAAGGACGCGAAGAACAAAAAACAATGAATGTTACAGTCCTCTAATACTTCTTTATTCACATACCCAACGCATAATCTGAAATCGACTTTTCCTATCCTACCGTGATCGAAAAGTAAAATACCTTTTTATGCATTCTTATATGTTCCTTGCATGTTAGTGCGTGATATTTTCTATTTGCGCAATGAAAAATCATTATCCAGTGCACTATCAATCTGGAAAAGAACATGAATATTGGTTCGTTAGTATTGGGAAGCGCAATGTGATCAAATGCATTCACTTTTCTGTTGTTGACATAAACTTACAATTGTACAATCTATCACTGGTTGATTGGGAATTAGAAACACTATCGTTATCGGATAAGATAATCACGAACAATGGTGACACTTCATTGGTATTAAATACAGTAGCATATGGTATTTATTGTTTCCTGCAAAAGATCCCTGATGCAACTATATACTTCAGTGGAAATTCAGCGTCACGAAATCGATTATATAGGATGCAAATCAATAATCATAGAGATTTATGGGAAAATGATTATTGGGTAGATATGATCCAAAAATCTGAAAATGAAATTGGTTTTTATTGTAAAAAAAAGTAAATTCGAGAAATGAAAAATAAGCCAAAGGAACATGATGATCAAATTCATAAAGAATTGATGCATGCCATGCAAAACGCTCATAGTATAAAAGATCCAAAAGCCCAAAAGGCCATGGAAAACCGTGAAGAAATCATTCGTGATCTTGAGCAAATTAATGCTTCCAAAGGTTGAGAGTAGTTTTGGATGAATTCTTTTCTAGAAAATCTTTTTCAAAGCAGCTACTCTGCTGATCATTCAAGATTCTCTGGGTTCTATCAATTCTTACTAAAAGGCACCACCAACGCAGGCCCTACCTTTAAAAAATAAACACCATTGGCCCAGGTTCCAATATTGGCAATATCGCCATTGACATTTAGTTTCCCTTGCTCGATGGTTCTTCCTTGCACATCCACAATGCAGAAGGTTTCCCCCACCCACGCTTCGGTTCCCTTCCAATGAAGCATCTCAGCAGAAGGATTGGGATACAATGAAAATGAAAAATCTGCTGTGTTGATGATCCCAGCTGCACAACCCAAGGTGCAATTCTGCTGCACTTCATAGGCCGCATTGCTAGTGACATTGGCCTGGAAAATCTCACCTTGTGCACAATCGTTTTTCAAATAAAAATCCAACCAAGGAATGAGGTTGTCCAAAACCGATGATTGTTGTTCCGATGCAGAAATGGTGGCCTGTGGGGAGCAGGTACTTTGTCCGAAAGTACAATTAAAATTAGAAGAAGCAAATTGACAATGATCACCACCCACGATGCCCACGTAAGATTTACAATCGCTCGCCAGGGCATTGAACATCGGCAATTGGTGATCGGCAGGAGGCGCCACACAATCATTGATACCTGCAAAAATCAAAGTGGGTCGCTGGATATTGGCAGCGGCACCCACAGCGGAAGGATTGGTTTCTGCCGGTGCCATCGCAGCCATGGCGGTAATGTTGGGGTTGGCCTGCATCGCCAAGAAAGCCGAACCTCCGCCCATGGAATGTCCCATCACTGCGCTTGTTGTGGCTATGGCATTGTATAAAAATGAAGCCGCATTGGTGCCCTCCAACTGAAGTTGAGAAACCAAAAAAGCCATGTCCTTTCCAAAATTATCATGGGATGGAAACAGAGACCCCTCCGTCGTAGGGACGGCAACAACATAACCTTCCGGAACCAATGCATTCCAATATATATCATACACAGAGGCTGACATAACAAATCCGTGACCGATGACCACCACTGGAAATACACCCGCAGCGATGGCCACATTGTCCCCGGCCGCATCAGCGGGATAATAAAGCTCACATGTGACATTTCGATTGGCTCTTGTAGCGTCAATGTAGGCTGCCTGTGCGTGACCCACAGAAAAACCTTGTGCGCGCACGGCCATGTTAGACATGATGAAAATGACAAAAACAAGGATGTGCTTCATACTGAGATACTGATCAAGTTAAGGTGAATATCTTTCAAATATAGCCCAAGGCGCACCCATAATTTTCCGTATCATTGCTTTATATCTAAAACAAAATGGAAAAAAGAAATAAAATTTTGTACTGGGTCTTTACTGTATGGTTGGCCTTTGGTACCGCATTCGGAGGTGTATTTCAATTACTTCACCGTCCTGAAGTTGCCGATAATTTCAAGCGCTTGGGTTACCCCGATTATTTCATGACCTTATTGGGCACATGGAAAATTTTAGCGGTAATTGCAATCCTTATCCCCAAATATCCATTAATCAAGGAATGGGCCTATGCAGGACTCGGGTTCACCATGATTGGCGCATTTGTGTCTCACATGGCGGTAGGCGATGGCTTTGGTGATATGTTTGGTTCAATTCTTACTTTTGCATTGGTTGTAGTGTCTTGGTATTTGCGTCCAGCAGATCGAAGATTACAAGCCTAATTGTTAAATACCCCAATTCATTGCCCCTGCTATGTCGACTCTTACTCGCTTCATCAAAAAAATCCCTGTGTTGGGCCCTCTGACCAAATCGATTTATAATCGAATCAACGGTTCACAATCCTTCACCAATTCAAGTGAATATTGGGAAAACAGATACAAAGCTGGCGGAAACTCTGGCGCAGGATCTTACAACATCCTTGCTGAATACAAAGCGCAAGTAATCAACCAATTTGTATCCAAAAACAACATTCAATCTGTGATTGAATTTGGATGTGGCGACGGCAATCAATTGGGGTATTTTATTTTTCCTTCGTACATCGGAGTAGATGTCAGTGCCACGATTGTTCAGAAATGTCGCGCCAAGTATCAGGCCGATGCCAGCAAGCAATTTGTGGTGTTGCATGATTACAACCATGAAAATGCGGAGATGTCCATGAGTCTCGACGTCATCTACCACTTGGTGGAAGATGCTATATATGAGGACTACATGAAGAAGTTGTTTGGTGCTGGTCAACAATATGTCATTGTCTATTCTTCCAACGAAGATGACCACGAAAACAACCAAGATGTCGCCCATGTCAAGCACAGAAAATTTACCAACTGGGTGAATAAAAATGCGCCTGAATTTGAGTTGATAGAACACCTTACCAATCCGTATCCTTACAACGGAAACAACGAAGTGTCTTCCTACGCAGACTTCTATTTCTTTCGAAAAAAGTGAAGCTTGCTTTTAAAACGTTGCCATTTTTCTTGACGACTTAATTTCTTTATCACTTTCACAGTGTCCACCACTGCGGTGGTGTCTTTAACCGAAACCAATACTCGATTGGTATCTACCACTGCGGTGTCCTTTGACAACTCATCCGCTCGGGAGAAAATCATTGCGCTATTGTTGTTGTACAGCCATTGATTACCCAATGGCCAGCCCGGTTCATAAATGACACATCCCCCACAGGTAGGATACCATCCAAAGCAGCTCATAGGAAATTGAAAATCCCAAGGCAAAAAAATGAAGTTGAAGTAAACCGAGGTGTCAATGGGTAGATTGAATTGAGGCGGATCCGTAGCAAAAGAATACTGCCTGTGACTTTGTCGATTGGGAACACCCGAAATGGAAAAGTAGAGAAACGTAGTCCCCAAGAACAAAACCATTGCAAGCAACCTTTTCATACAAAATAGACAACCAAAAGTTGGAAATGTTGCTCGGCCAAAAAATGCTTACAAACTAGCGCCAATCAAAGAACCCACTCCGTAGGTGATGGCAGCCGCCAATAATCCAAAAATCACCTGACGCATCCCACTCATCCATACACTGCGGTTGGTGAACAATGTTATGGCTGCACCAATACCAAACAATCCCAAGGCACTGCACAAAGCACTGAGTAAAATTGCTGTAGTACCCGAAGTGAAGAAAAATGGAATGACTGGAATAATGGCTCCCGCAATGAACAAGAAGAAAGAAGAATAAGCCGCTTCCATCGCAGATCCACTCAACTCCTCCACGTTGATTCCCAACTCCTCTTTCACCAACATATCCAAAGCTTGGTCTTTATTTTTCATGATTTCCGCCGCCATTTGACGCGCTTGATCCTCCGGTATTCCTTTCGCCATATAAATCAATGCAATCTCTTGTTGTTCTCCCTCTGGGTTGATCTCCAATTCTTCTGCTTCCAACTCCATTTGATTCTCCGAAAGTTCTTGGGATGACTTTACACTGATCCATTCGCCCAGTGACATCGACAGCGCCCCGGCCAACATGCCCGCAAGGCCTGTCATCAATACCGGTCCGCTACCCGCGCTGGCACCTGCCACACCCATCACCAAACTAAAATTGGAAACCAAGCCATCATTACCACCCAATACCGCGGCGCGAATGGCATTTCCGCCCACATTGCGGTGGCGCTTCTCAAATCGAGCTAAGCCTGCACCCGCAATGTTCTTGTTGGCATGGAGCAAATTGCGCAAAATGGAAACGTGGGCCGTATCTGAAATTGAATTTTGTTGGTTCTGCTTTTTTCGGGCCGCAATCACCCCAGAGGACAATCCCTTTTCGGTATCCAAGAGCACACCCAACACATAATCGTAACCGAAAACCTTGCCGATGAATCGCAAGGTCTTGGCTCTGCCTGAGGGGCTTGGCATCGCTGACTCTTCCAATCCCTTGCTTTTGAGAAAAGCTTTGGCATGTCCCATCTCAATCTCGCTCATCTCGCGAAACACCTTCGCCACATGCTCATCTTGTTCATGCTCCGCCAAAAGAGCGTACAAAAAAGACGCATCGACTTCAACTTGGATACTTTGCAAATTTTCCATCTTCAGAAATTTTCCGAAAGGTCGCAGATTTTGCTGAGGTATCAAAGTATAAATTGGGGAGAGTGCTGGGATGGATTAAATTCGTTGCAGAAATTAGAGAGATGAATCCGCAAGTTGACATGATATTGGCAGAAGGGTGTGGGCGATGCAAATGGCATGGGACACCACAATGCAAAGTGCACAAATGGGAAAAAGAATTGGCTTTGCTGCGTCAATTGTTGTTGGATTGTGGATTACAGGAAGAGGTGAAATGGGGTCAACCCTGTTATACGGATAACGGCAGGAACATTTTGATACTAGCCCCTTTCAAAGAATATTGCGCTTTGAATTTTTTCAATGGCGCCTTGATAGAAGACAGTGAGCAATTGCTGACCCAACCCGGGGAGCACACCCAATCCGGGAGGCAGATGCGATTCACAGATGTTGGTCAAATCTTAAAAAATTTTGCTCACATCCAATCATACATTTATCAAGCAATCGAGGTAGAGCGAGCGGGTGTAAAATTTGTTCCCAAAGCCAATAAGGAAATCGAACATCCCCAAGAATTGTTGGACATATTTGCAGAATTGCCAGAAGTAGAAAAAGCCTTCAATGCCTTAACACCCGGTAGGCAGCGCGCGTACTTGATGCACTTTACGCAGCCCAAGCAATCGGCGACCAAAACCAGTCGCATACAAAAGGCCATTCCTGACATTTTGAATGGCAAAGGCTTAGGCGAAGATTATCGCTCCAAGCAGCAATAAAAAAAGGTAGCAGTCTACATGCTACCTTTTTTTGTGCGCCCATTTGGGCAAGAAGCAGGTGGTAAAAATTATTTTCCTTTTAAAATTGATTTGGACCAACCCCATTGTGGAACGGAAACGGTGTAGGTGCCGGAAGATAGGTTGGATAAATCGATTAATGAGTCTGTTGAGGTAAATACAGAAGATAGTATCCGTTGTCCATTTGCATTGTATACGTTGTATTTTGCGCCCACAAGAGAGAATGGAACATTTACGTGAACGACATCTGAGGTAGGATTAGGATAAAGCACTAGATTCAAATTTTGTTCTTCCACACCCAATGCATCCTCAACCCTTTTTCCTATTTTAATCGTCCAAAAAATACAGTTCTCATTGGGGTTATTGAGGACATCTCCGTTCCAAGTCGAATTCGAATTTGTTGTATTGATTAAAATATAACTATCATTATCCAATGTATGCATATTTATCGGGTAATCATACTGATTCCCTCCCAAACGCCATTGTCTATAAATTTCCCAATTATCGAACAGTTCCAACACCCAAATATCAATTGGTCCACCTTTACTTACAGTCGAAATTAAATCCCCATCATCAGAACTAGTAAACCCTGCCAGCAATAAGTGTCCATTCGGAAGTATTTGTAATTGATAAAAAGCATCAGGATATGAACCTCCATAGAGTTGACTACGGATAAGATTACCTAAAGAATCTATTTCCAAAACAACTCCTCCAACTTCTGATTGTGGATCGCAATTAAAACAGTTTGAATAACCGCTCAGAACAACATTATCATTGGGTAAAATACTGGCTTTATAACCAACTCCTTGCCCCAGCCCTTCATAGATTTTCTCCCATTCTGTTGAGCCATCAAAACCTAACTTAAATGTCCAAATACGTTCAACATTGTTTTCCACGATAGAATCATCGCTATTTGTCATTCCAACAAATAAAAATCCTGAATCTGCCAATTGAATAACATCTTTGATTAAATCCTCATCCTTTTCGTCAACTAAAAAGTGATCACCTTTTTCTATCTCCCATTCCACATTAAATTGACTGTCAAATTTGATCACTTGAACATCCACAAATGGAGAGCATTGTATGGAATCCCTTTTAAAAGTATGGGCTAGCAAATAACCACTATCTGCCGTTCGAATAAATTGCATTTCAAGCCCTTGAATAAATTCATCTTCAAAACGAATTTGATCTATCATATTTAAATTTTCATCTATATGAACAAACCAAATATCTAAATCACCATTCTCACCTATTACATCCCCACCCACAGCAGACGTAACCCCTGCAATCCAATAACCTGTCTCACTATCAGATACTATTCGATTACCCCAACAATTTCCTACATCTCCTTTTATGGTATTAAATGCAATTGTGTTACCGGATTTATCTATTTTCTGGATGACCAAATAACTAAATTCGGATGTAGTTTGTCTGCCTCCTACCAAAATCAAAGAAGAATCTGCAGAATCGAAAACAGAATGCTTTACATACATGGGATCTGACCCGGCCGCCTCGGAAGGTTCATCATTAGCGTTAATGTAAAAACTATTTTGCCAAAGTATGTCTTGAGACTGCGCATTGCCTTTCAGTGCAATGAAAATTAAAGCGCAAATGAATACAAGTATTTTTTTCATTTCCTAAATTATTTAATGACACTTAATTTTTGAGTCTCCACTGGGCGATTAAACATTTCTAGTTGAACCAGGTATAAACCTTCAGAATACTCAATTAAATTTAATTCAAACATTCCACCGTGTTGCAGTTTCGTTTTGTAGATCATTCGACCTTGGGAGTCGAAAACACTTATCACTCCTCCATGATCAGCCTCTACAGGATATGTAATCCACGATATTCCATTGGAGGGATTTGGGGATATAGTCATTAGATTTCTTTGAATATCAAGTGCACGTTGAATATTTCGCGTTGACATTCGACTCTCATTTGGAAAGTTTGGCGATGGCTCATCAGATGTTAATCCATTTTCTTGCAGCAATCCCCACGCTACGCCATTTTCAGGATTGACATAATCCAGAGCTATTTCCCACAACTTGGTTCTCAATACAGAGTCTTGCATGGGCATAACTTGCGTTGTATCAAAAAAATTCTCGACAATCCAAATCCAACTTTCCAATCTAGTATCTGAATCTAAAGATGATAATGCTGAAATTAAATCACCATTTTCCAAATACATAGCAGACTCTAGCTTTGAATACATTGTGGAACTTTCGGGAGCAATTATGGATAGGTAATTTAAAACTTCTAGATATTCATTTACATCAGAAATTTGAAGTGAGTCATTCTGAAAAGTCTGCCATGCAACTTCTCTGATTAAATGATCGCGCAAAGTAGCCAAGGCTGTGATGTTCATTTCCATTAGCATCCGGTTACTTACCCCTGTATTTGCTTGATAAATAAATGACATAAAAAAATCACTTAAAACTGAAGACTCTTCCAGAAACCAAATCAATTCTCGTCGCAAAGGGCAATTGGCCAGTAGGATTTCTGTTAACTGAAATGGATTCAACCGTTCAGAAGCGTTAATCAGAACTTTCATAACAGAATCGCTCAATGGAAATCTCTCCTCCAAAAAATCTGCATAAAACTGGCTCTCGTGCGGATAAGCTTCATTCAGAAGGGCGATTATTTGTTCTCCTTCATTGCTATTGACTACATTCTTGTAAATTTCGCGTGCAGCTTCCAAATCAATATGAATTTGTGCCAAATCAGGCCCTTGAATTAATGCATTTATCAATTGCCCCGAGCTATTAAAAATATCTTCACACGGGTTACTTAAATAAGACAAATTAGTCTGCTGAGAAATAAGTAATGATGACCCTAATGGGTTTGTTGGGGAAATTCCAAAATCAGGATCATAAAACTCCTCGATATTCGAATAATATGTAGTTGAAAAGACATTCGCGGAGTTTACTACAAAATCTTGACAAGGGAATAAACATAATTCAGTACTGAACTTATTACCCGCCGGACCATAGTCGACACCTACACCAGACCCGCCTTGCATCCACCTAATTTTCGAATTAGCATCTAAATAAAAATCCGTGGAATTGGATTCATTCGTATTGCACAACAACTGCAAACCTGTGTGGTCTGTACCCGGAGTAAAATCAGATACGCCATTTACATTTAGAATAAAATCTTCATTGTTTCCTTGCACCAATGTTCCCAATTTTAAATAACTGAAATCATTGTTACGCACTTCGTTGGCATTGTCCCCACTATTCTGAATCCAAACACCTAAGGCTCCCGGAAATTCGTCATTCACCGCTGGATCATTTAATCCTTCAAAAGAGTTTTGTTCCAATAAAAAACCAGTGCAACTTGACAAATGCACCCCTCGCTCTACGACATTATTTGAAGAATAACCAGCAGCATCTGGAAGCGTAAAATCATTCAAATAAATTTGAGCATTGGGCGTGGCACTCGCCGATATGCCATACATGCACTTTTGAAAACTTTGTTTTTTACATACAAAAGCGGATTGTGGCAAATAATTACCTATGCATTTTATTCCATGCGTCAATTTGTAAAAAGTAGTATTCGATAAATCATTGGGCAATTCACTCCATGTGTTGTTTGTGCCTGATACGGTAAAACTTGCCCTCTTCGCATAAATACCTTTTCCTCTGTTCATCCAATTATAAGTATTAATTGAAGTCTTATTCATAAATGAACAATTGGAGAATTTGATAAAATCGACATCATTCAAATCAACATGAATAATTCCGTCATGATTGAGTGAAAACAACTGATGATCCGTAACAAATTCACAACCGGCAAAAGTTGACTTATTCACAGCATAATCTCCATTGGCTGCTACATAATGAAACTTTCTAAAATATACATCTCTTGCATTATTTCTGAATTTAGAATTTGTTGCCCTCACAATTCCACCTCCGTTTAGACTAGCGGTACCTACTTCAACACCAATCATTGCGTTTTCTAACGTGCAAAAATCCAGGATTAGATTCCCTTGATCTCCACCAAAGGCTGGCACTTGATCAATACTATTGTAAATGTTAGTACTACCCAAGAGATTGATTCCCGGCCACATTTGCTGATTGCACGACAAAGATGTTAATTTACACCGTATAAATCTTACACTAGCGCCTTTTTGAATAATCAAGTTAGCATCTTGGTCAAATTCAAAAGTCAAATCAGAAATGACTGTAGTCGTTCCCGTAAGAAACACGAGGTCCTGCATGACATGAACGACATTTGAACCACTTTCAATTGGATTATTTATATTCCAGCTGCCATCAATTAAATTGGTAATGACACTAGAGCCTAAAGCGTTTTGCTCGAGTTCAGCATGGCAACATGTTCCTGATTGCAAAAAATCTTGAAGAACAGAATAATTGCAATTTTGTGATTGGATGGTGTAGAAATAATTGGCATAGGTATTTGGGAAATTCAATCCTGTAATTGTATTAAAAATTATTTCTGATTGTGCTGGATTTTCAATATTTGAAATTTCAATCAACCCCGCACTTGTCGCTGCAAAAATCACATAATTGCTGCCATGTTTTTGTATTTCAATTTCCGACTTTGCAAACAAGGTATCCGCACCAAATGGAACATTTATAATATCGAGAGTATTCATGTCTATGGCCCCGATGTACGGAGAAGAATTTTTAGTATACCATAATATTTCTCCTGAATGAGTGAACTCCAGACTCCTCACCACCTCTCCGAAATTTGAAGACAAGTATACATGACTAGTATCGATGACTTGACCGTTACTTGCAATGCTTCCAATAGTAACAAAAGCTCCTGTAGAGGTTAATGAGTTTGGAGAAAAACTTGCTGAGGAGGCATAGACACGGTCTCCATTATTTCGTATTCCCAACTCTAAACCTCCGAAAAGTTCTTCAATTGTTCCTCCTCCAGATGTATACGAAATATCTTCATTCAAAGAAATTCCAGATAAATTGACATTTAAAAAAGTAATACCATCTACTGGCCCACCAAATGCAACAATTTTTTCATTCTCTGAAATCTCCAAAATTTCTATCAATTCTATAGAACTTTTTGGCGATCCTAGAGTCACTTCAAGCACTTGATCGTTACCAATTGAACTCAATGCAGTCAAACTATTGTACAAACCTAAATATGTTGGTGAATCTTCTAATCCACTGATATTTCGCAAACTCCCTTTAATACCCGTCGTATCCTGAAAATTTGGATTATTTGCCGTAATATCCAAAATTGACAAAACAAAAGCATCTGCAGTTGTATTAAGAGTTCCGTGAAAAGCGGAGAAGATGTAAAAAAGATTGCAATAACCTGGAACATTTGTTACCGCAATTTTGCTTTTGTAATTCTGAAATTGATTTTCCGAAGGTAAGGATAGTTCATTAACTGCTGAAGCAATCAAATATCCTTGACCATTGTAGACATTTCCATCAATAATAAAAAAAAGAATATTTCCATTTTTATCACATTGAACTGTTTGACAATTTGTAGGGGACTGACCATGATAACGTAAATTGGGTCCATAATTAGCAGGTTGAGGCAAAGCATTCGCCACTGGGTAACTACCTGAGAAATCTATCACTTGGTTACCATAAACCCAAAGTGGAGTTTGCGCATCCAATTGAGTGAGTCCTAGCAAAGAAAAAATTAAAACAACGAACTGGGCTTTGATATAGAATTTGAAACCTTTCATGAAAAGACTATTATACTGTTTGTTATGCTATACTACAACAAATCAAAACTACATGAAGCTTTCACTCAAAGAATACGCAGATATACCTACACGGCAATAATTTATGCAGGGGATTGAATGATCCCATTGTCTATTGCATACTTGTACAGCTCCATTACGTTGTGGGTATTGGTCTTCTTCAACGCGCGCTCGCGGTGGGTCTTCACCGTATGGGGACTGATAAACAAAAGCTCTGAAATTTCCTTGTTGCTTTTCCCGTGTACCACCAACTCCAAAATCTTAATCTCCTGCAATGTCAAATTCAACCGGGCCTTTCTGTGACTCTTTAAACTGACATACATCTCTTGCGTGAAAGTTTCGTTAAAATACATCTCACTGTAATAGGCAGATATAACCGCCTTTTTAATTTCCGACGTATCACTTTCTTTGGGCAAAAAAGCGAAAACATTATTCTTGATCAGAACCTCTTGGACATACTCATTTATCCCCATGGACAACACAACTGCACGAATCTCCAACCCCAATTGCTTCATCAATTGCAATGTCACCAATCCGCCTTTCCCAGGCATGTGAAGATCCATAATGGCCACATCGCAAGCCGATCCGTTTTTCATGAATGACAAAAAATCTTCGCCATTTTCAAATTCGCCTACAATGGAAAATACGGGATCTGGATTGTTTTTAAATACATTCTTCAATCCTTCTCTGATCAAAGTATGATCATCGATTATCGCAATTTTAATTTCTAACATCATGAAAGGGGATTTTAATCTTAACCTGCACAAGATTCATGGGCATTGTCCCAAAATAAATTTCCCCACCCAGCATGTTCACGCGACCAAAAATGGAGGCACTTCCTTTGCCAACATGCGCCTTTGTATTTCGTAAAAACGCTTCTTGCTCGTATGGAATTCCATCATGATTGAATTCCAAAACCAACTTTTTATCTTCAACATCTACCATGAAATCTATTTGTTTGGGTTGACTATGTTTGACGATGTTATTCAATACCTCAGCGCAAATTCGATACATGGATAATGACGCATCAAAGGGCAGTTCATTTAACCGAACGTCACCATGAAACGAAGCGGTGATTTCCTTGCTTAGATTTTGAAACATCGATTCCAAAGCTCCTGATAGTCCAAGGTATTTGAGTTGATTAGGGAACAATAAATTTGAATAATGCTTGACATCCTCCAAAAGTCTTTTGATATTTTCCCTGACCTCCTCCAACTTTTGAATATTGGCATCGTTGTCAACTGCTAGCATCTGCAGATTCAAGTCGCCGATTTGCCGAGAGATTAATCCCAATTGCGGACCCAAATCGTCATGTAGGTTGTTGGACAATTCCTCTCGTTCAGCCTCCTGAGTAGCCACAATGGTCTTTTGGAGATTCTGCTGAAATTCCAAGGCTTGTTGATTCTGGATTACTTTCCTTTTGAACAAAATAAAAAAAACGCACACCATCAAAATGGTGTATATGGATACAATGACACTGGTCAATATCAAAATTTCATCTGGTTCCATTTCCTATGCTTTTAGGTGACATGAAGTAAATCGAAAACAAAACATCCCGGGTCAAATTGGCTGCCATTGCAAAAATCCAATATGCCTCGTACCATTTTTTACTTTTGGGATATGAATCAACAAAAATAAAAGCAATGGAAGGGATGAAGAAAATAGACGTATAGCAGAAGTAAATCAAAAGAATTCGGAAGGCATTAAATTCAATTTGTGTTTCATTTTCCAACCCCGTAATTCGAAACAGAAGATATACCGAAAGGAGCACAATCATGGCATTTTCAATCATCCAGAATATTGCAATGGACTTGTGCTCACCGCCCATCCACAAGACGATCGGCGCCAATAAGAGCAATGCCCAAAGACAATACCTACTCATACGAGCGACCACTCCTTTCTTTTCTGTCATTCTGATTATCAGCCGATAAAAACAATAATATTCCAACAGAGAGTACGCCACGCCAATTGGCGTAGTATTCCAATTGTATTGGTCCACAATTGTGGTAATCACATCCGACAGAAAAGATCCGATCAATAAAATCAATACGAGGCGATCGATCCTGCCACCCCTATTACCACACAACCCAAAAACGAAGATGGGAATGAGGTGTAAAAAAGCAACCACAACAAGTCCATCATCCAATGCCATTCAATGCATTTTTGGCAGAACATTTTGGAGGACAAATACTCAATCTATCCACCAATACTCCTTCATACATATCATCCCCATTTTCGTCAACACCCACCATAACCAATTGAATTTGGTTATCTGCATCCAAAGCAAAATACATTCGTACGCCTTTGCACCCGGTTTGACTTAAAATCTGCAAGACCAAATCTCCTCCAGCCGCCAATGCTATTGTGCCTGTATTCAATGTTGATTCTCTGAACCTTTTAGTCATTTCTGAAGCTTCTTGAAGTGTAATCACTTCACCTGTGTTTGATTGAAAATTCATAAGCCAATTTAAATCATTAATATTGTTATGAAAAACAATTTACACCTAAAATCCAAAAGTGAGTCAGTATTTCTGAGCAATCTTCCATATCATCCACTACAAATATTGATTTTCAACAACTTAAAAATTAAAAATGAGAAAATATACGCTCAATACCCTACATGAAAGCAATAAAAAAAGGTAGCGATGCTACCTTTTTTTGTGCGCCCACCTGGGCTCGAACCAGGGACCCACAGATTATGAGTCTGTTGCTCTAACCGACTGAGCTATAGGCGCGGGACGGCAAATTTAGGAATAATGCATCTTTGTACAACATGAAAATATTCATAAAAAACATAAAAACACTCTACGGCACTCATTCTCAGGAAGTCAGTTTGGTTAAAGGGACAGAGATGAATAATCTGCCATGCCTTGAGAACGCATGGTTGGCGGTGGAAGAGGGAAGAATAGCCGCTTTCGGTTCAATGGATGATTTTGATGGAATAGAAGATTGGCGGGACTTAACGATCATTGATGCGACAGGAAAATATGTTCTGCCCGGTTGGTGCGATAGTCATACTCATACCGTTTTTGCGGCTTCTCGTGCAGAGGAATTTGTAGATAGATTGAATGGATTGACCTATGAAGAAATCGCTACCCGTGGTGGAGGAATATTGAATAGTGCAAAGAAATTGGCTGCAATGAGTGAA
>CALJKR010000074.1 GCA_937974555.1 uncultured Flavobacteriales bacterium | reverse complement strand
TGATTCCAGAAGAGCTGGGTCCATTTTCGGTTATTGACGTTTCGGCATCAATCTTTGTTGTCGTTGATGATGCCCCAGTAGATTGGAAAGCTAATCCCCAACCAAACTCTCCGCCGATTGAAATTTTAGGCAAAACAAAATATTCAGCTCCGATAAATCCACGAACACCCAATTTCATTGTTGAACCTAATTTATCTTCTGTAACATTACCAATGTCGCCATCTGTGTTTCCGTATTCATAAGTAGTTTTTCCACTGCTGTAACTTAACATGGCCATTCCACCGTAATAACCCTGTAAACGGGTTGACCCACGACGTTGCTCAAGACCTGCACCTAATCCGATAAAACTCGAAGATGTTTTGGCTTTATCATCAACAAATTTTCCAATTTCATTTACGTTTTCCACTGGGGTAGTAAGAGTGCTTGAACTCATTCCAATGCGCACGGCGGCACGGTATGCCATTTTATCCGTCTTGAACAACTTTCCTGTAATCATTGCATCAGCATTGTTGTGATCAAAAGACAAACCATTACCCGCAGAATTGTTCAACATGTTACCAAAGTAACTTACCATAGAACTTCCATCAACTCCAATTGACCAATCACCCGCCTGCGGCAAGTAATTCTCCCCTTTTTTAGAAACCATTTGTGCGTTCATTGCGCCCGTGATGCCCAGCACCACTACAAAAGACATGATCTTTTTCATAGTTTTTAGTTTAAATGTTTCCACCAAATTGATTTTTTTTTGGCGCATCTCGAAGTGCCTCCAAAAGGTTTATTCACAATGAAAAGTGAATTTCCTATTTACTCTTGGACCAAATGGGACCCAAGAATGTTGTCAATAAAATCAACAGACCGCCGATGTAAAATCCAGAACTCATGTATTCACTTTCTCCATACAAGAAAAGCGCAATCACAATGGTGTAAAGGGGTTCAAGATTGATGGCCATGGCACAGACAAACGGACTTATTTGTCTCATAATACCAATACTGGCAATAAAAGGAAATGACGTTGCAACCCATCCTAAAATCAATAATAGACCCGTATTTTTAAAATTCAGATTTTGCGCTTCGAAAGAAACATCAGCAGAAGAAATGATGTAGATCAAAACACAAATGCAAGCCACCCCGATTTCCACCCAAGCCATTGGGGTGGGATCGATATTTTTTACCAATCGCGCATTGATAGAAGAGAAAGTGGCTGCAAAAAGAGCTGCAAACAACGACCAACAGATGCCTTCCCAATATCGGGTTTCAAAATTGAATATAAAAACCAAGCCCAATACAGCCACTGCGCCCACTACCCCTTCTCGCCAATTCCAGCGGGTTTGCATAATCCAAGGAGCCACAACGGAAACAAAAATGGCGTTGGTGCTTAAAACCGTTAACGCCGTTGAAACGTTGGATACCTTGATTGCCGTGAAAAAACAAATCCAATGCAGCGCGATAATCAACCCGGACAGGATCATGCCGCGCCACTGACCGGAAGAAAAAACAATGGAATATCGCTTGTAAAGCAAATAAACAGAAATGCCCACCCATGCAATCAAGGTACGCCAAAAGACCAATGGAATCGGAGATAATGAAATTTCCTTCCCCAATATTCCGGTAAAACCCCAAATAAAAACAATGAGGTAAAGAAGTCCTACAGCACTATTTCGCGTCATGGTTATGCTCTATGTCCACCACTCCACCAGAGACAATGTATTTCATTACATCCACCGCATTCTTATCGATGGGTTTGACATTTTTGGCAGGAACAATCATCAAATGACCCGCAAAACTATAGCTCATGGGAAAATAGACGCCTACCTTATTTTGAATATTCCCCAACTCTTTTAAATCCTCATCGGTAACAAAACCAATGACCTCAATGTCCGTTTCTTCGCTAATCTTAACCAAAACAGGCTGATTGAATGCTTTTTTTTGCCCTACAAAAGCGCCCAATAAATCCGTGATACTTTTATAGATGGTTTTGATCAAAGGAATACGATCCAACAGACGATTGAACCAACCCCTGATGGTGTCATTGATAAACTTGGCACCCAAGTAGCCCAGCACGGCCAAAAAAGTAATGAGCATCAAAATCCCCATGCCGGGATAACGGTGTTCAATGGGAAGCAGGGAATCCAATCCCATGAATAGACGATAAATCACATAACCGGTAATCACCATGGGCAGGGTGAGCAAAAGGCCATTCAAGATATATTGGATGAGTTTTCTAAGGGCACGTTGAATCATGCCGCAAAATTGAACCAAAAAAAGCCTGCTCATTGCTTTTTTTGTGTTTTTCATCACTTTATTCTCTTTATCCCTGCTTATTTTTGAGACATGAGGAAATTAATTTTACTGCTTTGGGCCATTGGCTCATTTGTTTTGGGATTTGGTCAGACAGAAGCTAACCCAGTAAAATGGAATTTTGGTTCCAAAGCGTTGGGTGACAATCAATATGAGCTGACCTTCACTGCAAGCATTTTAAAGCATTGGCACATCTATGATTTGAACCCAACTGAAGATGCGGATAAATTCCTTCCAATAGCCACAGCCATTGAATTCACACCCTCTTCAACGTATCAATTATTGGGTAAATTAAGTTCCAACAAACCCATCGCACACAGAGAACCTTCTTTGGATGTTACCCTTTACTATCATGAAAATCAAATGATACTAAAGCAAAAGATAAAATTGAAAGAGGAGAAATCAACCAAAATCAAGGTCATGATTTCTTACCAAGCTTGTATAGAAGAGAATGGTTCTGAGCGATGCAACATGCCTCAAGATGAAATTTTTGAGATCACGGTGGGTGAGGATATTCCTGCAGGAGAACAATCTTTGACCAGTGTTGGTGTTGATACTACTGGAAAGAAAGTTGTAGAATCCAAAGGCATCGACCCATTCAATTGGAATTTAGATCCTACAAAACCTCTCGACAATTGTGAGATTGAAGAAGAAGAGCAAACCATGTGGTGGGCGTTTTTACAAGGGTTGTTTTGGGGATTGTTTGCCTTGTTGACTCCTTGTGTATTTCCTATGATTCCATTAACCGTTAGTTTTTTCACCAAATCTGCAGGCAGCGGTTCTGGAAAATCCAAAGCGGTATTGTATGGTCTTTTTATTTTATTGACTTACGTAGCGGTATCCATTCCTTTTCACATTGTCAGCAGCACCAATCCAGCGATGTTCAACGAGTTTGCCACCAATCCTTGGATCAACTTGGCATTCTTTGCCATCTTCATTGTCTTTGCCATTTCGTTCTTTGGATTTTATGAAATCACATTGCCCAACTCATGGGCCAACAAAATGGACAATGCCTCCAACATAGGCGGCATTCTGGGTGTGTTCTTTATGGCCATTACTTTGGTCATTGTTTCATTCTCTTGCACAGGTCCCATTTTGGGCGGAATGTTGGGGCAGATCTATGCCAGCAATGCCCAAGGCACCGTTGACTTTTTGGGTATGTCCTTGTCATTGGCACCGACCAAACTCACTGCCGCAACTGCAGGATTTGGAATCGCCTTGGGTTTGCCATTTGGTCTTTTTGCCTTCTTCCCAAGCTTGATGAAGAGCTTACCCCGCAGTGGCGGCTGGCTAGAAGATTTTAAAGTTTCATTGGGATTCCTTGAAGTTGCATTGGCCATCAAATTTGTATCCAACGCGGATTTGGTTCAACAATGGGGATTGCTAAAAAGAGAAACCTTCTTTGCGCTTTGGATCATCGTGGGAACGATGTGGACCCTCTATTTGTTGGGGAAATTCAAATTCAAACCTTACCAAGGCAGTCAAACATTGTCCAAAACAAAATTGTTTTTTGCCATTGCCATTGGCATATTCACTTTGAGAATTATTCCAGGGGTAATGCCGCCCAGTCATTGGAATGAATTCAGATTTTTAAGCGGATTCCCACCTCCCTCTTCTTATTCTTTCTATCCACATGAAGAGGAATTCAAAATCTATAAAGATTTGAAAGAGGCCATGGCCGTTGCCAAAAAAGAAAACAAACCATTATTTGTAGACTTCACAGGCTGGGCTTGTGTCAACTGTCGCAAGATGGAAGAAACAGTTTGGGTGGATGATGAAATCAAACAAATCTTGAAAGACAAGTACATCATGGTATCCTTGTATGTTGACGAAAAAATTGAACTCCCCAAAGACCAACAATTTGTTTATAAGAGCGGAAACTTGGTGAGAGAAATCAAAACAGTGGGCAACAAGTGGGCTACGCTTCAGGCAGAGACTTTCAACAATCAGGCACAACCGTTTTATGTTGTTCTTTCACCTGACAGTACCTTATTGATACCCTCTGAAGATTACAATCCAAGTGCGAAAGAGTATGCAAAATGGTTAAATTGCGGAGTTAATGCATTCGACACTTGGAAGAGTGCGAATCCTTCTCAGCAGCCATGAAATTAAAACTCCACCACCTCCTTTTAATTGGTCTCATCTTTATGTGCATGGGGAGTCCCATCCATGCCCAAAAGACGGTCGTTCGTGGTCAAGTGATTGACCAATCGACCAAACAAACCATTCCCTTTGTTCCCGTTTATTTTTTAGGAACCAAAACCGGTACCACTGCTGATGTGGACGGTAAGTTTTTGTTGGACACTTACTACAGCTCTGACACCTTGGTCTGTGTTATGGTGGGATACAAACCTTTCAAGAAAAAAATATTGCAAGGAAAATCCCAAGAACTTCTGATTGAAATGATTCCAAGTGGGTCCATGGAGGAATTGGTCATTAGCGCCGACGCTGAGGATCCAGCGATTGCGCTGATTAAAAAAGTATTGGACAACAAGAAAATCAACAACAAGGACAAATTGGATGCATATGAATACGAGGCATACAACAAGGTGGAATTTGATTTAAATAACATCAAAGACGAACTGGCCGATAAGAAGATTTTGCGCTCGGTAGAATTTATTTTTGACCAAATCGATACCACTGCAGAGAAAAACTACTTGCCCATTTTCATGACGGAATCGCTGTCCAATTTCTATTACCGCAGAGAACCCAAAATCAGCAAAGAGATCATCAAGGCCGCCAAAGTAAGCGGAGTAGAAAACGAAAGTATCAACCAATTTTTGGGTGATATGTACCAAAACTTCAACATCTACCAAAACGATCTCAATGCCTTTGACAAGAGTTTCACCAGTCCTGTAGCCGCCTATTGTCTTGGGTTTTATGACTATCAAATTCAAGACACAGTTGTTATTGATGGCAAATATTGTTTTCAGGTAAAGTTTGAACCCAAGCGCAGACAGGAGTTGCTTTTTGAGGGAACTTTGTGGATCAACGACACCACGTATGCCATTAAAAAGGTTGAAGCGGCGATTACCGAATCAGCCAATATCAACTGGATCAAGCACTTCAAAGTCATTCAACATTTTGCAGAAGTGGAAAAAGAAGTTTGGATGATGACCGGCGATGAATTGATTGTTGATTTCAATCTCTCTGACAAAAAGATGGGTATGTATGGTCGAAAAAAATCTTCGTACAAACATTTCATTGTGAACCAACCCCGACCCATGGAGTTTTTCAAAGGATTCAGTGATGTCGTGATAGAAGAAGGAGCCTCCAAAAAAGACGAAGCCTTTTGGGACGAACACCGACACTTGGAATTGAGTAAAACGGAGAAGCAAATCTACTCCATGGTGGACACTCTGCAGAGCATTCCCCAGTTCAATACCGTCGTTGACATCATCAACTTATTTATTGCGGGATATAAGGTAATAGGCAAGTTTGAATACGGTCCATATTACACCACATACAGCTACAATCCAATAGAGGGCAATCGTCTGAGAATCGGGGGAAGGACCAGCAATGCCTTTTCAAAGAAAATCATGATCGATGGTTACACCGCTTACGGACTTTTGGATAACAAGTGGAAATATGGTGGCGGATTTTTATGGGTCCCTATTAAGAATCCTCGGTTTGCCATTGATGTTCACGCCAAAAAAGATGTCGAGCAAATAGGACAAAGTACTGGGCAGCTCAGAACAGATAACGTTTTAACCTCTGTTTTTAGAAGAAACCCCGCCAACAAATTGATCCTTGTCACTGAATACTCTACCTTCATTGAAAAAGAATGGGTATATGGCATATCCAACAAAATCAGTTTCAAACACAGACAACTTCAACCCATTGGAAATTTCTATCGCTTTCAAAATCCAACAACAGGAAAATCTGTCCATCAGATTACCAGTGCAGAAGTAACATTGGGTGTTCGCTTTGCCTACAAAGAAAAATTTATTTATGGCGACTTTGAGCGAATAAGCGTTGGCTCCAATTGGCCTGTCTTTGAGGCGACATACACCCAGAGCGTTTCAGGATTTATGGGTGCTGAATACAACTACAAAAAAGCGACCATTGGATTAACCGACACCTGGAAATTTGGACCATTTGGATATTTGAATATCAAATCTCAAGCAGGTAAAATTTATGGCCAGTTGCCTTTTCCATTGTTGATGATGCATCAAGGAAATGAAACTTTCTTTTATGATGAATCCTCTTACAACACCATGAACTATTTTGAATTTGTTAGTGATCGTTGGGTAAATCTATGGGCAACCTACCATGCTGAAGGTCTTTTTCTCAATAAGGTTCCTTTGTTGAGAAGATTAAAATGGCGCGAGGTAGCCTCTATGAAAGGCGTAGTGGGTGGTTATGATCGTCGCAATGATGCCTTCTTAAATCGCAATTGGGACGACGATCCTGAAGTGGATGTTTACACTTTAACCAAACCGTATTTTGAAGCGGCCGTTGGAATAGAAAATATTTTTAAAGTGCTCCGAGTAGACATGGTTTACCGCTTGAGTTATTTGGACCATCCTGATATTTTCAGATATGGTCTGAGAGCCAAAGTACAATTCAACTTTTAATCCCATCAATGTGAAATTATCTGCCCACAATATTGTCAAGAAATACGGCGCAAGAACCGTCGTCAATGGTGTATCCTTTGATGTCAATCAAGGAGAGATTGTGGGTTTATTGGGGCCCAATGGTGCCGGAAAAACCACCAGCTTTTATATGGTTGTTGGGTTGGTTATCCCAGATGAAGGAAGCATCCAATTGGATGGTAAAATCATTACCCATGAACCCATGTACAAGCGCGCTCAACTGGGGGTTGGCTATCTTCCACAGGAGGCCTCGGTATTTAGAACTCTGTCGGTTGAAGATAACATCAAAGCCGTTTTAGAATTGACCACCCTCACCCCTGCTGAGCAAAAGGACAAATTGGATTCTTTGCTTGAAGAGTTTGGACTGACACACCGAAGAAAATATATTGGAAGCCATTTATCAGGCGGAGAGAGAAGACGAACCGAAATTGCCCGTGCCTTGGCCACCAGCCCCAATTTTATTTTGTTGGACGAACCCTTTGCTGGTGTGGATCCCATTGCCGTTGAGGACATTCAGCGAATCGTTGAGCAATTAAAAACCAAAAATATTGGTATACTGATCACGGACCACAATGTTCAAGAGACTTTGTCTATTACCGATCGAGCTTATTTGCTCTATGACGGAAAGATCTTAAAGTCAGGCACGGCAGAAGAGCTGGCTGCAGATGAACAAGTTCGCCGAGTGTACTTGGGTCAGAATTTCGAATTAAGACGAAAATAAAAAAGCCCCGTTTTCACGGGGCTTTTCATTAATTAAACACACACACTATTCAATGATCACCGATTTGGAGATTCTTCCATTTCGGTTGGTAATAGTCACATAGTACAATCCCGTTTCCCAAGTGGTTGTATTCACCACGTAGATAGATGATTGGATATTGTTATGCTGGAACACCGTCTTGCCCATCATATCTACAACATGAATTGACTCCATGTTCACATCCGTGGTCAAGGTAAATTGGTCATTGGCTGGATTGGGGTACAAATTCCATTTTGAAGCCATTGTTTCTGCAACACCCACGGTAGTTCCCAAACATAGACAATCCACGGTTACCACATCATCGATGGTTGTTGAATCACCATCATCGCAGACCATCCCAACAAACATACATGAGCCGTCATCTGAATTGGCGTTGGCATCGTAATTACATGCCTGCATATCTGTACAGCCGTATACAGTTGTTGTTCCGATACATGAACAATCTAGAGTGATTACATCATTGAAGGTCAAAGGATTTGCATCATCGCAACTTGATCCAGGAACAATACATGTTCCATCGTCCGTATTGGCCACCGCATTGTAATTACAAGCCGTTGAATCTGTGCATCCGTAAATCATCAATGGCATTCCATTGCACAAGCAATTGTTGTCAATGATATCCACTGTAGTGGTGCTATCCCCATCATCACAACCTCCACCAGGATAAACACAAGTACCATTATCCACATTGGCCAAAACATTGAAATTACAAGCCAAAGGATCCATGCAACCAAAGTTGGGTACTACGCCGGCACAAACACAATCCACGTTATAGGTATCATTGATTGAATTCACATTTCCATCATCGCAAGTACTTCCTGGGAAGCCGCATGAATTGTCATTAACGGTAGCTTGTGGGTTGAAATTACAAGCCGTTGAATCCATACAACCCAAAACCACGATGTTGTAAGTGTTGGGGGTTAATTCCTGTAATACCACATTGGTATTGATAAAAGCAGGTCCACCATCGGGAACACGAGATTGTGTTAGATCGATTCCAGCTTGTTGAAAGGTTTCATCAAATTGAACATAACCTGGAATCATCACATCCAATCCCATTCCGGTGATTAAGTTGGTTGCTGTTGGATCCGCAGTTCCATACACCATGGCATCCATTAAATTATTGGGCGTTGGCGCTGTTCCATTTGGAAAATCAGAAGCATTTCCAATGTAAATGGCTACCGCATCCGCACCATTTTGAATCGTCGCATTGTTGATTACAATGTCTGACGAAACCACACCTGCATTTCCAATCATGAAAAAACCATTGGAATCCGTGGTGTAACCATCCAAATCATAGGCAGCATAGCTCAAACCACTGGTACCATCAAATAAAACCACGGTCAAGCCATCCAAAGTCACGTTAGACTCCCCGTAAAACTCAATAAACTCCGCAGTATCCGGTCCACCTGGATTGTCCGCATTCAATTCATTGATCACAATCGTGTTGATTGTTATTACCGAAAGCGCGATGGGTGAACTGGTCCAAGCACTGCAATTGGTGGCGCTTACGGTGCTGATCGGCGCACCCATAGCAGGTGAGGTCAAAGCCCCTTCGTATGACAATCCGTAAATCAAATAACTGCCATTCGCCAAAGTATTGAAATCAAAGTTAGCATCAATCCATTGGATGAAGTTAGATGCTGTATCAGTCAAAGCATAAACGTAAGTATCCGTCAAAGAAGTTGAGGTATTGGTTAAGTTAATTACATCTGCAATGCCGTCTACAGCTACTGTAACTTGGGTTCCCATATCGCTATTCAACACTCCAGCAGAGCAACCCGAACAAAGGTTTACAACCAAGCTTAAAAATGCAGTTGCATGTTCCGAACAAATGTCCGCCGATACAGTATTGTAATTGTTTCCAATATTCGCAGAACCCGCAACGATGTTACCTGTATAGGCCATTGCATGTACTTGATAATTTCCTGCCACCCAACCGCTGAAATTATAAGTGGCAGCGCTGGTGGTATCCAAAATCAAACCGTTGGCATCTGTTACAATGTACAAATTATTCCCTGTCGCGTTGCTTGTATACCAAGATGTAGATCCCAATTCAAAATCACAGCTTGTCCAAACGGTAGTACTGTCGCTCCAAGCCAATGCTCCAGCATTACAAGGAGGTTGATTCCAAGTTCCCGGAGTTAAAGTCTGCAATACATAAGCACCCAAGTTAAACGGAGCTCCTCCGTCGGGGATGCGTGATTGGGTGAGATCCGTTCCAGTCGTTTGAGCCGTTTCGTCAAATTGGGTGTAACCAGGATACAACAAATTCAATGTCAAGCCAGTAATCAAATTGGTTGCAGCCGCATCATTGGTACCATATACTTGAGCATCCATCAGGTTGTTGGCCGTAGGTAAAGTTCCGTTGGGAAAATCAGTTGCATTACCCACATAAACTGCCACAGCATCAGCTCCATTTTGGAATGATCCATTGGTGAAAACCAAATTCACATTGGCCGCATTGGCATTTCCCATTACAAAGAATCCGAAGTTATTGGTTGAATAACCATCCAAATCATAGGCTGCATAACTGCTTCCAGTTGCACCATCATAAAAAACAACAGTCAAACCATTCAATGATGCGTTGGGTGCACCATACAACTCAATGAATTCAGCAGTATCCGCTCCACCTGGGTTGTCTGCATTGATCTCATTGATAACCACACTGTTGATTTGAATCACGGTTAGGGTAACCATGTTCGATGAAAGTTGACTACATGTTGTTGCAGATAAAGTCTGAATATCGCCATTGTTGATTACCTCACCTTCATATGAAAAACCATAAATGGAATAAGTACCTACAGCCAGTGCATTGAAATCATAGTTGGCATCAACTGCTGAAACAATTTGTCCCGCATTGTCAACCAAGTAATAGGCATAATTGGCCGTTGAAGAAGTGCTTGAATTTCCAAAACTCAAATAATCAGAAACGCCATTGACAACAACCATCGCAGACGATAGCGAGCCATTTACAGTTACTGTAGCACCATTGCAACCTGAACATTGGTTGATACTTACTGTCAATGCATTGGTAGAGTAACTAAAGCAAGGGTTGGCCATGGCACCATTGGCTGGACTTCCGATGGCTATGGAATTGGAATCCAAAGTACCGGAATAAGCAAATCCTTTGATAGAATAAGTTCCAATGGGCAATCCATTAAAATCAAATGCATTTGAGGTTGTTCCTACGATAATGTTGTTGGCATCCGAAACAATAAACAAGTATTGTCCCACTGTGCTGGTTGTGGTCAATTCAACAACGGAACTTACATTGTTGCAGAAAGAAAGCGTCGAAATTGACGAAATCGCCCCGCCTACGCATGGGGGTTGATTCCAAGTTCCGGGTGTTAGCGTTTGTAAAACATAAGCGCCCAAATTGAAAGCCGTTCCACCATCGGGAATGCGTGATTGCGTTAGATCCGTTCCAGTGGTTTGCGCGGTTTCATCAAATTGCGTGTATCCGGGATATAAGACATCCAAAGTCAACCCAGTGATTAAATTGGTTGCCGCTGCATCATTGGTTCCATACACTTGCGCATCCACAAGGTTGACTCCAGTAGGTGCGGTGCCAGCGGGGAAATCAGCCGCATCAGCCGAGTAAAGCGCAATAGCATCTCCACCGTTCTGAAAAATACCGTTGGTAAAAACCAGATCTACATTCACGGCAAGAGCGTTACCCGCTACAAAAAATCCCTGGTTATCACAAGCATAGCCGTCCAAATCAATGGCATTGTAGCTCACTCCATTTGCTCCATCAAAGAAGACAAGCACCAAGCTATCCAAAGAAGCATAGGGCTGGCCAAAAAGTTCGATAAACTCACGCGTATCCGGTCCCCCGGGGTTGTCAGCATTGATTTCATTGATAATGATGCCATTTTGAGCTTGCGCTAAAAATGCCCAAATCAATGCCGTAAAGGTCAAAATCCTTTTCATTAATAATTTTGGTTTTAGGTTTCGGTTTTTAGACGACGAAAAATTAAAAAAGGTTGAGGCCAAGCAAAAAAAAGGAGCCTTGGGCTCCTTTTTTTATCATTTATCTCTGGATTATCGTACCACTTTCAAAGTTGACTTCACCGCTGTAGAAGACACCACATACATGCCCTTGGCGCAATCAGATAGATCAATTAACATGGTTTGAGCAATGGTGTTGGCGTATTGCTGAATCAATGACCCTGACAAAGACCACACTTGAATGGTTCCCAAACCCGCGCTGGAAGAAATCCAAAATTTACCGTCCAATAATGAAGTGCAACTCCAATTCAGCTTTTCATCGGCTGCAATTCCAACCGTTCCTCCATTGGTTGACCCCGGGGTGGGCGCTTGTGCTACAAACAAGGCAAAAGTGTTGGCAGCTCCACCATCTGGTACTCTGGACATCGACTCTGTGTTATTGGCCGCGCCTTCATCCACCTGAACTTGACCCGGACCAAACAATGCCATTAATTCTACATCTTCTGCATCGGCAGTTCCATACACCAAGGCATCCACCAAACCGGTTAGCGTGGGGGCTGTGCCATTGGGGAAATCTACTGCTGCCGCTTGATACAATGCAATCGCATCTGCTCCATTTTGAATGGCATTGTTGTTTACGTCAAAATTGATATTGACATTGGCTACGTAAGGAGATCCAATGACAAAAAATCCAGAAGCTGGAATTACCTGTCCCGTTAGATCCACCGTTCTATACGAAGCATTATTGGCATCACCTCCATTGAACAATACCAAAATGTAACCATCCAAAGAGGTGTTGGGCGCTCCTACCAATTCGACAAATTCCAAGGTGTCCGAACCCATTTGGTCAGCGTCAACCTCATTAATCAAAACACCTTGGGCTTGCGCGCCTGCAGCGGCAAACATTAAAAACGAAAATAAAATTCTCCTCATATATATTTTTTTCAAAAGTATTACAAATATCGAATTCGCCAATCTTTGGGATAGTGGTTACTCCATCTATTTTGAACCCCTTTCATCCAAGTCAAATCTCTGCCCTTCCACTGGGCAATCGCCCATCCAGCAGGTAGGCTTTCCGTGGACCTTAAATCTTCACCACGCAACAAGGTCAATGCCTCTTCATCAGAAACGTCAACCCGGGTAATGTTCTCCGCTGCCAGATCACTTCGCAGTATGCCCACATGGGGAGAAAACTTTTTAATCCATTGTCCCAAAGGAACGCCCAATTGACGAATGTTTAACCCTTCCCAATCCGCAATATCTCCCAAAAAATAGGAAACCTCATTGTGCTCATTTCGCCACATGGGGATATCTGAAACAGACAATAAATCCGCTACTTCTTGCTTCTCCTTTTTCATTAAAGGCGTCCATTCTAATTTTCGAACACCCGATTTAAATCGCTTTCTCTCTCGGCTATCACTGGACTTCTTTTCCCATACCGCACAAAAAAATCCCTCCCCTGGTCCCTCATGTGGTAAAAACCGCCAAGCGCAAAAATCCGCTTCTTGTACCTTCCTTGCCTGAATCGGCATCTCCAAATCTGTTATGCTTCTCCACTTTTCAGATTCGGACATCTCCAAACATTGCATTTCATTTTCTTCTCGATTAAAAGTACATGTTGAATAGATCAGTACCCCGCCAGGACGGAGCAATCGATAAGCTTCATGAATCAACTCTTGCTGTATGGATGCACATTGTTTTACTCCCTCCATGCTCCATTCTTTTCTGGCCATCGGGTCTTTTCTAAACATACCTTCACCACTGCAAGGGGCATCCAGCACGATGCAATCAAAAGTTTCTGATTGCGGAATTTCTTTGACTTGATTTTGAATCACGATACTTCGGGGATCCGACCATTTGCAAAGATTCTCTTGCAAAATAAAATTACGCTTCCCCACAATTTCATTGCTCAGCAAAATAGCATCATCATCCATTGCACTTAATACCAACAAGGATTTTCCTCCAGGAGCGGCGCAGGTATCGAGTATCTTTTTGAATTGATATCGCTGATTCAATTGATGAAAGACCAATCCGATGGACATTGAACTGGACTCCTGCGGGTAATACTCCCCCAGATGAAAACGAGGATCCAAAGTAAAACTGGGTCTTTGTTGTAAATAAACTCCGCCTGGACAATAGGGGATAACCTCTTCGTTATCCCAAATCGGGGCAACCTCTCTTTTGCGAACAGAAACCGCTGGAGACAATTGCAAAGCTTGAAGCATTGCATCAGCCTCTTTTCCAAATTGCGTTTTCAATCTGCTAACAAAAGCCTCAGGAAATTCATTCTCAATCATTGTCATTTTTTTTCCTGCCTCTCAAAAATGGAGGCGGTTGTATTTTAAGTCGTGGTTTCAAACGCGATTTAGAATCTTTTCCTTCGCCACGTTCACGCACAAATTCGATGGGATTCATTTTAAAAATACTCTCCTTCCACTTCTCCTTCCAAGTCTGTTTATTGGTTTCGCCATCACTCACCCATCCTTTCCATTCCTCGTCATTTTCCGATTTAAAAACCAAACCATCCCAAGGACCCTTCATCGATATAAAAAACTTCTTGCCATTCTCTGTAGGTGCCGCGTTGGGGTCCCTGAGTAATAAATCTCGAACATGGAATCCCATCAAATAATCTACCTCATTATCCAATGAATGTCTTGCCCTTAAAACCATATTCAAAGCGGAGGTATTGATTTCCATCCATGGAATGTCTATCCATCCATTTTGGATAGCCAAAATATTTTTCAATGATTTAAACTTGACGTGTCGCAATTTTTCAGCCAACAAATCCTCGTCAATGATTGGGGCAATCCACTTATTGCGTTTTAAGTAATCCGCCACTCCGCTCAGTAATTTCCACTCAATGATCTCACCATCCAAAATGGCGATATCCATGAATCCTTGAATGGTCTCTTTTTTCACTGCCCAATCCGGAGCAAGATTCACTTGCAATTCCAAATCAGCATTTAACCTTCCCTTGAGTTGTTCTTCCTTGATGACTTGTTGCGAAAAATCGCGGAACTCGTGCATCATTTGCTGGATGTCGATGTTGTCGGAGATTGCTTTTATTTCCAAGGCCACATCATTGTTGCGCAACAAAGCAGCATGGATATTTCCAGAGACCTTTCCCCCAGCGGTCTTCAGAGTATATTGATTGACTTGAAAGTGCTTTTGATCCAGTTCCAAATCCGCGGCGATTTCTTGGGCCTTAAAATCCTTGTACAACAATTCGCCGCAGTTCAGATGGATATTAAAGTCGGAGAAATAGGGAAGCGCCAATTTTTTGGTATTGTTCATTTCGATAATCCAATTATCCAAAAGCACATGTTGGCTTTGGATATTCAAATCGGCCTTCATGATTGCATCTCCTTTGGCCCAATAATCAATCACATTGTTCCACCGACCGCTGACATCAAAATCCGATTCACCCCACTTGCCTACCCATTGATGGATAATGGCATTCCCCTCATGCAATTGCACCACAGCATTCAAATTTTCCAATTGATATTGAAGTCCTTTGATTCCCATTCCCACATTTTGCAATGATAAATTTCCTTCGGCCTTCAGTGACTGCCAATCCAAACTGGAGTCTGCCAAAAGTTGAACCTTGCCCAAGAAGCGCGAATTCAAATTGCAATTTCCTTTGACATCGGTCAAAGTATCCCACTTCAAAAAATCATGGATTTCTGAAAGCGCCCCGTTGACTTCTACCTTGATATCAATGTCCGGTGATTCTGCCTGAGAAACAGTTCCAGAAATTTTCCAATTTCCACCACCCATTTCACCTTGGAGTTGATGTATCGTACAACGATCATAACCGTTTTTTAAATCGAAATCCAATTGCAATTGCAAATTTTCCAGCGACACGCCTGAGCGGGGTTCCAAGATCTCCCCATCTTGCCACCACAAATCAGCATGAATATGTGGATTGTCAAAAGCGCCTTTGAAATAGCCAGAAACCGCCATTGTGCCTTTGGGATTGTAAGATTTCACAGATCCTGACATCCATATTGGCATAGCTTTGATCCAATGTTCCGCTTTGATGGATTCACTTTTCCATTCAGCTCCTACACTTCCCTTCTTAAAATCAAACCAACCCGTTATCGAAATAGGAGACTCCAAAATTTCCCAATCCCCTTGTTCTATTTTGAGTATCTGGGTGTGTTGATCAAAACCCATGTCTCCATCCCATTGCCATGCAATATCATGGACATAGGTCTTGCCATCCATGTAAAAATCTTTGACCCTGCCCTCTGCTGTGCCTTGAATGGAAACATAATCATCTGAAAAATTCCCCTTGAGAAGCAAAGCCGTAAAATCTGTTTCTTGAAAGAAATCCGATCGAGCATCCCAATAAATCACCCGAGTAGATTTGAACTTCAGTTTCTCCAAGCCCAATTGAAAGTCCTGGCCGGTTTGTATTTCCTTTAATACGTTCCAATTCCCTTGGCCTTTTTTATTTTTTATCAAATTTAAATGGGCATGGTCCAGGGTCACTTTGGAAATTCTGTACTGGCCTGATAACGCATCGAGCCAATCAAAAGCGAGTGAGAACTTTTGCGCATACAACAAGGTATCCCCTTTCAACTCCGCATCCTCGATGAAAATGTCTTTCATATCCACTGCCAACAAAGGAAAGGAGGACCAAACGGAAATATCAATGGCTGAATAATTGGATTTGGAAATCAAGTTCTCTTGTAAGGACTGAACCGCCTTGGCGATGATATCGTCTTTGTAAAAAAATACAATGGTGGATAAAGAAATCAAGGTGAGCAATACCAACCCGATGACGGTCAAAGCGATTCTCTTTATCCAAACTTGTTTTTTCACCAATCAAAAATACACTTTGTGGGAATGCTCGCTTACAGGTGAGGACGGAATTGGAAACAAAAGAGTGTTAATTGGACAAGAGCTGCATGCCCATATTTTTCCATAGCAAACGCACCATAACCACACAACAAATAGACCCTGTTGCAATAACTGTAGAGCCGATACCCAACACCATGGACACATTCCAGTCCACTGGATAACTTTCGACCACTGCTCCCTCCATGGTAATGAATCCAAAAGTTTGTTGTGCCCAGCAAATGGAAACGCCCAAAATTAATCCGATGACAGTTCCAATGGCGTTGACCAATACCCCTTCCAGCGTGAAAACACGGCGGACAAAATCAATAGAAGCACCCATGGATTGCAATACTTGAATATCCTTTTTCTTTTCGATCATCATCATAGACAAGGCCGCCACGATATTGAAAGTCGCAATCAATAAGATAAAGAACAAAATCGCAAAAGTGGCCCACTTCTCGGATTGGGTGGTTTTGTATATCAATGCATTTCGCTCGTTTCTGGTGGTTATCTTCAAGGAGTCTTGGCCCAATTGCGTTTGCCAATCGGCCTGAAATTTTTCTGGCTCGATTCCCGGTTTGAGGTATACCTCACAACTGGAAACCTGACCATGACGTTCAAGCAATTGTTCTGCTTTAACCAAAGGGACAAAGACAAATTTCACATCCAATTCCGCATTGGCTGAAAAAACACCTGTGGTATAGGCATCCATCTCTGAAAAAGCATTTTCTCGGAATCGTGACAGCTTTTTACCTGGAATCGGTGCACGCAATTGAAAAGCCTGCCCAAGGTGCTCCGCCACGGGCATCTTCAATTCACCACAAACACCAAGCCCGGGAATCGCACCGCAATGTGTGGTGTCCGATAAGTCAAATTCTCCCGCAACCATCAATTGATCCATTCCGGAGTTTTTTCCATAAGAAGGAGAAACCCCTTTCATCTGAATCACCGCATCTGCATCCTGAAAATGTATCCACACATCGCTCTCCAAAACAGGCTCGTAAGACAACACGCCCGCATCCTGTAGTACCGCATTGGGAATTTTTGAGAAGTTAAAAAACTTGGCATCCTTCGATGCGATAACAATGGGAGGGTCGAAATGAGAAAACAAATCATCCACCAAATGCTCGATCCCTTGGAACGCGGACATCACCACAATCATCGCTGCTGCTACAAAAGCCACAACCACCATAGAAATGGTTGAGATTAATCGAATGATCCCCTTGGATTTCTTTGAAAATAAATACCGATATGCAAAGAAGAGATCTAAGCGCATTTTACTTCCAAGCTTGGACAATCAATCCAGTACCCGTGACGTTGTTTATACGCACATCAATGGCATTCAATACAAACGAAATGGGATATGCTACCGCGTAATAAAATGGAAGAATCACAAAGAACAAAGACGAAGTGTTGAGCATCAGCATGGGATATTTCATACTCAGCAACCAAGAAATTCTTCCTGCCTTGCCATAGGAATAACGAATATCCCATTTTGAAAATCCAGCCGTTTTTAGCTTGTTTGCCATGTCATCTACACCATATCCATCTCTCACGTGCTCCTCAATAAAACTGGTTTCACCATCATCATGCACATCGCTTCCCCCTTGGTCGCTGGGTGTAGAAATCAAGAGCATTCCACCATTCACCAAGCTGTTGCAATAATTGGTCAATACCTGAACATCCTCTTCAATGTGTTCCATAACATCCACGCAAAGTACCAAATCATAGGTGTTGGGTCGAACAAATGTGGTCAGATCACCGGTTTGAAAATGCACGTTTGCAATGGATTGCTTTTTAAAGAAGCCATCGCAATCGGTCACTTGCTCCTCTTTCAGGTCTACTGCGTCAATCTGTTGGTAAGACAATTCTTTGGCCATGCGATAGGTATATTGACCAAAGCCAAAACCAGCATCCAAAACATTCACTTTGGATTTGCCATTTTTATCCCATGCCTTCAAGGCCCTTCTGATATGCCATGATCGAAGCAAAAGCAAATCCAACAACTGATAAAAAAGAACCCTTGTCCAGCTAGCGGAATTGAACACAACTCCCAACTTTCTTTTAATCGGATCGTAATGCATCTTACTGTTTTAATAAACGATTAATTTCCTCTGAATAATCCAATGAGTCATCAATAAAAAATTGCAACTCGGGGACCTTGCGCATTTGTTTGCCAATGACCAAGCCCAAATTCTTTCTCACCAACGCTCCGCTTTCTTCCAGCCACTCCATGACTGTCTCACGCTTGTCTGTTGGAAAAACAGAAATATATACTTTGGCATAACCCAAATCTGGGGATACCCTAACCATAGTCACTGTAACCAAAATCCCTGGAAACCAATCATTGCCATTTCTCTGGAAAATGGTTGACAATTCCTTTTTGATGAGCGCTGAAAATTTTTCAAGTCTTACACCTGCCATGCTCCAAAGGTAAGCCATCCTTGCCATAGCTTTGCCCAATGGATAAAAAACATGGATTTATCGTTCGGTCTGGCAGACCTGAAGATGTGCCCCACGCCTTGCAATTGATTCGTGAATTGGCCTTGTACGAAAAAGCACCGGATGCGGTGGAGGTCAGCGAGGAGTCTATGCTTCGCGATGGATTTGGTGCACATCCTGTTTATACCATGTGGGTAGCAGAGACAGACGAGGGCATCGTTGGAATATCCATTTGCTATATCCGATACAGTACTTGGAAAGGTCCGATGCTTTATTTAGAGGATCTGGTTGTTACAGAAAATCATCGCGGGAAAGGAATTGGCAAAGCCCTGTTCCTGGCATCTGCGCAATATGCGCATGAAAATTCAATGAACGGAATGGTGTGGCAGGTACTGGATTGGAATACGCCGGCCATTGGATTTTATGAGTACTTTGGCGCCGAAATGGATCCTGAATGGATCAATGGAAAGCTCAACAGAAAACAATTAGCGCAAATTATTCCGTAATGAAGATTTACAAGTTTGGCGGGGCCAGCGTGAAAAATGCTGAAGCAGTGAAAAACATGACCTCCATCGCCCAAAGCGGTGGGGCCCAATTGATGGTCATCGTTTCCGCGATGGGAAAAACCACCAATGCCCTTGAAAACATTCATCATGCCTGGCGAAACGGCGATGACTTCCAGGGAACATTGCAAGCATTGTATAATTTTCATCATTCCATCGCCCAAGAATTGAGTTTGAATGATGAATCATTCTGGATTTCTCAATGGAAAAGTTTAGAACAAAAATTAGAGCAGCCTTCCGCAGGAAACTTTGATTTCACCTATGATCAAATCATTCCATTTGGCGAAATACTATCTACAGCCATCATCCATGACTATTGGAATGCCATTGGATTTAGGCACCATTGGTTGAATGCTACGCAATGGATAAAAACCGATACTCGACACCGAGAAGCCCGGATTCATTGGGCCGCGACGCAAGAAAAAGTGGGAACACTTGAAAAAGATCGGGTATACATCACCCAGGGATTTATAGGATCGGACGAAGGCAATCACTGGACCACATTGGGAAGAGAAGGCTCTGACTATTCCGCTTCCATTTTTGCTCGATGCCTGAACGCCGAAAGTGTCACCATTTGGAAAGATGTAGCGGGCATGCTCAGCGCTGACCCCAAATTGCATCCCGACGCCCAACTCATTTCAGAATTAAGCTACGGCGAAGCCATTGAACTGGCCTATTATGGAGCGAGTGTCATCCATCCCAAAACCATCCAACCCATACAGCAAATCAATGTCCCGCTTCATATCAAATCTTTCATCAATCCTGAAGAAGCTGGAACCAGTATTGGCCATTTTAAAATAGACCACTACCCCACTTGCATCATTGAAAAAGAGAATCAAATATTGGTATCTATTTCAACCAATGACTTTGGGTTTATCGTAGAAGACAACTTACAGGAAATATTTTCCGCCTTGAATGATCGGGGCATTAAAATACAAATGATGGAAAATGGCGCACGCAGTTTTTCCATGTGCGTTCATTGCGAAGAACACAAGTTGGAAGAACTTAAAAACAGCCTAAAAGCGAGATATAATCTGCGTTACAACCACCCTGTCAAATTGGTTACTCTGCGTCATTATCAAAATGACGACTTAAAAAATTGGGAATCACAGACCATTTTAATGGAACAAAAAAACCGGACAACTGCCCGGTTTGTGATACAAAATCATTGAAGGATCAATACTCGTCTTCGTTGAAAAAGAAGTCTTCTTTGGTGGGATAATCCGGCCAAATATCTTCGATACTTTCAAAGACCTCTTCGTCATCTTCTATTTGTTGTAGGTTTTCTACCACCTCCAATGGAGCACCAGCGCGCATGGCATAATCAATCAACTCATCTTTGGTTGCGGGCCATGGGGCATCCTCTAAATAAGAGGCCAATTCAAGTGTCCAGTACATAGTCAGTGTTTTTAAAGGGTTAAACTTTATGAAACTTGCTGCGAAAGTAAAATTTTCGTTTGAATCTGCAAGTAAAACATGAAAAAAGGAATTTTATTTTTTTTCTGGAATCCAAAAAACGGGCTTCAATCCTTGATTTTTGAGGATCCAACGGGCCCACACGAAGTAATAATCCGATAGTCGATTCAAGAACTGGGGTATTTCCTGTTGCACGGGTTCTGCTTCATGCAATGCCCAGACGCTTCTTTCTGCTCTTCGGCAGACGCAACGTATGACGTGCGCCTGGCTTGATTCCCAGGACCCACCAGGCAAAATAAAATGTTGAATGGGCTCCATTTCAGATTCCATGGCATCCATTTTATTTTCCAGAATTTCAATATCCGCGGCGCCAATTTTAGGCAGATTAATCTTTTCTTCCATACCAGGCTCGGTGGCGAGCCAACTTCCGACAATAAAAAGTCTGTCTTGGACCCAACGCTCAAAATCCGTGTTAATCTTGGAATTGAGCATCCCAATGTGGGCATTGAGTTCATCCACATTTCCATAGGCATCAATACGCAAATCATGCTTTTTCAATCGCTTGGATCCCAAGATTCCTGTTGTTCCTTGATCTCCTGTTTTGGTATATACCTTCATGCTAAAAATGGATTTAATTTTTCTCACGCGAATATAGCCTGCGCGCCCTATTTTTGTGAAGATAGGCAAAAAGAACATGACCCCTGAGAAACAAGAAAGATACGACCGCGCATATTTAAAAATGGCGGAAGAATGGGCCAAACTCTCCCACTGCAATCGCAAGCAAGTGGGTGCGCTCATTGTGAAAGATGGAATGCTCATTTCAGACGGTTACAACGGAACCCCCAGTGGCTTTCCCAACACCTGCGAAAACGATTTGGGCGAAACCCATTGGTATGTCCTTCATGCTGAGGCCAACGCGATTACCAAAGTGGCCAAATCCACCAACAACGCCAAGGATTCTACCTTGTACATTACGCTTTCTCCTTGCAAAGACTGTTGCAAGCTGATTTTACAAGCGGGAATAAAACGTTTGGTTTACAAAGAAGAATACAAGGACAATACGGCCATTGCATTTTTAAAAAATGCAGGCATTGAAGTGGTGCAAATAGCACAGCCCTAACGATACGTGAAATGGAACAACAACCAGAACAACAACCCACGACTCAAACTGCGCCTCCATTGAGCCGCAAGCGAATCAAGCCTTCCAGTGCCCAACCTTTGTATTTTGGTATGGTGCTGATAGTTGGTATTCTCATTGGAACTTACTTGGCGGATTCCAATTTGCTTACGATTAAAACGGGGGCAGAAGAAAACCCCAACAAATTGGTGAGCTTGATTGATTTCATTGAGGAGAACTATGTAGATAGTGTCGATAAAAGACAACTGATTGACGGGGCCATTCAATCCATTCTTTCTCACCTAGATCCGCACAGCTATTACATCTCCCCCGAGGAAATTGCACAAGCCAACGAAAAAATTCAAGGCGAATACCAAGGTATCGGGATGGAGTTTATGATTTACAAAGACACCCTACGTGTAGTCAAAACAATGAAAGATGGTCCGGCTGAAAAAGCCGGATTGTTGACTGGCGATAAGGTCATCAAAGTAGACAACAAAGCACTCACCGAAAAAGAGTTGGCCAATGACCAAGTTCAGAAATTGATCAAAGGCAAAGCCGGTACATCAGTAACCTTGAGTATCCTTAGGGGAAAAGAAAGCAAAGAAATTAAAATCAAACGAGGCAGCATCCCGCTCAAAAGTGTGACCGCTGAATTTGTGATTGCCCCACAAGTGGGTTATGTTAAAGTGGAATCCTTTGGCCAAAATACTTTTAATGAGTTTGAACAAGCCGTGAGAAAATTGCGTGCCCAAACTTGCAAAACACTCATCGTGGATCTCAGGGGAAATGGCGGTGGACTTTTAGACCAAAGCTTTTTAATGGCTGAATCTTTTCTACCCAAAGACAAATTGGTACTCTATACAGAGGGAATGCACGTGGGTAAAAAACAATACATCACCCAAAAAGATGGAGAATTCAAAGACATGAAAGTGGTGGTATTGGTGGACCAAAATTCTGCTTCAGCCAGTGAGATTTTTGCAGGTGCTCTTCAAGATTGGGACAAGAGCACAACCGTGGGCCGTCGCACTTTTGGAAAAGGATTGGTGCAACATGAGATTGAACTTCCAGACCGCAGTGCATTCCGTTTGACCATTGCGCGATACTACACACCAACCGGCCGTTGTATTCAAAAACCCTACAGCGACAGTACCCAATACTCCGATGATTTTACTTCTCGTTATTTGCATGGTGAGCTTTTCAATTCGGATAGTATTCAAAAAGTAGATACCTTGAAATTCATTACACCCGGCGGGAAAGTAGTATATGGATCTGGGGGCATTACGCCGGAGGTTTTTGTTCCCTTGGATACGAGCAATGTCTTTGTGATTAATCAGTTGATCATGTCCGGTGTGATGCGCGATTTTTGCTTTGAATATTTTACCAACAACCAGAAATTCCTCAAAGGATTTGCCAATGAAAAATCATTCATTGATGAATTCAAAGTCACAGAGGCCATGCTTACTACGATGCAATCTCGCTTGAAAAAAGAATGGCCCACCATGAAGACCAAAGATTGGAACAAGGCCAAAGGGGATATCAGAGCCCGTATCAAAGGCACCATCGGTCGCTATTTATTTGATGACAACACCCTGGAAAAGGTGATGTATAAAAATGATCGGGAACTACTCAAAGCCATTGAAGTGGCCACACAAGAAGTTCCTGCCGCTGTACCACCGAAAAAAAGAAAATGAAGTTTACATTAGGGAAAGAGGAAAGAATCAAAAGTCGCAAGAGCATCGAGAATCTATTTCGCGATGCCAAAGCGGTGCGCTCTCCAGCGCTGTTGGTTCTTTTTCATATTCCTACAGTCAATACTGAAAATGGGCTTCAAGCCATGTTTACAGTGAGTAAAAAAAACTTCAAACGCGCCCATGATCGAAATGCTATAAAACGATACCTTAGGGAATGTTACCGATTACAAAAACACATCCTTCAAGACATTGCGGTACCCTTGCATCTGTGTTTTACTTTCACCGGAAAACAACTTCCGGAATATGATTACGTTTACAAGAAAATAGGACATGCCCTTTCTGAAATTGAAAGAACATTAAAATCAACGCCACAGGATGAAATCCATTCTCAAGAAAAATAGTACACGCATTGTTTTTGCCCTTTTGTTGGCCATCGTATCCACGGCCGCACAGGTAAAAGACACGTTGTTTGAAATAACAAAAAACGTTGAGATATTCACCGATGTTTACCGCACCCTGGAAGAGAGTTACGTGGATGAACCTGAGCCCGGATTTTTAATGAAGAAGGCCATTGACGCCATGCTCGCATCCTTGGACCCTTACACCGTTTACTATCCAGAATCCCGAATTGAAGAAGCCACGTTCATGCAAACCGGTCAATATGGCGGCATCGGAATCAACACCAAAAGAAGAGACGGTAAAATTCTCATCACCGACGTATACGCCGGTTTCGGTGCAGACAAAGCCGGATTAAAAATTGGAGATGTCATCACCCACATCGAAGGGAAAGACATATCCAAATTAACCGACGACGAAAGTGGCAACATGATCAAAGGCCAGCCCGGATCTGTGGTGAAGTTGACCATCATCCGAGGAGAAACCAAAGAAACGGCTGTGGTAGAGGTGAAAAGAGAAAACATCAAAAACAAGGACGTTCCTTTTTTTGGACTCATCCCGAACACAAAAACAGGCTACATCAAATTGGATGGCTTTACTCAAACCGCAAGTACGGAGGTGAAAGATGCCTTCCTTAGTCTCCAAAAACAAAACATTGAGGGATTGATATTGGATCTCAGAGGCAATGGCGGTGGACTGCTGAGAGAGGCCGTAAGTATCGTCAATTTGTTTGTACCCAAAGGATCTCCCATTGTGGAAACTCGGGGACGAATAGCCGAATGGAAAAATCAATACGGCGCTCAAGTTGATCCCATTGACATCGATATTCCGTTGGCTGTTCTGATTGATGAGTTTAGCGCATCTGCTTCAGAAATTGTCGCTGGGAGTTTACAAGATTTAGACCGTGCAGTTATTGTGGGAAAAGAGTCATTTGGGAAGGGGTTGGTTCAGCAAACGGTTGACCTTGCTTACAACACCAAAATGAAACTGACCGTAGCCAAATACTACACCCCAAGCGGGCGTTGTGTTCAGCGCCTGGATTACAGCCACCGGGATCCCAACAATGGCAAAGTATCCGCGATTGATGAATCCGCAGTGCAAACCTTTTCAACCAAAAGAGGTCGCAAAGTTGTAGATGGCAGAGGCATTCAACCCGATATTGTCGTTGACACCGACGCCAAAAATGAATGGTTAAAAGAACTTCAATCCCAACTCATTTTATTCGATTTTGTGACACAAAATTTTGGTCAATATTCGCAAATCGATACCACAGGACATTTCAATTTTTCCGAAGACGATCTTCAGAAATTCAATCTTTATTTGGACAAGGTGGATTTTAAACCTCACACAGAGAGTTGGAAAAAACTCAATGAATTCAAAGAGAAAAATGGAACGGATTCTGAAGAAATCGCGCAGCATATCAATGCCATCGAAAAAGCCATTCTTCCCAGTAACAAGAAAGAAATTCTAAATCACCATGACTATCTGGTGCACTTAATAGAGACAGAGATGGTGCGGAGAACCAAGAATGAAAGGGCTTACAGCAGACAATCCATCAGGAAAGATCCTGTTGTTGAAAAAGCACTTTCAACTTTGAAAGGGGATTATAAAAAAATTCTGTTGATGCCATGATCAAGTGGTTAGCGAAAGCAGAACCTTTGGTTCTTTTTTGGCTCATACTCATCGTATGTGGTCTCGCGCTTTCGCCGGTAATGATGTCCATTGGAACCATCGGTCTTACCATACAATGGTTGTTGGACGCGGGATTTGGAAGAATCAAACCGTGGCTTTTCATTACCTTTTCAGGAGCCCGCAATTGGATTATACTGTATCTGCTTTTTGCATTGGGAATGTTGTGGTCTGACAATTGGTCCTACGGATTGCACGACTTGAAAACCAAATTGCCCTTGTTGCTGCTGCCCATGACCATGCCAGCCTACTTGGTTGAGTTTAAAAAACATGACCGTCAAAAAGTCGAATGGGCTTTTGTCCTTGCCGTTTTTATCAGTGCACTGGTTTCATTTTTACTGGTGCACAACTGGATGCCATTTGCAGATTTGCTGACTTCAAAAAAACTTCATCTCGCTAAAATTCGCGAGTACAGTGTCTTCACCTCGCATGTCAGAATGGGTCTATTTGTTTCACTGGCCCTGGCTTTATTATGGGCCAAAAAAAAAGACCGACTTTTCCTGAAGATGACCAGCTGGGGGCTTTCCATTTTTTTGTTGTATTATCTGATTCTAATTGAATCTGCCACGGGCTTGGCCCTTTCCTTGCTCACAGGACTGTTGTTTATTCTTCGCTATTTTAAATTGCGATTCCCAGTTAAAATTCGATGGCTAGTGGGTATTGGAATCATTGGCTTTATCGCTTCATCCGTCATTTACATCAGGCATGAATACGCTTTGTATGTTACGCCAAAAGGCAATCAAGAAATAACCGAAGTAAAAACTCCGGATGGCAACATTTATGAGCATAGCCCGCAAATCTTGCAAATGGAAAACGGCTATTATGTTCATCGCTTTATATGTTGGCAAGAATTAGAAAAGGAATGGCCCAACCGAAGTTCATTGGACTTCAAAGGGAAGGACTATTCTGGAGGAGAACTCAAGTACACCATCATTCGCTATTTATCTTCCAAAGGCTGGCACAAAGACGGTGAGGCATTGGCCCAACTCAGCAATGAAGAAATCAAAGAGATTGAAAATGGGTTGCCCAATTATCAGTATGCACAAATGAACGGACTTAATCGCCGATTGGATCGTCTATTCTTTGAGTACCACATGCTGACCCTTGGATATTCGCCCAATGGACATTCCCTATTTCAAAGATTGATTTATTGGATCAACGCCTATCACATCATTGGTGATCACTTTTTGATGGGCGTAGGAACGGGTGATGTGCAAGATGCCATTGCCGCTCAATATCAAATCAATGACCACGGCTTAGAAAAGGAGTATCAACTGAGAACGCACAATCAATACTTGACCCTTTGGATTTCTATCGGGCTTTTGGGCATGTTGTTTGGCATTCTCTTGTGTATTCAAATGATTAAATCAGCGCGCAGATACTCTTTGGTTGCGTTGATCTACACCATGATTGTATTGATTTCTTTTTTTACGGAAGACACCTTAGAGACCCAAGCCGGAGTGACCTTTGTAGGCTTCTTTAGTGCCTGGTGGCTGGGCGCTCCATTATGGACTTCAGAAAAGTGGCGACCAACCGCGGGCTAGTCAAAATCTCCTTCTGCTGAACATCCGTCTCTTTGATTACATGAACATGCGGGCCAATCGGCGACCATCTCCCCGGATGTATGGGACGACGATCGACATATAAACCAACGGCATGCACGCCCTGGGCTGCCGCCAAATGCAAGGGTCCTGTGCTACAAGCCAATAAGGCCTTGCTCTGACCAATAAATTCGATGAACGTCGATAACGTAAATGCGCCACAAACGGATTTCACTTGACGCAAATGGGGACCTTCCCATTGAGCCAACAACTCGGCATCCTTGGCTGTGCCCGATATGACTATCTCAAATGGTTCATCTTTCAAAAGTCCCACCAATTCATCGTATTGCTGCAATCCCCAATTCAAAGCACTGCCTTGCGAAAAAGGATGAATAATTAATCGATTGGTTTGAATTTCCTGATTTGTTCCCAATGGCAACAAGGAACCCAATTCTCTCATTGTAGGTGCAACATTGATTCCCAGAGGAGATAGTAACTTTAAATTCAATTGAGCCTCATGCAAATTGGATTTTTTTCTACTAAAAAACAATCGATCCGTAGCCCATTTCCAGCTGCTCCATCGATGACCGGTCGCCACTCGAAGTGGCACATTGGCTTTGGCTGCAATCATCATCCAGTGCGGCGTTGGCAAAGCAAAAATGGCCGTCGAAATATTCCATTCCTTCATCTTTTCGATTTGCTCCAGCTCGGTGCAAAGGCCTAGCTCATCTGCATTTAAAAAAACATCAATCCATGGACAACGGGTGATGATGTCCTTGGTGTAGGACTTCCCCAAAAAATATACCTCAGCATTGGGATAGCGGTCTTTTACAAAATTGGCCATGGGCAAAGTCAACATAACATCGCCGATGCTATCGGTTCTACAAATCAATATGCGCTGCTTCATCTCAACTTTTGAAATTCCCACCACAATTTATACTTCATAAACGCTGCCCAAGCCGAGCGACGACAAACCCAATATCCAGCCCTTCCATCCCAGATCCCGCCCTTCAATAGATACATTTGAATAAACTTGAAACCCGCTGAGAAATAGCGCATCGAATAGGAAGTGGTCTTTCCTTGATCCACTTTTTCCTGTGCCATGATGGTTACAAATTTCAGCGCTTGCTTGTAATGGTCCTCAGGGGTGTAATAACTGTAATGCAAACAATCTCCTTCAAGCAACTTCACCGCTTGACCCGACTGATCCACCAGGCGCTCATGAATGACCCCTTCCCATGCAGTTGTTGTTTTATCAAACAATCTAAATTTGATATCTGGATACCAACCGCAATGTCTTATCCAACTGCCACAATAATTGGTCAGTCGTTTAAACGAAGCCGGATAAGGCACATTTGCCTTCCAAGAAAGAATACTCTGCTCCAAAGTCTCATCCAAAGCCTCATCTGCATCCAATGATAAGATCCAATTGTACTGGGCTTGCGCATTGGCCTTGTTCTTGGAAATGGAATAGCCTTCCCATGCATGCTGAAAAAATCGGACCGGATATTCCGAGCAAATGTCACGGGTTGCATCGGTTGAAAACGAATCCCAAATCACCACGTCGTCAGATATCCGAAGAGCAGATTCAATTGCTCGACGGATATTTCGAGACTCATTATACGTGATGATTACTACGGAAATCTGGGTCATGATTTTTACTCTGCGACTTCAAAAATAATCTGCCTTTCCAACAAATCTCCACTCTTCACTTTCACCAATACATCATCCCCCAGATGAATTTCTTCACCTCGTTGATTCACCAAAATATAAGACTGCTTGTCAAACTCAAATCCAAATCCCAAATCATTGATGGGAATCATCCCTTCACATTTATTTTCTTTCAGCTCGACAAAAATCCCCCAATTGTTTAATCCACTCACTTTGCCTTCAAACACAATATCCTTGTGCATTAACAAAAACTCCACTTGCTTGTACTTGATTGAAGCCCGTTCTGCATCCGATGCGCGTTTTTCCATCATCGAATCGTGCTTGCAATGCAAATCCAAAGTACTCTCTGAAACAGGAGCACCTCCATCCAAATAATGTTGAATCAAGCGATGCACCAGCACATCGGGATATCGTCGGATAGGGCTGGTAAAATGGGTATAGTAGGGGAAAGCCAAGCCATAGTGCCCGATGTTCTTGGTGCTATATTCAGCCTTGGCCATGGAACGAATCGCCATGATTTGAACCATGCTTTCTTCGGCCTCGCCTTCCACCTTGGCCAGCAATTCCTTGATAACATTACCACCCACACTGTCTGTGGGTCGTGGAAGTTTGTAACCCAAATGCTTCAAGAAAGTTCTGAGTTGTTGAATTTTTTCAGGACTGGGAAGGTCATGCACGCGGTAGACAAATGACTTGGGACTTCCCGTCTTTGGCTTTCCGGCGAACATCGCAACAAACTTATTGGCCAACAACATAAACTCCTCAATCAATTGGTTGGAGTCCTTCATCACCTTAACATAAACCCCCGTAGGCACGCCTTTCTCATCCAATTTAAACTTCACTTCTTCACTATTGAAATCAATGCTGCCTGCGTTGAATCTACGTTGTCTTAAAATTTTGGCCAATCGATCCAAAACCAGAATCTCCTCTTGGTAATCACCCTTTTCACCTTCAATGATTACCTGAGCCTCTTCGTAGGTAAATCTTCGCACCGATCGAATCACAGTCCGACCAATCCAATGATCGACAATATCCCCTTGATCATTCATTTCAAATACCGCAGAGAAGGTCATTTTATCCTCGTTGGGTCGCAAAGAACAAAGTTCATTGGACAACCGCTCAGGCAACATCGGGATGGTTCTATCTACCAAATAAACACTCGTAGCACGCAATTGCGCTTCGCGATCAATGATTGAATTGGGGGTAACATAAAACGAAACATCCGCGATATGAACGCCAATTTCCCAATGGCCATTTTCCAATTTTTGAATAGACAACGCGTCATCAAAATCCTTGGCATCAAAAGGATCAATGGTAAAAGTGGGGACACCTCTGAAGTCACGGCGTTTGGCAATTTCTTCCGGTGTAAATCCGTCCTGAATATCATGTGCCGCAGCCAATACTTCATCTGGGAACTCATAAGGCAAATCAAATTCAGCAAGAATCGCATGCATCTCCACTTCATGAACACCATGCTGGCCAAAAACGCGTGTCACTTTGGCCATTGGATTGCGACGGGCGTCCGTCCATTGCGTGATTTTCACACTCACCTTGTCCCCCGTTTTGGCATCCATTCGATCATCTCCTTTGACGATAAAAACAAAATCCAATTGACGATTGACAGGTTGAATCTCTGCATATCCTCCTTTGTCATAGAATACACCCACGTGCTCTTCTCTGGCACGTTTGACAATTCTAATAAACTTCACCTTGGGTCTGCGTGCAGAGCCGCTCCACTCCAATTCGATGGTGTCCCCTGGTAAGGCGGTGCCAAATTTTCCACGATCCAACATCACATCATCCTCTACCCCTGGAATGGCCACATAGCCTTTTCCAAATCGACTGATATCCAAAATACCCTGCACCACCGTTTTTTCCATGTGGGCGGGTAAAAACTTCCCTCGATCACGCTCCTTCACCAATCCTTCTGCTGTTAATTCAGCCAAAATCTCCATCAACAACACGCGTGTTCCTGAATCTTGTATGCCCAATGCAGCGCCGATCTGCTTGTAGTTGATGGGCGCATTGGGAGAGGCCTGAAGTACTTGCAAAACTTCGGCTCTTAAGGCATTTTTATACTTGCCATTGGAGCCTTTTTTCTTTCCTTTTTTCATCTATCAACGAAAGTACTTCTAATATCTCAGACCTAGAAGGTTAAAATCTACCTTTTCTTCCAAATTATAGCCAACTTTCTTACTTTTGGGGCCAACATTAAAAAAACACTATGAAAAAACTTTTATTCTCTGTTTTTGCTTTGGCAACCATGATGACTGCTAAAGCTCAAATCAATGACCCAAGCTTCGAAGCCGGTATTGGCGGTGGCGTTTGGATGGAGTACTCTTCTTACTACGGAACTCCTTTGTGTGATGCTACTTGCGGTGCTACTGCTTATGATGGAACTTACTACGCTTGGTTTGGTGGTGCTCCCGTTGACACTTCTGAAGTAGGCGTTCTTGAGCAAACAATCACTATTCCTAACGGAAATACTGGTTCTATTTCCTTCTGGATGCAAATGGGTGCAGGCAATGCTGTTCCTACTGATTTCATTGGTATATTCATGGATGGTGACTCTATTCCTGTTTGGTTTGCTACTACTGCTGATGCTGCTAATTACAGTGCTTATACTCAAGTTACTGTTGACGTTTCTGCATACACAGACGGAAGCTCTCACGTTTTGGATATCGCATCTTCATCTATCGGTGGTGCAAGCTTCTTGATTGATGCTTTCTCTATGACTGTTGATGGTGGTTCAGTTGAGGTGTTTAACAACGCGATGAACCAAGAAAAAGCAATTGCTGTTTTCCCAAGCCCAGCCAACGATCAAATCAACGTTCAATTCAACGGTATGATGAACGGCAATGCATCTGTAAAAATCTTTGATGCTACTGGTAAATTGGTTAGCCAAGATTTCGTTAGCGAAATCTCTAACAAAGTTTTCACTTACAACGTATCTAGCTTACCAAATGGTATCTATATGATGGATGTAATGAACAACGGAAAAAGCGAAATGCAACGTTTTGTTGTTTCTCACTAATTCTCACAAAAAGAATAAAGAAAGAGCCTTCGGGCTCTTTTTTTTTGACCATAACTTCCGAAATTTGCAACATGTCACAAAAGGTTATGTTGGGATTGAAACTCCCTACCGATCCCCGATGGGTGAACATCGTGGAAAAGAACATCGAAGAGATCCTAACGGACCATGCGTATTGCGAACAAAAAGCAGCAAGCAACGCCATCAGTTGTATCATTCGATTTCCGGAATACTCCGATGTCGTCGAAGAAATGGTGCGCATCAGTCGAGAAGAAATGGAGCACTTTGGACAAGTACACCAAGAACTTTTAAAACGTGGTTTAAAGTTGGGAAGAGAACGCAAAGACGAATACGTGCATGATCTCTCCAGCTTTATTAAGCAAGGAGGAAGCAAAGAACATTACTTTGTGGATCGCATGCTATTTGCCGCCATGATTGAAGCCCGAAGTTGCGAGCGGTTTAAACTTCTCTCAGAGGAGATCGCAGATGAAGGGTTAAGAAAATTCTATTTTGATTTGATGGCCTCTGAAGCAGAGCACTATGCCACGTTCATAGGATTTGCCAGAAAATACAACCATGGAATTGACGTCGATCAACGTTGGAAAGAATGTTTGGAGTTTGAAGCCAGCTTAATGGCGAAATACGGTAAAAAAGAATCTGTTCATGGCTGAAATTAGAAAAGCAACCCTTCAAGACATTCCAGAGATTCATCGTCTCGCGCACGTCATCTGGCCTTTGGTGTATGATTACATGATTTCAGCAGAGCAAATTAAGTACATGCTGAATAAGATGTATTCCATCGAATCTCTCACCCAACAATTTGAATCCGGCCACCAGTTCTTTTTCCTGGAACATGAGCATCAAATTCATGGATTTGCATCCTGCAGTAAAATGAACGAAAAGGCCAGTATGCGCCTACATAAATTGTACCTGCATCCCAGCGCACAAGGCAATGGCTGGGGAAAACTATTGATTCAAAAAATATTTGAGGAAGCCCAAATTCAAGAATGTACTCAGGTTGAACTCAATGTCAATCGGAACAATAAATCCATCGGATTTTATCAATCCCTGGGTTTCGTTATATCACAAACTGAAGATATTGAAATTGGAGATGGCTTTTTCATGAATGACTACATCATGACTTTGCCTTTGAGTGCTTGAGCTCTATTTTGAATGTTGCTCCTTTGCCCTGCTCAGAAGGCACTACGGCAATGTGTCCTTTGTGGTATTCCTCGACAATTCTCTTGACCAAAGAAAGACCCAATCCCCAGCCCCGCGCTTTGGTCGTATAGCCGGGTTTAAAAACCGTTTTCCACTTATTCTTGGGAATGCCTTTACCGGTATCCTCAAGCAATAGGATCACTTTACCAGACTCTTCTCTTAAACTCACGGTTATTTTTCCTTGCTCCTCCATTGCATCCGCAGCATTGCGAACCAAATTTTCGATTACCCAACCGAACAAAGCTTCATTTAAGTCAACCCATACTGCATGGTTGGGGAACTGCTGGGCCACTACAATTTGAGAAGAAATGCGCTTCTGCACATACTGCAATGCTTCATCCACCGTATGGCGAATGTCCACTCGTTTGAGTTCCGCAATGGAACCAATTTTAGAAAATCGCTCGGTGATAATTTGTAAACGCTGAACATCCTTGTTTAATTCTTGAATAAAGGATTCGTCAACACCCTGTGTTTCCAATAAAGCTCCCCAGCCCATCAAGGAACTCAACGGCGTACCCAATTGATGCGCCGTTTCTTTGGCCATGCCCACCCAAACTTGGTTTTGTTCGGCCTTGCGATAAGTGGAAAAAATGACATAGCTGATGATCAAAAAAACAGCAACCAACAACAACTGTCCAACTGGAAAATAACGAATTTGCTGGAGTACCAAAGAGTCCTCATAGTATATACTGATGGGAACGCCATCAGGACGAGTGACCCGGATGGGAGGATTATCCGCTTTCATGGCAGCCATTCTATTGGCATCCAGCAGATCCTTCTCTTCCATCCTTGCTGATTGAATCACCTTCTGGGTGCGCTCATCAATAACCACAATGGGAACCGATGTCGAAGCAACCACCTCTTCATTGATGAAAGATTGATTGATTTCGTTCAAACGTCGCGCCACCTCCTTGTACAATGGGCTGTCATCAAAATACAACCGCATATTCAATTCAGGTATTAAAATAGGCTTGTACTTTTTGACAATTTCTTCCCTCAGAGAATCGGCATAAGCGGCATCCTTTTCCCTTCCTTTGGGAAGATTCCTGCCTTGCTGAAAGCGGTTGTTTTTATCGTACAATAAAATAGGAATCGAGTTATTTTGTTTGAGGTACTCGGTTGGAAACGTATAATCCAATAGCGGATCTCCATTGGAAATGGCGGACAATGCCTTGCCAATCATGATTCCCTTTACCTCCTCTTCTGATCTTAAAACATTCAACAAAGAGTCAATGTATTGGGTGGTAGAAGCGTTTCGGGCGATGGTTTGTGCCCAAATCTCAACCTTATTCTTTTCATCATCCTTGATCCGGTCTACAATGACTTGGGTATAACCCAAAGTGAAAATCACCAAGAGCAAAGCCAGTCCAACCAAGACCCACTTCCATCGTTGTTTTCTGCTATAAATGTTCATTTGTAACGTTCAAGCAATTTACAACAATACGAGAAGAAAGAGAGAATATTTTCTATGAAGGGCGTTTATACAAGGGCACCGTTGAGCAAGGTTCACCATACATGAGGGATTTAACCCAAGGCATTAGTTTGGCCACCAATTGCATCTGAATTTCACTGGATACTCTTTCATCTGTGCATCCCTTGATCACAACGCGTTGGTCTTGATAATCCTCTTGCTTCAATGATTGAATCCAAAAGCGCAAAAAAGCTTGCTGTGCATTCAGCAAAGGACCCTTGGTCACATGCAGTTGGTCCGAAGATATTTTGGTTTGAATCAAAAGATGGGTCCACTGGGGAACAATGATATCCTCTGGCAAATCAATCCAAACCACTCCCGGCTGCATTTGACTTGGATCCCATTGGTTTAAAAAATCCTTTAGATCTTTTTCTCGTAAGGCAAGACCCTGCCACAAAATGGGGCGCAAATCTAACTTTTGAAAATTCGTATTGTCTAGCAGGAATTGCAAATCGATGGTGATTAAGCCACTACTGGCTACACGATTGACAATGGTTTCCATGGAATTTATGCGGTCTGTGAATTCACTTGCTTTTGCAACATACCCAAAGCCGTATTGATCATGGATTGCACGTCATAACCACACTCTACATACAGCTCGTCCTGGGTTCCATGCTCAATGTAACGGTCCGGAATTCCCAATCGCTTGATGTTGACCGCATATCCATTGTCTCCCATAAACTCCAACACAGCTGAACCCATACCACCTTGAAGACAACCATCTTCTACGGTAATTACGTGTTTAAATTTTCCAAACACCTCATGCAACAACAATTCGTCTATAGGCTTGGCAAATCGCATGTCATAATGTGCAGCATTTACACCGTGATTGGCCAACTCATCAATGGCCTTGGTCACATAATTACCAATGGGTCCGATAGATAAAAACGCAACGTCATCTCCAGCTTTAACCTTTCTTCCGGTTCCCACCTTGATTTCCTCAAATGGCGTTTTCCATTCGGTCATAACTCCATTGCCTCTGGGGTATCGAATACTAAATGGCCCTTGATTGGGCAACTGCGCTGTATACATCAAATTGCGCAACTCACTTTCATTCATGGGGCTGGAAACGATCATGTTGGGAATACATCGCATGTAGGCGATATCGTACGCGCCGTGGTGAGTGGGGCCGTCAGCACCAACAACACCTCCACGATCCAAACAAAACACAACATTTAGCTTTTGAATCGCAACATCGTGCAGCACTTGGTCAAAAGCGCGTTGCATAAAAGAACTGTAGATATTACAAAAGGGCACCAGCCCTTGGGTTGCCAGTCCGGCGCTAAAAGTTACCGCATGCTGCTCTGCAATACCAACGTCAAATGCGCGATGGGGCATGGCCTCCATCATAAATTTCAACGAACTTCCAGAAGGCATCGCGGGGGTTACACCCATAACCTTGTCATTTTTCTCCGCCAATTCAATCACACTGTAACCAAAAACATCCTGATACAACGGGGGCTGTGGAACTTTGGGAACCACTTTGACAATCTCGCCTGTTTCTTTGTTGAATAATCCTGGAGCGTGCCAAGTAGTGGGAGAACCTGCTTCAGCTGGAGCGTATCCCTTTCCTTTTTTGGTCACACAATGCAGAATCTTTGGACCTGGAATGTCCTTTAAATCCTTCATCACTTTTACCAGATGCTCAACATCATGCCCATCGATTGGACCAAAATATCTCCATTTCAAGGATTCAAAAAGATTGCTCTCTTTGATGAGAGACCCTTTCAAGGCCTCTGACAATTTATGGGCTACCGCTTGTGCATTGGGACCAAACTTACTCACCTTGCCCAACAAATGCCAAACATCGTCTTTCACTTTGTTGTAAGTGTGACTGGTGGTGATATCTGTTAAGTATTCTTTCAATGCGCCCACATTGGGGTCAATGCTCATGCAGTTGTCATTCAAAACAACCAGGATATTGGAATCAGTAATTCCACCATGATTCAATGCCTCAAAAGCCATCCCGGCGGTCATGGCTCCATCGCCGATCACCGCTACAACATTTCTATCCTTTTCTTGCTTGTATTTAGATGCCACCGCCATTCCCACGGCTGCTCCAATGGAAGTAGAACTATGTCCCACCCCAAACGTGTCATACTCACTTTCACTGCGCTTGGGAAATCCACTGATGCCTTTGTACTTTCTATTGGTATGAAAAACTTCTCTTCTCCCTGTTAGAATTTTATGCCCGTAAGCCTGGTGGCCCACATCCCAAATCAACTGATCATAGGGAGTATTGTACACATAGTGAAGTGCTACAGTCATCTCTACAACACCCAAACTGGCACCAAAATGCCCTCCCTTTTCAGAGACAATATCCACAATGTATTGGCGCAACTCATCGCAAACTTGCTTGAGCTCACTCTCCTTCACTTTACTCCTCAAATCGGATGGTACATCTATTTGAGAAAGCAATGGTCCTGCTGAATATTGATTCATTGTGTGTCGTTTAATCTAGATAAACACAAATTTAAACGGAATGTTCTTAGGAAAGGGAAAAACTTAGGCTATTTGCCAAGACAGCTGCAGGAAATAAACGCAATGCGAGGTCACAATGGCAAATTCATCTTGATTCAATGCATCAGCCGCCACAAAATCTGCTTCATCCACCACATTACCTCCGGGATCTTTCAGCTTGAAGTGATAGGTTTTTCCGATATCGAAAACCACACCAGGACTCCAGTCAAACACCACATCGGTTTGCGAACGAACATCAATGTTGGAGCTCATTAAAACACCATCCTGGTTATAAATTTCCAATACCGCTCCAATCATGGACTGTAAATTGGCATCTGGCGTTGACATCCAAATGAAATTCAATTGGGCTTGATTGGGCGTAGGATCTGGGTCAGGAACGCTGGTCGTATCCTCCGTGGGCGGATCATCCCCATTATTCTTGTCACCACAAGAAACGATGGTCAATGCAGAGAATATCCACAAGACAGCAAAAAATACAATATGCAGTTTACTCTTTAACAATGCAATGACGTTCTAATTTCTCGTTGTTTTGAATGCGGAGTGAATATACACCTGAAGCCCAGTTTTGGATGTCAATTGTTGTATCCCCAATGAGCAAGCCTTTATAAACACATTTGCCTTCCGCGCTGTATACGGAGATTTGGCCCGTTTGATCCCATCCCTTGGCACTTACTTTCACAAAATCACGGGAAGGATTGGGATAAATTTTCCAGTCTCCTTGTTGCAATTCATCCACCGCTGTGCCACAAGGATCTACATATATGGTTCTAACTGCTCGGTTGGTACAACCTTGGGGATCCACGTAATTGTAAGTCACATTGTGTGGACCTACACCAGAAATGCTGGGATAAAACTGATTGCCTGAAACACCAATACCCGTGTAAAATCCACCAGATGGCAATCCCGTTAACATGACCACTGGTTCAAAAACACAAACTGTATCGTCAGCAACAAACAATTCCACTGGCGCATACAATACTTCGATAAATTCAGGTGAAGTTTCAATCAAACATTCCGTGTCAGCATCATAGTAAGAGTAATATACGTAGTGCACACCCCCTCCTGCTGAAGCCGGATTGAATTGACTTCCTTCAATGCCAGTCCCGTTGGTATTGATGAATTCTCCCCCTACAGGCAATCCCACCATATTCAAAGGAGAGGCACTGATGCAGATAGAATCGGTTGCCAAGGCCATCATCACATCCGGAACGTCAGCATATTGAACATTGACTGATGCAGACTTCTCACAACCATTGATTGCTGTAACATCGATAGAATAAGTATCTTCCACTTCAACAAATTGAATGTCACTTTGTGTACCGTCGTTCCATTCCCAATACGCTACCAAAGAGTCCGGAGTGATGGAAGGATACAACTCCAATAAAATTTCTCCACTGCAAATGGTTGTTGGACCCGATGCAATGATGGATACTTCAGGCACCGGCTTAGATATTACCTCAACCGGAATGGATATTCCTTGACAGCCATCCAATAAACCGCGAACAAAATAAATTCCCGACTCCTCAATGGTCAAGAAAGCAGTGGTATCACCGGTGCTCCAAACATAAGAATCAGCACCACCAGCCGCCATCATGACAGACTCACCTTCGCAAAATTCCACTTCACCATCCAAGGCAATCGTAACGTATGGATTGGGACAGTCCTCGATTTTTCCAAACCATCCGTCCTGACCTCCATTCAAGCTTGCCTGCCATCCATTGTTGGATAACAAGGTAGAAGCGGCGGAACCAGCAAACAATATTTTTTGAGATTGATCAACACTCAAGTATGCCAACTCCTCATTGCCTGCACCACCGTAATACGTAATCCATTGAGGCGCCCCTTCCACAGTAAACTTAGCAAAGTACACATCCGTTCCGCCGGCCAAAGCCGCTTGGAAAGGGTTGTTCATAGACAACCCAGTAGAAGCGGTTTGTCCACCAAAATAAATATTTCCAATTTCATCGGCCACCATGGCGGAACCTTCATCCGCAGCGCTGCCACCAAAGTAACTTCTCCAAAGCATCTGACCTTGACCGTTGTATTGGGCGACAAACGCATCAGACAATCCACCGCCATAATTCAATTGATAAGAACCTGGGGTAGCCAAACCAGTAGAGGCTGTAGTACCCACCAAATAAAGGTTTCCATAGATATCCGAACTACAATCTACAACCTCATCCAGTGCGATACCCCCGCAATAGGTAGACCATTGCACCGCTCCCAATTGATCAAACGTTGTGATTAAGCCATCCTTTGTACCACCGCTAAAATTGGGTTGTTGTGCGGCACCAAATGCAATTCCAGTCACTGATGAGGTGGATCCCGTGATGTACACGTTGTCGCTGACAATATCATATCCAATTCCTCCTGCATATTCTACTCCTTCTCCTCCCCAATATGAGCTCCAGTAAAGCGATCCTACTCCATTGATACAGGTAACAAACAAATCGCCTTGACCACCATAGATGTTGTCTCCATTGCCAAAAGCAGGAAAATCATTGGATGTTGTTTCTCCCAACAATATCAAACGATCTTCATTGTCAATGGCCATTCCCAAAACACCCTCAGAAGCTGAACCTCCTATGTAACTTCCCCATACGCGTTGGCCGTTGGTGTTGAATTTTACCATGTAGCCATCGCGGATTCCACTCAACGTGGTTTGAAATCCAAAAGAAGAGATCGCATAGTTAGAGGTGGTAGTTCCCGCCATATACACAAAACCAAATCGATCTACAGCAATGGTATTTCCTTCATCTTGACCTTCTCCGCCGTAGTAAGTCGCCCACAAACGTTGTCCGTTTTCATTGAACTTGGCAACAAATGCGTCACGCGTTCCATTGATATTGGCTTGGTGCATCACCCCGGTTGCGCTTATTCCTGAAATGCCAGAAGTAGAAGTTGTCGTTCCTGTGATAAATACATTGTTATCCAAATCAGAACTGATTCCATTTACTTCATCAAATGCTTCGCCCCCATAGTAGGAAGACCAAATGACCTCCGGATCGATAATCAAATCGCTTTGCTCATTCCAATTTTCAACTTGAAAACCCACTTTGTTTTTGCGAACAACAAAAGACGACTTCAATGTTTTGTTTTGAGAAAACGACACCGGAGCTTGTTCGCTCAAATTCCCACTCAAAGTGGTGATATCCAATCCTCCTTGCCCATTGGCCTTTACCTTTTGCACTCCATCCCAAACCATTTGAATATCGGACACATCAGCACCCGGATGCAAAATCCAATCGTACTTCATTCCTTCCGCTGTGGTGTAAATTTTCCAATCGATATTGGGATAAACCTCTTTGATGATTACACTTTCAAAACTGGCTGTATTGAACTCGCCATGGGGCTGATAGTAATATACTGGGCTTACCCATCCCTTTCTTTCAAACTTTTGGATTTGTCCACCTACTGGGCGCAATACCACACGCTCCACCTGCAAATCGTTGTTTACCCATTTCACCCATTCATATTCCAAACCAGCCGCTGTAATTCGGCAGGCGATATTCTTATCGGTATTTTCAAAAAATACTGTGCGATTCTCAGACCTCCATTGGCCTTTGTTTTCTATGAATCCTTGGCGCATGTCCCAAGCCCATCCGGACGTGGTGATCCATAAGCCAATTAAAACAAAGTAGAATTTTTTCATCATGGTACTAGCGTTATCCATTTTTATACGAGGGTCTTGGTTTGTATGTTGCATAATTAAAGAAAAAAAACGCATACCAAGCACAATGTTGTCCTGAATTATTATCTTGGGCATGTTGAATTCTTTATTTTCTATGAAAAATCCAAGATCACTCATACTGTTTACCACAATTTTGATTTTAATCAGTGGTGCATCTTCCTTTGCTCAAAATTTTCCAGTTCGCGGTCGAATTCATGATGCAAAAGATGACAGCCCCATTCCATATGCATTGGTCAAATGCAATAATTCCGGTGTATATACCAATGAAGAAGGAGAATTTTCTTTCTCATTGCCGGCAGGTGAGATAAATCTTTTATTCCATTCCATTGGATATATTGACAAAGAACTCAAAGTGGTCAATTACCCCAATGGGATTCAATTGGGCGTCATTCGATTGGAACAAGAAGACGTAAAGGGAGGTCCACCGGTATTGGTATTCTCAGCCTCCAAATACCAACAAAAAATAGAAGAAGTTACGGTGAGTATGGAGGTGATTCAGCCCAAGTTGTTTCAAGAGAAAAACATTACCTCACTAGAAGATGGCTTGCAACAGGCGCCTGGCGTTGCCATTGTTGATGACGAGCCTCAAATTCGCAGTGGAAGCGGATACAGCTTTGGAGCTGGATCTAGGGTGCAGGTTTTGATCGACGATATTCCCATTCTCAGTGGTGATGCTGGAAAAGCCTCTTGGGCTTTTTTGCCTTTGGAAAATATTTCTCAATTGGAAATAATCAAGGGAGCGAGTTCCGTATTATATGGAAGTTCTGCATTAAGCGGTGTCATTCACTTCAGAACAGCCTATGCCACAGGGCAGGATAAAACGGTATTTCAAACCTGGATGGGTGGGTATCAAAATCCTTCCGGAAACCAAAAATACTGGACAGGATTTGGAAAAAAAACGGGATACTATTTCACCCACTCCGAGAAAAGAGGTCGTTGGTCTTGGCTTTTGGCAACCACCATGCAAGGCGATGACGGACACATGGGTCCCAAAAAAGATTCTTTGGGTGTTATTCAACGTTATGATCAAAATCCTTTTACCGTTGATCGTTATGATGCCGAGAACCGCAGTAGAATCAATTTCCAATCCCGGTATTCCTTCGAGAAAATCAAAGGACTACATGCAGGAATTAATATGATCTTGGCCCACAGTGAGAGCAACTCAACCATGATCTGGGAAAACACTGGATCGGGATTATTTGGCGCATACAACGGATCTACTACTTTCTCTCACCAGATTCTTTCGGCCGTTGATCCATACATCGAATACCACAATCAAAAAGGCGGAAGCCACACCTTGAAAAACAGATGGCAATCTTTGGACAACAACAATGACAACGGTCAAGGGAATTTCAGCGATGTTTACTATTCCGAATATCAATACCAACAGGATTGGGAAAATTGGGGAATCGCCAACATTAAAACCACTTTGGGTTTGGTCAATAATATTACAGAAGGCCGAGGGCAACTCTTTACGGGTGGAAACGCAAATGGGGTGAACCATGCCAGAAATCAAGCAGCCTATTTGCAAATGGATGGGAAAATCAGAAAACGATTCATCTATTCCATCGGTTGTCGTTATGAGCAATTTCAAATCAACGAGAAAAAAGAAGGAAAGCCCGTTTTTAGAATGGGGGTAAATTACAGTTTGGGTCAAGCCACTTACCTTAGAGCGTCTTATGGTCAAGGCTATCGCTTTCCCAGTATCGCTGAAAAATTTGTGTTCACTTCATTGGGCGCCATTAAAATTTTTGCCAATCCCGATATTCAATCGGAAACCAGTGACAACATGGAAATAGGCATCAAGCAAGGTTTTAAAATTGGCGAATTCAAAGGCTTTATCGACGCCGCTGTTTTTCAACAAAGATTCAATAATTTCATCGAATTCACCTTTGGTCAATGGGATCCCAATCCCGGTCTTAACAACATGTTGGGCATCGGATTTAAAAGTCTGAATACGGGCAAAGCACAGGTCCGCGGTGCCGAATTAAGTGTAATGGGCACTGGGAAAATCAATGAAAAAACAAGCTTTGACATTTTGGGTGGATACACATACACCCAACCCATTACCCGAACGCCCGATTATCAGTACGCCAAAGCGGATAGTGTCAATGTTTTTTACAATGCCAACTTGGCCAAGCCTTCGTATGTTTCGACCAGCTCCGACCCCAATCAAAATATTTTGAAATACAGAATGCAACATTTGGTTCGCCTGGACGTATCAATCAAACGAGGACACTGGTCTTTGGGTAATAGTTGGAGATACAACAGCCATATGCAAAACATTGACGTCGCATTTCAACAATTGGAATCGCAATTTCCCAATCTTTTCAACCCTGGGATTATTCCCTGGAGGGAAAGTCATACCCGAGGGGATTACGTTTGTGATTTCCGGGTGGGATATGAGTGGAACAAACAACGCGTGAGCGTCGTGGTGAACAATGCTTTGAACAGAATTTACTCGATGCGTCCATTGGCCATAGAAGAGCCCCGTAGCATTTTTGTACAATATTCGATAACGTTATAGTGATGAAGGAAGGATTGATTTTAGGGGTGATACCTGCGCGATATGGGAGCACGCGGTTTCCGGGAAAGCCTTTGGCCGATATACACGGAAAACCCATGATCCAGCGGGTATGGGAAAGGGTAACCCAATCCAAAGAAGTAGACCGTTGGGTGGTTGCTACCGATGACAGCAGAATAGAATCAGCGGTACTGGACTTTGGGGGTGAGGTGATCATGACCTCCTCGGATTTGGCCAGTGGCACAGACCGATGCAAAGCCGTTTTGGATATATTAGATTACCAACCCCGGTGGGTCATCAATGTGCAAGGAGACGAACCCTTTATTGAAATACATCAAATTGACGATTTGGCTAAAGCCATGCAAGACCAGTCCCCTGATGTGGGAACCTTGGTCAAGTGGAATTCTTCTTGGGCAGACTTCCAAAATCCCAACCGGGTCAAATGTGTTCGAGACATTCACGGCCATGCCTTGTACTTCTCCAGAAGCCCAATCCCACACTCCAAAGGAGAACAATCTTTTCAAGGATTTTGGAAACATCTGGGTTTGTATGCCTACAGCGCAACTTTCCTCAAGTCCTTGGACACCCTCCATTCCTCTCTCTTGGAAAAGCAAGAATCATTGGAACAATTGAGATGGCTCGACAATGGGAAAAAGATTTTAACCCTTGAAACTCAAGTAGAAACACCCTGTGTCGATACACCTGAGGACTTGGCCCTGATTTTAAAGGGAAATATTCAATAAAAAATCGTATTTTTGAGACATGAAGTTAGAAGCAATTATCGGCGAGCTCTTACAGTCACATGAATGTGTGATGGTTCCTGAGTTGGGTGGATTTGTCGCGCAATACAAAAGTGCACAAGTACATCCCATCACGCATCTAATTTCCCCTCCCGCCATTCAAATTGGTTTCAACAAACACCTCAATAGTTTTGATGGTTTGCTTTCTGCAACGGTCAGTCAAAAATTGAATTTGAGTTTGATGGAAGCCAATTATGAAGTGGCACAATGGGTAAAGACCATTCAGTCCCATTTGGCCCAAGGACACAAAGCATTGCTTCCGGGGTTGGGTGTTTTGTGGATTGATCACCAAGGTCAAACGCAATTTATTCCTTCGGATGAATTGAAGCAAAGCGCACAGCATTATGGCTTGCAGCCCATTGCACTGACTTACATCTCTGGTCAACTCTCCAGTAAACCAGTTATGTCCGCCAATCCAAATGCCAAGATCAACATCAAGAAATGGGTCGCTGTTGGTGCAGCAGCCCTCACCTTGGGTATTGGCTTTTTTGCCTATACCATCCAACATCCGCAAATGGACTATGCCGGAATGGGCACTTGGTCCAGTGAACCTGTTGTATCTCAATTTGTCCCCCACGCCACTCGCTTAAATGATTTGCAACCCGAGGTGGCTTCCAATACAGAAACGGAACTCCAAAAACTTTGGAACGCAACTTCCATCACCCACGAAGAACCCATCGCCCAAAAGGCTGTTCCTAAAAACGAACAAAAACAAAATGTTTGGGGTCAATCTTGGGTAGTTGGCGGTGTTTTCAAAACCAAAGAAAACGCGGAAACTTTATTGCAATCAATCAAGCAAAAAGGATTTAAAAACGCGTTAATCATACCTTTTCAAGATTATTACTACACCTGCTATGGAACCGCTTCTAATGAAAAAGATGAAGCATTACTTCGTGCGCAAGTTCAACGTGTAGATCCCCGCGCATGGACCAAGAGATAAGCCCCATTCGCAACATTATTTTCGATTTTGGAGGTGTTCTGTTTGCGATAGACTACAACGCCCCTGCACGCGAATTTTCTAAACTCGGTTGGGATGGTTTCACCGCGGAGTATGCGCAAGCCGCTCAAAGTGACGTTTATGATCGATTGGAAATTGGAGACATCTCGGTGGATGCGTTTTGGAATTACTTGTATCAAAAAATGCCGCAAGCCTCTCATCAAGAAGTCAAAGACGCCTGGAACAGTATTTTGCTTCATCCAATAAGTGAAAGGATTGCCGCAGTACCCAGAATAAAAAAAGCGGGTTACAGAACATTTCTATTGAGCAATACCAATGCTACCCATGTTCCCGAATTTGAACAAATGATGAAAGACAGTGGTGATTACCCTGTCTTTTTGGATGGGTTTGAGGTTATTCATTATAGCCAGGAGCTGGGCATGCGCAAACCACACCCAGAAACCTTTCTTCATCTGTGCAATCTTCACGATCTTACACCGGCAGAAACATTGTTCATTGATGACTCCATCCAACATGTGGAGGGCGCAAAAAAAGCAGGTCTTCAAACGTTGCATTTAACGCCTGAAAAAGACCTGCTTGTAGAATTGTCTGCTTTGGGAATTTTGTACTAAGCGTCAATCCCCACCAAATCCAACATAAAGGCATATTCCAAAGCCACCTCTTTCAAGGCTTCAAATCGGCCCGACTTTCCTCCATGACCCGCATCCATGTTGCACCAAAACAACAAACGGTTCTGATCCGTCTTCATGTCGCGCATTTTGGCCACATACTTGGCGGGCTCCCAATACTGCACTTGTGAATCCCAATATCCCGTTGTAACCAAGATGTTGGGATAGTCCTTGGGTTCGATATTGTCAATGGGAGAATAGGATTTCATGTAGTGATAAAATTCTTCTTGATTGGGATTGCCCCATTCGTCATATTCAAACGTGGTCAAGGGAATGGTATCATCCAACATTGTTGTCACGACATCTACAAAAGGCACAGCAGAAATAATCCCTTTAAACAATTGGGGCGCCATATTGGCCACTGCTCCCATCAACAAACCACCGGCACTGCCTCCCATCGCAAAAAGACGATCGGATGCGGTGAACTTCTCATTGATCAAATACTGCGCACAATCCACAAAATCAGTGAAGGTATTTTTCTTCTTCAACAACTTCCCATTGTCGTACCAATCGCGTCCCATTTCTTGTCCACCGCGGATGTGGGCAATCGCGTAAGCAAAACCCCTATTCAACAAAGACAACCGGGCCGATCCAAAACCTGCATCCAGGCTGTGGCCATAGCTGCCATAAGCATACAACAACAATGGCGATTGTGCATTGCGCTCAAATCCCTTCTTGTAAACCAAAGACACTGGTACCAATGTCCCATCGGTCACTGGAACCATCAATCGCTCACAATGATACTCGGATGCGTTGTATCCACCTACAATCTCTTGTTGCTTCAACAATGTCTTTTCTTGGGTTACCATGTTGAAATCGAATGTACTCATGGGGGTCACCATGGAAGCGTAACCATAGCGAAGGATATCCGTGTTGAAATCAGGATTGGCACCTACGCCTGCCGTATAGGCAGCGTCCTCAAATGGCATATAGTACTCTGCAGATCCATCCCACCTTTTGATGCGAAGTTGGGTTAGCCCATTTTTACGCTCGTCAATGACCATAAAATCACGAAACATCTCCACGCCCTCAAGCAAAACATCTTCACGATGGGGTATCACTTCTTCCCAATGCTCCATTGTCGTTTGATGCAAAGAAGTTCGCATCAATTTGTAGTTCTTGGCGTTCCAATTCGTGGTGATATAAAAATAATCTCCATAATGGTCAATGCCATACTCCATCTCTCTTTGACGGGGTTGTATTACCCTAAATTCTCCATGGGGTTGATCGGCATCCAACACCCTGTATTCCGTGGTTAGGGTTTGGGAAGATCCTATGACAATAAACTTCTCGCTCTTGGTTTTAAATACAAAACAACTGAAAGTCTCATCTTTCTCTTCATAAACCAAAACATCTTGCTCTTGGGGTGTTCCCAACTGGTGTTTCCAAATTTGAAATTCACGCAAAGTTTGTGGGTCTCTTTTGGAATAAAACAAGGTTTGATTGTCACCCGCCCAAGTCGCTCTTCCGGTAGTTCCCTCTAAAATCTCTTCAGAACATTTGCCGGTATTTAGGTCCTTAAAAAAAACACGGTACACCCTTCTACTGATTTCATCGACACCATAAGCCAACCACTGGTTATTGGGGCTTACAGTCATTCCCCCCAGTGCCCAATAGCTCTTGCCTTCAGCCAAAGCTGGACCATCAATCATTACCTCTTCTTCATTCTCCAAATGCTCATGTTTTCGACAATAAAAAGCATAATCCTTTCCCTCCTCAAAACGGGTATAATACCAATAACCATTGTCCTTAACGGGAACGCTTTGATCGGTCTCCTTGATTCGGCCTTTCATTTCTTGAAACAGCTGCTCTTGAAACTGTTCCGTGTGGGCCATCACTGCTTTGGTGTAATCATTTTCAGCATGCAAGTAATCCAAAACCTCTTGGGTTTGAGCGTCCTTGGTTTCTGATTCCTTCTGCTCGTCGGACAGTCGCATCCAATAGTAATTGTCCAATCTGACATCCCCGTGTTTTTCGATGGTGTGTGCTTTTTTAGCAGCTACAGGGGCCTGAATTTCTTTCTCCTTCATATCGTTTCAAACTTATTTTTCTGTATTCAATATTGACTCCATGACCTGCAAATCTTGCGATTGTGTGATTTTAAAGTTGGATGGAAGTCCCAATTCATAATGTAAATCCACTGACTGTTGCTGTTCCACTACCGAAGCATCATCGGTAAAAAAAGATTGAAATGATTGTTCATAGGCCCGGCCCAGTAATTTGAAATCAAAACACTGGGGGGTTTGTATGCTGCGCACTCGATTTCTATCCAAAATTTTCCACTGCCCCTCTTCTTCCAAACGCAAGCTATCTGCAATGGGCCAATAGGGAATAGCCGATCCAAATTGCTTCGTTGCTTCCCACATCCTATTGACAAAATCCAGTTGTATCGCAGGACGGGCGGCATCATGAATCGCCACCCATTGGGTTTCTTTGGGTAAGACCTCAATGGCGTTTTTAACCGAATGATACCGTTCACTTCCTCCCATTACCACTTGGTGATCTGGAATATTATATTGCAAACATTGATCTTTCCAAAACCCCGCCATCTCAGGACTTACTACCACCCAAACTTTTGCTCCCGATGCCAAAAACACATCGATACTGTGCGCCAATACAGGTTTGTCTTTTAGGATTAAAAACTGCTTGGGCAATTCCCCTCCAAACCGCTTTCCACTGCCCGCTGCTACTATAATGGCTACTTTCATTAGAATACAAATGAAAAACAAATTACGTTCAAAAAGCCAATTTTTGAAACCTTCACTCGATTTTTCCGTAAATTCGGACCTCAATCAAAAAATCATGTCAAGAAACATTATTCATTCTTTGGTTTTTTTAATGTGCTTAGCTGCCAATACGGCTTGGACACAAATCAGCGATAATTTTGAGACCGACAACGGAAGCTGGATTTCTTTCAGTGGAACGGAGTGGGCACTTTCCACGACAGGTGCGCTTTCAGGTACACAATCACTAAGACAAAATGGAAGCGGAACCTTAACCACCACCTATCGATCCACGGTCTCCAAAGCTGTTCCTGTAGCATTAACCAATCTCAATGGTGTAACCACAACATGGGAGTTTAAAATCTCCACCTACGGCAAGACACTCAATTCCTCTTCTAAATTTTGGGTGGTATTGGCAGCCAACCAAGCCGATACCAAAATTGCCACTGGTAGCAATCAATATGAAGGCACCGTTGGAAGCAAATACCAAGGCTATGCGATTGGTATCAATCCCAATACTGCGCTCGCCAATACCTCTGCAGAGCCTTTCAACCTGAATCCAACCAAGCGTTTTTTGAAATTGATGAAAGTAACCAGTGGCTCGACAGCCATGGTTTCTGACTTGATTGAAATCCCATCCACTACCGGTCTTTACGGTGGAGAATGGGGACAAGGACCCAATAGTATCTCTACCGCAGTGGGTATCAAAGTAACACGTACGCCCAATGGTGCATGGACCGTTCAGGCGGATTACGACAACAATGGCGTCTATGAAGTTACCTCGTCAACGGTAACAGACAACACCTACACGGCGATGAACTATGTTGGAGCATCTGTTCGCTGGCCCAATGGAACGGCTACTCCCAGCGCCCACATCAATGGCAATTTTGCTATTGATGATTTCACTGTTTCTCAAGCATCATCTTCCGCAACCTATTACAGCATCGCAGCCGGCAATATGTCTGGCGCCAATGTTTGGTCGTTGACCAGCGGTGGTAGTGCCGTTACGCCAACCATCAACAGTGGAACCAATCTGATCATCCAACATGCTGTGCAAGTGGATGGAAATTACAACGTCAATAACGTTACCCTCGAAACCGGTGGAAGCCTTGCGGCAAATGGCGCAAGCCAAACCCTTACCTTGGCTGGAAATTGGACCAACAATAGCAGTGAAACTGCATTTAATGGTTTGTTTGGATCAAGCTGCTGTACTTCAGGATGCCGTGTAGTGATGGCTGGTGGTTCTGCGCAAACGATTGGTGGAACGGCTGGAACGCAATTCATGGAGCTTCAAATCAACAACAGCAATGGGGTCACTTTGAACGCTCCAGTGTACGTCTCCGCAGCGGTAATTCCTACCTTGGGTACGTTGACTACCAATGGAACAGGAGGTAGTTTAAATTTGATGAGTACTGCTACTTGTTCTGGTTCTATCCAATCCATTGGTGTGGGTGCTGACGTATCAGGCCCTGTGCTTTTGCAACGTTACATTCCTTCCAATCCTGCCAGCAACTGGATGTTCTTGTCATGCCCCTTGTACAGCAACAATACCAACACCATGATGACACCCAACGCAGCATGGGGAGCACGTGTTGTAAAAAGTATCTCCTACCCCGCGTTGGCCATGACCACCACGAGTATCAAGTTCTACAATGAAGCTTTGGTGGGTGTATCCAATGTCGGATTTACTGCCATCAGCCCTTCCACAGGAACCTTGAATCCCCTTTTGGGATATAATGTTTATGCCACTGCTTCAGCCAAAACGGTCAACCCGATTGGTTTCCCGATTAAAGGGAGTATTACTCGCTCTCTTAGCTATACCCCCTCCGGTGCAGCTGAATCATGGGGAAGAAACTTGGTGGGCAATCCCTACCCCGCAGAAATTGATTGGATGACAGTGGAAGCTTCGAGTTCCGATGTTGGCGCCTATTACATTTATGATTATCAATCTTCCAATTACTTGTATTTCAACGCCAACAACAGCACATACAATACCTCTACCGGTTATCCCGATGGTATTGGTCGATACATTCCTCACAGCCAAAGCTTTTTTGTTATCGCCACTGGTGCTGGTCAAAACTTGAACTTTAGTGAAAATGCAAAAGTCAATCGCTGCTCGCCCAAAGGATTTGAGCGAAGTGAAAACCAATCCAATTCCCTCATAGCACGCTTGTACGACGCCGCCAATCACGCATCCGATGTATCTACCATTGTTTTAGAACATGGAAGTTCTGAAAAGCTGGATGCCGGTTATGACGTGTACGATTTGTTTGATCCTACCGTGAATAACGGGAATTTGGCTTTCTTGTCAGAAGAAAAATATCCGCTGATGTCGGCTTCTATCGCAGAAGAACATCAGCAAGCCGTTCCCGTTGTACTTGATTTACAAGGCAACGGTATCTCTCAATCTCGTTTGGTTTTTGAAGCAATTCCCGATGCATCCCATTGGTATTTCATCGCGGAGGCGGCTGGACTACAAGTTTCGACAGATGGCATCGCTTGGAGCAATTTAAATCCCAATGAATGGGTGATGATTACCCCTGAAATGAACTTCCGATTGACCTTTAATGAATCATTCAAAGGACAAATGGGTCAAATCATTTCTTGCCCCAATGGACAATGCGCCCCAGATCAAGCTACGGTAGCCCTTGCTGATCGCTTGCAAATTTTAAACGGTTGGAATCAAATCACCGTAAGAAACAGCAACAACAACATTGAGCAAGTTGTGGTTCGTGATGCGATGGGAAAAGAAGTAGCGCGCATGAATGGTAGTCAAACCCAATGGATGATCGATACCCAATCATGGGCCGCTGGTGTTTACGTAGTAGAAACCCAAAATGACTTGGGAAAAACATGCGTAGAAAAAGTGATGATTCAATAAAAAAACAAATCGCAATATTTAAAGGGCAGTTCTCACTGCCCTTTTTTATTTTTACCAAATGAAATTTCTCATCGTTGGCTTAGGCAATATTGGTCATGAATATAACAATACCCGTCACAACATCGGGTTTGATGTCGTGAACTACCTGGCTCAGAAACACGGTGGCACATGGCGCACAGCCCGTTACGCCGATGTTGCAGAAATCAAAGTCAAAGGGAAATTAATCATCTTGGTTAAGCCTTCCACCTACATGAATCTCAGTGGAAACGCGGTCAGATATTGGATGCAAGAAGAAAAAATCCCCGTCAACCATACATTGATAATCACGGATGACTTGGCTCTGCCATTTGGAAAATTACGCATGCGTCCCAAAGGCAGTGATGGCGGACACAATGGTCTCAAGCATATTCAAGCCATTTTGGGAAACGATCAATACCCCCGTTTGCGATTTGGAGTAGGTAGTGAATTTGCCAAAGGAAAGCAAGTGGATTATGTACTGGGTGTTTGGAATGAAGACGAACTTAAAACCTTGGATAGCCGCATTGAGAAAGCAGGAGATGGAAGTTTGCTTTTCACTCAAATTGGATTGGAGCGTGCCATGAATATGGTCAACGCATCTTAAATCGTTCTAAATTTTCCATGTAAACTGCACACTGAGATTTCTCGGAGCGTCCGGTTTGGCTGGTCGCGTGGCATAAAAGGCATTGAAAATATTTTGTACTTGAATGCTACAGGACAATTGCTCCGATACATGGTAGAAAAGTCGCGCGTCACAAATGTGGGTCCCGTGATTTTGGGTGGCTCGATAATGTGAAAGGCCAGGAATAAACCATTCCAAAACCGGATCTACCTTTTGCATAAAGCTATAATATCGCCAACCGATACCTCCTCCCCACTTTCCTTTGGAGACATCCAAATTAAACTTGGCCATGTGCTTAAAGCGATATCGCAATATATAAGAAGCGGTGTCTTCACTGGCAAACTCCGATAAAAGCGATTTTCCATAGGCACCTAAGTTCTTGCCACCCGCGTATTGACTCAAATCAACGGGCAAGAGGTAAGTATATCCACCCAATCCATGCCACTCCCATCCACGATATTTTCCATTGACATTGGCAGAGGTTTCCCAACCCCCAATTTGGGCATCCGCCACATTCACACTTTTGTATCCCAAACCAAACAGGGTATCTGTAATGGCTCCCCATCGACCAAAAGTAAATTCAATCAAATTGCGGTAACGTGTCAAGAATAGCGCATTATCCCAGGTCACTTGCAACTCCTCTTTTTCCCAAATTGCTTTGTGCCCCAGTTCAGCGTTCCAACCTTGCTCAGGAACAACCGACGCATTGGGGTAAATATTGATCTGATCAATCGTATAACGTACAAACCGCTCAGCAGGAGAAGGAAAACGATACCCTTGAACATAAGACGCCCGCAAAGTATGGTGAGGGTTCAGCGTGAAAGTCGCTCCCCAACGACCCACAGGAATTGCTTGAGGATGCAATCCTTCAATCGAATATTGTTCTACTCGCATGCCTGAAGAAAAATGCCACTTTCGCCATCCCCAATCTCCTTGGGTGAACACTCCCCCCATGGCCCCTTGATGATCACCCCCAAATGCATCATCCTTAAAAGAAAATCCGTTGATATTGGCGCCCACCAACCATTCCAATCCCCAAGAAGTATGGTGAATCCAACGATAAGTCAATTGATTCAATTGTACCCCTTGATTAAATCCTGCACCGTTGGGTGTAAATGAACTGTAGTAACGTCCCCGGAAGGAATGCAAATTTCCTTTTTGATCCACATGCTCCAACCAAGGATCAATGTTCATCCACAAATCATTGTAGGTGGCCATGGCATTGCCCCCCAGAAAAGCCCCTGTGCTGTCATTTTGCCAAAACAGGGAGGACGCCATACGCTGTCGCATCGCCAATCCATTCACTCCCCATTGGGTATTCTTCCATTGGGGCAATTTCCATTTTGCCTTAAATGACCACCGTTGTCGACTTTCATTTTCGCCCCTAATCCATCCCTTTGCTGCATGAACTGCCCCACCGATAATCCACTTACAATTTCCTGTTTGCTGACCATATCGAAACAGATAACCGGTTTGAAAGGGTTTCAATCCAGTACCCGAGGTATCGGTCTTTCCCCACCATTTGGCTCCTTGTACTGCGGGTTTATCAAAACCCGTGTAATAATATTGTACCATGCCTGAAGGGGCTGCGGTGGGTGAAACGGTGCGCACATTAACCACGCCATTCAAAGCTGCTGAACCGTATTGCACAGAGGAAGCTCCTTTAACCACTTCCATTGCGTCCAACATCTCCATGGGTATATAATTCCACTTGATGTCATTTCGATCTGCCGTAAGCAAGGGCACATCATCCAATACCAACATGACCCTACTTCCCGCACCATAAGAATATCCACTTCCCCCTCTAAAACTGGCTTGACCATCCACGATGGTGACCCCAGGCACACGTTCCAATGCTCCAGAAAGATCGGCTGTTCGCTTACGCAAAATGTCACGACCATCGATTCTCTCTATGCTCTGCGAATTTTCTCGGATTGATCTTCCATACAACGATGAACTCACCACCAATGTTGAAGATTCGTTGGCGATGGGAGAAAGCACTACGATGCAATCATACTTTCCATCTGCCCCCTTTTGAAGCAATGGCATCCATTGCGCTGGGCTCCAAGAAATCTCCTGATACCCCATCATCCTCACAGATATGGAGGAACTTCCCTTCGCTTTTACAATGGCCTCTCCTTTCCAATCCGTTACTTGATGTTCCGTATCATTGAACACAATCAATGCGCCCGGAATGGCCTCCTCCTTGTCCTTTTCCACAACATGAAAATGTATTTCTTGGGCTGAAAGTACTCCACCACACAAAATCAAGAAAAGACATAAAAAGTTCCTTGCCAACATGGCGAGCAAGATACTATTTTTTTCCTCTTTTTGTTTTTTCTCCGGCCCGAAGATCTGCGTATCTGGGATCCTCTTGATAAACCAATTTGCGCATGGCCGACACTTCAATATTCATCACCCCCATCTCTTCTATTACTCGCCCTTTGATATGGTAAACCCCTTGGCCTTGCCATTGCATATTGCGCAAATGGGGGTTTGGGAAATGTGCAGTGTCCAAAAATTCTCCGTCTTCATCTATGAAATTTCCAAAGTACATGCGCTCTCCCTTTGACGTTCGGGTGGACTTGGCGGTGATGTAATAACCATAGGCCACCACTTCCTTTCCCAAATATTGCTTTAAATCTCGGGCCTTGACATGGGGTTCCTTGGGCTCAGCCACCCACTGAAAAGGACTGGACAAAGGGAATCCCAGCAACTCCATTTGATCGTAAACATCTTCCAAAGGATGATGCTCCAATCGGGGAATTTCAAATGTTTTCCGCTCGACGCCAAACAAGGTGGCGCTTGCATCATCCACACGTTGGTTAAAATAAATCTGAGCCTTCCACAAAAGGCTTTTCTTGGGCTCTCCTGTGAAACGCAATGCGCCCACCCTAATGAGCAATACACATTGCTCAAGCCCCAGATGAACGCGATCTATAAAATCATTGAAATCTACAAAAGGACCTTTGGACTGGGCTTGCAATATCCGCTCAATCACGGGGTGTTCCAAATCTTTGATCATGCCCAAACCCAAGAAGATGGTACGCCCTTGAATGAGCGAAACCGCGCTGCTGCGTTGCACGCAGGGTGGTTCAATGTCTCCTCCCTTTCTTCGGGCTTCGTGGACATAAAATTCAACAGAATAAAATCCTCCTCCGTTGTTCAAGGTAGCCACCATATATTCTAATGGAAAATAGGCTTTAAGAAACAAACTTTGAAAACTCTCCACAGCATAAGATGCGCTGTGTCCTTTGGCAAAGGCATATCCCGCAAAACTTTCAATCTGTCGCCAAATCTCCACAATTTCTTGCAAAGGATGTCCCTTTTGTAGCGCATTCCCAATGAATTGATCTCGGGCCTTTTCAAACTCCTCTCGTCCCCTGAACTTGCCGCTCATTCCGCGTCGCAAAGCATCCGCTTCACCCAAAGTCAACCCGCCATAATAATGCGCCACTTTAATCACATCTTCCTGATAGACCATGATCCCGTATGTTTCTGGCATCAAATCCAACAACACCGGATGAGCTTCTTTTCTTCTCTCGGGTATGCGCTGTCGCATAATAAATTCGCGCATCATGCCGCTCTTGGAAACCCCGGGCCGTATTACTGAACTCGCTGCAACCAATCCCAAATAATCATCCACCTGTAATTTTCCCAACAGCATGCGCATCGCGGGAGACTCAACATAAAAGCACCCAATAGCATCCGCAGATCGTATCAAATTTCGTACTTGCTCATCTTGCTTGAATCGACGTATATCGTGGATATCAAAATCCATTCTATCCGGTTGGTTGTACGCAATGATTTCCACACACTCTTTGATTTTACCCAGTCCACGTTGCGACAAAATATCAAACTTGTAAATACCGATATCCTCCGCAACAACCATATCAAAATGGGTAGTTGGAAATCCCTTGGGCGGTAAAAAAGTTGCGGTGTAATGGGCAATGGGCTTTTGTGTTATCAGAATACCTGCGGCATGTATCGCCAGTGCATTTGGAAAATCTTGTACGTATTGCGCATAACGCAATGTCAATCGTTGCAGTTCATCCAATTCTTCCACCCTAAACTTTCCATCAGAGAGCAAATCAATGTCCTCTTTGGGCAGTCCAAATACCTTTCCCAGTTCGCGAATGGCTGCGCGGTATTGGAAAGTATTGTAGGCACCAAGCAAGGTGACGTTCGGGAATCGAGAAAAAATATAATTCGTCATATCCTCCCGATCCGTCCATGAAAAATCGATGTCAAAATCAGGCGGATTTTGTCGATACAAATTGATGAATCGCTCAAAATACAAATCCAACTCGATGGGATCCACATCCGTGATGCGCAATAAATAAGCAATGATACTGTTGGCGCCACTTCCGCGACCCACATAAAAATAATTGTTGCGACGCGCGTAGGAGGTGATGTCCCAATTGATCAGAAAGTAGGAAACATAATTCTTCTCCTGTATGACAGACAACTCTTTTTCCAATCGTTGCAATATGGGGTGATTGATGTCTGATCGATCCAACTCTGGATAGCGATAGGCCAATCCTTCCAAGGCCAAATCACGAAGCAAAACAAAGTCGCTTTCTTCATCCTTTCCATACACCGATTGATTCTTCAGACTCACCGTTTCCTCCAATGGCCACATCTCCCAACGCTCTTTGATCCACCCCATGGTTTTGTCATACAATTCCATTTCACCAAAAGCGGTTTTCACATCTTCCGCACGAATAATCACTTCACTTTGTGGTGCTTGATCGAGAATAGATAGCTTACTCAACAGTTGGTTTTGTTCAATCGCACGAAGCAAACGATGGGTATTGAAATCCTTTTTATTTCGAAAACTAAAAACAGGCATAGACAGCAACCGATCTGAATTGGCCCATCGCGAAATGCGACAGCGATTCCATTCATGGGGTGCCAAGCCTATCCACTCATTTTCTCGCAGCATATCGGCGTTCCAATCGCGGATTCGTTCAAAAGGAAATACAATTTCTACTTCCTCCCAAAACGGGGGACGTGCAGGAAATTCAATCTTTCGATGGCTGTGGTAGGAGAGCCATTCATTGATCTGTTTCCAGCCCATTTCACTTTTGGGAACCGCAATATATTGGGTGGTCATGTTGTTCTTAAAGTCCACACCCACTATGACGGGGAAATTATTTTGTTTGGACCAACGTTTGACATCCCAGGTAGCTGAGGTGTTATTGACATCCGCAAAAATGGCCGCTGCAAATCCCGCATCGCGAATCGCATGCAGGGCTTCTAGCGGAGACACAGTCCCGTAACGCAGAGAGAAATACGAATGAGCGATCATGGCTTTGGGCTTGGGTATTAGAACAAAGACATTTGATCATCCCGACGTTTTTTGGCGCGGGTTTCGCCCATACCAAACATCTCGATATCCTGGTAAACTTCGTACTCAAAATCTTGTACAATGCGTTCGCCAATCGGTCTTAGTAACTCTTTGCCATTGGCGGAAGGAGAGGCAATTGCCGGATCGATGGGATAGGCATTGAGAAAAGAATCGGGGCAGGATTGCATCACCGCAGTAACATCTGCAAGAGGAGCATGGGGATCCAACCACACCGACTGCGAATCCGGGGGTAGTATCAAAGGACAACGGTGGTGTCCCAATTTTTCCAGCACCGCATTGGGCGGCGTTGTCACGATAGCAAAGCCATGAATCAACTCTTCCCCTTTTTGCCAAACGTCCCAGATACCTGCCAAGGCCATCGGGCCTTGGGCCACACGCGGATACACACAAAAAGGTTTTTTGAGACCTATACCCTGTGGTCCTTCGATGAATGCATCTGCAATTACCAAGCAACGTTGGCTGCGAATGGCCTTGCGGTAATAGGGTTTGTCGATGATGCCTTTGGCACCACGGTAATCTTTTCGGTTCTCTTGATTGTGATCCCCTTCCGATCGCGCATTGATTTGCATCTTGCCATCTTTGGACCAAGAAGGCGTAAATCCAAAACGAAAAAGTTGGAGCGTTTTGGGATCATGGTTGGTAATCACCAGACCTTGACTTCCCGGAGTCAGGTTGGTGGTGGGAGAAAAGTCCAAGCCCCGGGGCAGCAAAGCGCCCCATTTTTTTTCAATCTCCTTAACCTTGGTTACAACAATATAACGTCCACACATGATGCAAAGTAAAGATAGGAGATTGTAATGGAAGTACGATGGATAGATTCCCTCTATCCCACCAAGAGAAAAGTGATTTGACCCGGTTCAGTTCCCCACCTAACATTGCTCAAAAAAAACACTATGAAAAAAGTAAACTTCGACGAGCTTCAAACGCTCAAACAAAACCACGAATGGCTATTGGTGAAATTCAGTTCCCCCGCCTGTGCACCATGCAAATTGATGTCAGATAATATTGATCAAGTCGCCCCTTCATTTACGGAGCTGAATTGGGTTGAAGCCGATGCTTTAGAAAATATCGATGAGCTGATGTCTTTTGGATTAGGGAATGTTGTTCCTCAAACATTCCTCTACCACAACGGCATTGCATTAAACCTAGAAAAACCCTATCAATTGGTGGGCTTGAAAACCCCCGAGGTGGTGGGTCAAGTCTTGTCGCATTTTATTACTACCTGATTCTTGAGCAATAAAAAAAGGCGTGAAATTCACGCCTTTTTTCTCTGTACCCAGAGTGGGAATCGAACCCACACGTCACGAGGACACACGATTTTGAGTCGTGCGCGTCTACCAGTTCCGCCATCCGGGCCTCACGATTGAGGGTGCAAATATAAACAAAGTCTCTTATTCCGTGCAAATAAGAAAATAATTTCCTGAAAGAAATATTCCAACATGTCCGTCTCGAACTTCCAGTGGCATGCGAATAACATGTCCGTTGCCGCGTTCAGATAATCCGCTGACATCCTTGGCTGTGCTCATCCAATTCTTTCCCTGCATGCGGTATTCGCGCACAACGGTGCGCTGACCCGACCATTCCCTGATCTCTCCTTTCTCTGGCTGACTGCTGTTGTGGTCGTTGAAACGCACCACCGGGCCGTCTTGCCAACTCACACCAAACGATGGTCCTTCTAAGTCGGCTCCTACTTGCTTTTTGGGCAATACAACGGTCGTGTCAATGGCCTTCAATTCATGGCCGATGTACCATCCATAGATGTCCTCAAAATACTCCTGGTACTGCACCGTCACGGGCCCCGTGGGTTGGCCGTTGATCCGATCCATGGATCTTACTTCCTTGTAATAATACTCCTCTCCCCAAATCCAAAAACCGCCTGTGCTATCGGTCATCGCTGTTTTCGCGATCCAAGGTACCCCCACTGTGGGTTGTTCCATGTTGACCACGTGCTGTGCCACCACCGTTTCTTTTTCGGCATCCAAATCATACACAATCACCCCATCTATCTCTTCTTTGCCACTGTTGGAAAAAGTACCCACACATCGCACACTGCTTTTTCCAGTGGGTAGATAAAATACCTCGCGCAAACTGCGTGGACCCAATATCAAATCCCATTGCTGAACATGCTTTTCAAATACATTCAAATGAATCAACTCAGCCTTGACCAATTGCGACAAATCCATCTTGGGTTGGGGCTGTCGGTTATTCCCACTCATCAACCAAAAATGACCTTGGCTATCCAAATGCCAACGCTCCAATTGCGTGGCGGTTTCTCCCAAGGGCAACTTCCATTCCATGGACTTCATGCCGGTCAACTGATTTCCTACCCTTTTCCACAACAGGGTAATCAATTCCTTGGACCAATAGGTGGCTTGCTCTGAAACTATGCCCATCCAATCTCCGGATTCCAAAACCCGTAATTTGGGCCTTCTGTTTTTTGAATTGTAAGACAACGCACCAATCACCCTGGACTCTTTCCAACCCAATCCCGGCTGGTAAATCAACTCTTTGAAATAGACGGAATCCAAATTCAATGCGTATTGCAGTAAGATCAAACCCAAATGATCGGGATAATGGTGCACGCCCACCCAATAGTGGTCTTCAGGCAAGCTGTATTTCCATGTCTTGCCTGCTGGAATGTCCACCATATCCAATGATGAAATATCATTGAGGCGATTTTTGTATAGTGTAAAAAGGTAAGATTGATTCTCGGCTTCGTCTATAAATTGGTCGGCCATCATCCGTTCCACGGATTGACGGGCCACCACGGTCTGCGCTTGTACCTCCGTTGCTATACAAAGCAACAAGAACAACAAACTACCTAGCCGAGAACCAGCGAACGATGTCCATGCCATTTCCATAAAGCATTAAGCCCAACAACAAGATCATGCCCACCATTTGCGCCCACTCCATTATTTTTTGAGAAGCCGCCTTGCCTGTAATCATTTCCCAAAGCAGGAACATCACATGTCCACCATCCAAAGCAGGAATAGGCAAGATATTCATAAAAGCCAAAATCAAAGAGATAAAGGCGGTGCGTTCCCAAAACATCGCCCAATTCCATTGCTCTGGAAATAATTTAGCAAAAGTGGCAAATCCACCCACTTGCTTGGCGCCCGAAGCAGAAAACAAAAATTTCAATTGCGAGGCATAGTCGCGAACCGTCTCCCAAGCTTGGGACATACCCGCAGGGATGGCTTCAAAAAATCCAAAGGTTCGGTTGACATAAGTGAAATAATGATCCGGTGTACGCGGCGCAAATCCGATGGTACCCTCTGCCGTTGTTGTCGGTGACAATGTCATCCATTGGCCGTTTCGATACAATCCCACTTGCACTTGCTTCTCGGTTTGGGCATGCAATGCCTTTTGAATGTTTTGAAAATAGGTCAAGGTGTCCCCATTGATGGAAACAATTGAATCGCCTTTCATTAATCCTGCTTTGTCAGCCGGAGTTCCTGCGATCACCGTATCCACAACACATGGGATGCGTGGCGTAAATGGCATACGAACTCCATTGTCCACCATCATCTGACCCAAATTCTCTGGCAATGCAATCTGAATGGTATTTCCATCGCGGATTACGGTTGCTTCCTTGGGATGATTCAACAACATCCATTTGGGAATTGAGGTATAAGAATCTGGTGTCTTCCCATCCAATGCGATGATGCGATCTCCCTCTTTGAAACCAACGGTAGTCATCAAGGAATCACAATGCACACCATAAGTAATGTTTTGTACTGGCAATTCATCCTTCCCCCAAACTCCCAACACGATGGCATACAAGACAACTCCAACAATGACATTGACAACCACCCCACCAATCATAACAATCAATCGCTGCCAGGCGGGTTTGGCCCTGAATTCCCACTCTTCTGCTGGCTTGGACAATTGCTCCTTGTCCATGCTCTCATCCACCATTCCGGAAATCTTGACATAACCACCCAAAGGCAACCAGCCCATGCCATATTCTGTTCCGCCTATTTTCTTTTTAAATAAACTGAACCAGGGATCAAAAAACAAATAAAATTTCTCTACTCGAATCTTAAACAATTTTGCAGGGATAAAATGACCTCCTTCATGAAGGATAATCAATAAAGACAAACTCAAAAACAATTGCAAGGCCAACATCATACTCTTTCAAATTTACTGGGCAAAGGTACGTTGATATGCCTGCGCATATTTTAAAACGTATTTGCCAAAAACATCAAACTCTAAATTAACTGCAGTACCCACTTCAACTTGATTGATCGTGGTATGTTCAAATGTATATGGAATAATACAAACTGAAAATGTATCTACTCCACTATCCACAACGGTAAGGCTCGTTCCATTGACACAAATACTCCCCTTTTCTATGGTCAACCACTCTGAATTTTTATTGTATTTAAAACCAAAACGCCAACTGCCATTTTCTTCTATTTTGGAAGTACAGACTGCAGTCGTATCAACATGACCCTGTACGATGTGTCCATCCAATCTACCCTGAAAAGGCATGGCACGCTCCAAATTGACTCTTCTTCCTACCGCCCATTGCCCAAGGCACGTCTTGCTGATGGTTTCCTGTATTACAGTCACTGTGTAGTGATCTGATTCAATAGCCACTACTGTCAGACACACACCATCATGGGCAATACTCTGATCTATTTTAATCTCGCCCAAGAAATCACACGCCACATCAAAATGAATATTGGACGCTTCTGTGCGTTTCCCTACGATGGTTCCGATGCTCTCAACTATCCCTGTAAACATATTTATTCTATTACTGCTCCCACTTTACCATCTATCAAATGTAACCATCCATTTAAGCTGTAGGGTTGAATTCCATTCAATCGGATCTCATATACCTGAATCGTATAATAATACACCCCGTCATCACACAATTTCAGCGTTTTCAAATCCTTTCCTGACCACACAATACCGGGGTCTGTGGTTTCAAAAACCAAAGTCCCCCAGCGATTAAAAATTTTCATTTCGACGTGATCAATGGATCGGTATGGGAAAGCGTCAAAGGTATCATTGTGTTGATCTCCATTGGGTGTAAATAAATTGGGCAAGGCATAGAAAGGACAGTTATCAAAGCAAAGCGTATCAGAAAATATACTTTCATTTTGATTCATTTGTCCATTGGGCCATAGGTTCAGTGAATCAATGGCAGTAACCACATAGCATCCTGCGATACTTCCATTGCTGGCTTCGGGTTCAATAACAAACGTGGTGTCTTGGTTGTTGGCTGTTTCATGAATCAAAACAAAAGCCTCACCTTCGACATTGGCTCGATACAATCGATAACCGGTTACGTCATCTGCACAAGTGGGCAGATTCCAGTGAAGCGTCAATACCGGCACCTCACAATCCGACTCCGCTTTTAAAACAGGAGGGCAAGGGGGCTCTTGATCGTAAGGTTGTGCGCAAGCTTCTTGACTCCAGTTCCACAATGGATCCTTTACTCCCGAAGTGCCATAGGTTCCTTTGGTTCTCACTTTGTAACAATAGGGTTGATTGTTAATCAAATCATGGTCTATCCAATTCGAAACCGTTGTGTCCAAAAGCAATACAAAATCCGCATCCAATGGCCCCTTCCGATAATATTCATAACGCAAGTTGTCCCAAGGAACTTCTTCCACCAATTGAATTTGCATCGCGTTGTCCAAAGGAGTCAATTGCAACCACGGGCTCATGGCTGAAGAGGAGTAGCCCACCTCAATTTCATTGGATAATAATCGAACGCGATAACGATGACTTGCCCCTTGTGTATTTAACCCTCCAATTTGGGTGACCGCTGTATCCAAATTCATGAAATCAGCATCTGTCGTGCTGGACCAAACCATTTCTTCGATATTGGATCCTGCCACCTTATGGTACAATTCGTAACGATAAGGACCTGGATATTGCGTGGTATTCAAATCTGCCGGAGGCGACCAAGTCACGGTATCGACGCCCATATCAAAACTGGTAACTCCAATGGTGACTTGGGTGATAATCGGAACTGTTTTTTCGAGCTGTGCACACACCTCCTCACTGGCATAGGAAATGGAACCATCGGGCCAACGGGTGACAATCATGTAACAGTAATTGGCGCCAAAATTTACATTTTCATCCAAATAGCTCGTTGTAGAAACCCCATCCACACTGGTCACATATTCATAACCCGTGTAATCCGGAACCCCCAACTCACAATTGCTGGGTACAAAACCATACAATCCATTTCTTCTGTATATCTGATAATCCACCAAGCTGGCTTGGTATGGTGTAAATATGTTGGAACAACTGTGCTCATCCCAAGATACTTGAATCCCATTATTAAAAGGCGCAGCCACTGGATTCTCTACCCGGGGAGCAACGACTTGAATATTCATCGTTTCGATATAAGACAAATTCACATAACCATCATCCGTGGCTTGAAATGTCATTTGATACGGGGCATAACGAATCTCCTCACATTCTGGTGTCCAGCTAAAGATGTAGGAACTTGGATTAAAAGTTGCGGGATGAACCACATTGGTCAATGGTCCTCCAAACGCTTGCATGGCGATGTTGTCTCCATTGGGATCTGTGGCCAACAATTGAAACCACAAATTATCGCCTGCCAAGACACACTTGTCGGCAACCGGCATAATCATGGGCGGTTGATTGTTGCATGTTACAACCGTAATCTGCATATCCCGAATCACAAATCCGATGGCAACCCCTTGTCGATACTCCGTAATTTTAATGGCGATGTTGTACTCTCCTGCGAGCAGAGGGACACTCCAATTCACATCACCCGTCAATGAATTGATGGTGAAAATATCCGATCCCGATGAGGTGACTTCATTGGGAAGCACCCAAGCGGGAACATCACCCAATGCCAATGGCAATCCTCCTTCTCCCAAGCAACTCACCAAACTATAAGATAGCGAATCTCCATCAGGGTCATAGGCCGCTGGATTGTGCATCCAAGGCTGATAGATACAAGCCTCCTGCGTTGGGGGATTCAGCAATTGAACGGAGTTGTTGTGCCCCAATCCGGGACTGATCATCAACTGTGTCTGAATACTGAAGACCTGTTGAACACTATTGATAATATTGACCACGCCGCCATTGCGATTGGGATCAATCATCATCAAAGTATAAATCCCAGGTCCAGCGTAAGTATGGTAGCCATAGTAAACATTTCGCTTGGCATCCATACCAGACAAGATCACCTCTTCCGCTCGTGGCAAGCTATCCAAATCGGTCTCTGCAATATCGCTGGGCTCATCACCCCAGTATATTTTTAACCACGGACGATCTGCCGGAGAAGAGGATTTGGTAATGGTAAGAATGGTAACCTTGTAGGTATATCCTGAAACATGTTCATAGATAATCTCTCCCGCACGATTGTGCGTGGCCCGTACAGATTGGAAACATCCCATCAGCACAACCAGGAGGAAAATTATTCTATAGCGCATGTAACGAAGTTATGTGCAAACCCAATGAACGTGTGTTTATTGTACAATCATTTTTAATTTTTTACCACCTGAATCTCCTTCGATGGTCAAAATGTAGACGCCTGAGGGAAGGACGACGTTGCATTCATGACTGGCGGATTGAATCCATTCCACTGCCACTCTTCTTCCTTCGACATCGGAAATCAATAATCTCGATCCAGATGTCACACCTGATAAAACGAAATTTCCATGGTTGGGATTGGGGAAAATAGCCCATGTATTCTGGGGTTCTTGGTCGACGCTATTGCCGGATTGAATAGTCAAACAATAATCCTCAAATTCACCATAAGCAAAAGTTCCGCAGGCCGCAGGGATTTGGCCCGTTCCCAAAACACCGTAGTAGGTCATCCCTATCCGCATTCTTGCACTTCCCAAAGTAGCCGTTGACGGCACCGTAATATTGCCTACCACCGGTTGTGTAGATCCCGATCCTGGATCCAAAGCCAATTCACTGTCCTCAAAAATTCCATTGGCATTCCAGTCAATCCAGACCTTGGTATATTCTGTATAGGATAACCCGCCAAACCCAGGGGTTATCGTGATAGGGTATGTTTGACCCACATTGAGGGTTGTACTCAACGAAGTAAAATCACCATAACCACCGTTGGCTCCGCTGGTATTGTTGATATCCGCAAACTGCACTTGGTTTATCCATTCTGCTGATGCATCATCCACACCTACTCCACATGTGGGAATTTCCGAACAAGACTGACATCCCAAGGTGGTCCAATTGGCAAATTCCAACTGCGTTTGCGTCGTTGCGCAGATTGAAAAAACAACGGCCACATAATCGGTACAAGGGATCAAATCCATCCAGGTGATACTTGGAACATTGGTTGTATACTCAACGGTTTGCTGCCCATTGGCTGTTAACGCTACGGTATAACCTTGCGCTGCCAAAATTGCGGGCCACTCCAAGGTGGTGTTGAGGTCAGAAACGGCACTTACCGTGAATGTTTGCGGATGATAACAACAACCCGAAGTGGTGAAAGAATAGGTATCACCCCAATCGCTGGAAGTGGTATCACAGGCCACTCGAAGGCGATACTCATAGATGTTGCACGCTTGAAGCGTATCCAGTTGCAATCCACTCGTAACATCGATTATTTCTGTCCAGTTTGCAGCTCCTTGTATTCGCAATTGCAAATCTACCTGACCCGCACCGATTGTACTCCATTCTAATGTGACCGAGGTTGAATTTTCATCGGTCAAGGCAACGACATTATAAGGAGGAAGACAGTTGGAAGCCGAACATTCTGACAACAGCAAATCCAAGCTGTTCTTGACATTCAATCTCCCTCCAGTTAAAACCTCAGATTGCAAATTACTGATTGGATCTACACCATTGAGAATATATCCTTTGACCCAAGCAGCGGCATTCATGGGTGAGGAGTGAGCCAATGAGGCAAAAGACAAACAAGGCGCAGAATACAACAATGCAACCGTTCCTGCTACGCATGGTGATGCGAAAGAAGTTCCTGAACTTGTGGCATAATTGGTATTTCCCGCCATCAAAACATTTTCGCCCGGTGCTCCCAAATCGATGTGCGTGGTTCCATATCCACTGAATGTGCGAACATCACTGTTGTTGGTGGCCGTTACTGAAATCAAAAAATCACTCGGACAAGTCGTGGGCATGTCTCCCACGTTGTCTACATTCACATTGTTATTGGCGGTAGCGGCGCAGCTCAAAATTCCATAATGTCCCAAGGTATCATACATCTGGCACCACAAAGGATAACCTGAAGCTGCGGCATTATCAATTCCCCAACTGCTGTTGGTCACTACCACAAAGGCCCCTTGCTCACCATTGGTATTGTTGTACAACTGTCGCATCACCAATGGATACGTATAAGCACTGATGGCATTGGCCTCAGAAACACCTCCCATTTGCACTTGCATCAATTTGACATCCCAATTTACTCCAGTAACGCCCAAGACATTATTGCCCTTGGCGCCAATCATGCTGCTCACTTGAGTGCCGTGATTCCCATTGGAGAAGTTGTCATTATTGCCACTGACATTCCAACCATCATAATCATCCACATACCCATTGTTGTCGTCATCAATTCCATTTCCTGCAATCTCATTCACATTCACCCAATGGTTAGGTAAAATATCTTCTTGATCCCACTTGGCGCCATTCCCTTCCACTATACAGGCCACAATCTCATCGCCCAACGGGGTGGTTCCACCGGTTGTAATATCCCAAGCCAAATCTGCATCGATATCGTTGTCTTGCGGATCAATAAAATGCCATTGATTCCCAAACAAAGGGTCATTGGGTGTAAGCCTCTCTTCGATAACATGATTCAATTGTGCCACACTAACCGCAGACTGCGTAGATAAAAATTCCAAAACCTCCCTTTCCGAAATCTGATCTTGATCCCATCCCAAGAGATAAATACGCATGGGCTTGGATACTTCCTGCTTGATGCGGAAGTCGACAAAAGATCCAAAATGCTGAATCAAATTTCTTTCTACTTCCAACCGGGCGTTCTCATTTCGCAATTGAAACAATACCTCCTTGGGCATAAAGTTTTGCGCCGCCAATTGAAATCCCACAAAAAGCAGGATTATGCTCAATATATTTTTCATTCCTTGATATATTTTCTTTTTACTCGATTGGATATTGAAGTCAATATCTCATAAGGGATGGTTGAACATTGTTCAGCCATCTCTTTTAAAGTGATTTTACCACCAAGCAATATCACTTCATCTCCTTCTTTACAATGGATGTCTGTAACGTCCACCATGGTCATGTCCATACATACGCGACCAATGATGGGGGCAAGGCTACCCGATATCTCAACACTTCCGATTCCATTGCTTAGCACACGTTTTAATCCGTCTGCATATCCCACGGGGATCGTTGCTACTCGGGTCTTTCTCTTGGCCTCAAACGTACAGCCATAACCCACATACTCCTTCGCTTCTATTTCGCGAATTTGAGAAATATGGGTTTTCCACACGTGTACATTTTGTAAATAAACTTGCTCCTCTGGCACAGGTGAATAACCATACAATCCTATGCCCAATCTCACCATATCATATTGTGCTTGAGGCCAACGAACGATACCACTGGTATTGCTCATGTGGGCGATAGCACGGGGATACTTGGCCTTAACCCAATGCACCATCTGCTCAAAGGCCTCCAATTGTTTCTGGGTGTATCCATCCCAAGCGTGATTCTCAGCACTGGCCAAGTGAGACATTACACTTACTAACTCTATATCCTTTCGAATCTGCAACATCGCCAGCGCCTTCAAAAGCGATGGTTCATCAAACCCCAGTCTTCTCATGCCTGTATCCACTTTCAGGTGAATACGCATCGTCGAGGTGATTTCCCAAAGGTCCTTTTGGTGTAGCAAATGCTCTAAAACATGAAGAGAGTATAACTCGGGTTCAAGGTTAAATTGACAAAGCGCACCCACACTAAACTCCTCGGGATTCATGACCATGATGGGCAGGGAAATTCCTCCTTCTCTCAATGCAATTCCTTCGTCCACATAGGCCACTCCCAAATAATCCACTTTGTTGATGGCCAACCATTCCGCCACTTCTACAGAGCCAGAACCATAACCAAAGGCCTTGACCATAACCATGGTTTTCACCCCAGGATTAAGTTTTTGTCTGAAATAATTCAGGTTGTTCTGGATGGCATTTAAGCCCACTTCCAAACAGGTGATGTGATTCCGCGCCTGCAGTTTTTGGATGACCTGTTCAAATCCAAATGAACGGGCTCCTTTCACCAAAATCGCTTGATTGTGCCAAGCATATTGCTGCAATTCCTGGAGTAAGGCGATAGTCGAAGAATAAATTTTAAAATCAAATCTTAATTTTTCTTGATGGGATTCCCAAGCATGGCCAACGAGAAAAATCATCTCCCATTGACCCTGGTTGAGTATCGCTATCACACGATCGTAGTCCAAAGTTGTATCCGAACCTTCAGGCAACTCAGACAAAATCAATACCTGCGCTTTTTCACCTGCTTTGCGTTGTATCTCGTCGATGGACAAACGCAAAGAGGGTATGTCAAATGAATAGGCATCATTGTACAAGGTCGTGTGTTGCACTCCCTCCAACTGCTCCATGCGCATTTCAAGCGTACTCCATTTTTGCACGCGATGCTGAATGTCTGCATAGGCCACTCCCAATTTGAGTGCAGCACAAATGGCATTGCACGCGTTGTCTATTAAAAAAGGAATGTCAAACGGCAAAACAAAAGACATCGCGTTAACCAGCAATGTGGCGGTACCCGAAGGGCCATTGACCACTTCTATCTGCCAATCATTTTCTGGTGTATGTCCCCAAGAATGATAATTTTTTGCGTTGGATTTTTTACAAATTCGATCTTGTGCTATCACCCACTGCGATTGCCCAAATAATTTTTCCTTCTCTTGGAAGAGTTGATCTTGACTGGTGAAGTGATGCAAGTGGGTTTCACCCAAATGAGTGAAAATACCACAAGTGGGCGCAATGATTTTTTCCAAGCGATTCATTTCGCCTGGTTCAGATATACCCGCTTCAATGATGGCCAAAGTGTGGCTTTCATTGATTTGTAAAATGGACAAGGGGACACCCAACTGTGAATTGAAACTTCTGGGACTGCGACAAATGCGGAACTGCCCCGCGCACAATTGATTCAGCCACTCTTTGACGATGGTTTTTCCATTGCTGCCGGTTATGGCTAAAACGGGTATATCGAATTGTTTTCGATGATGCTCCGCCAATTTTTGAATGGCCTCAACACTATCCTTGACCACAATTTGAGTCAAATCTGGAATGGGGAGTTGACGTTGCACGATGGCGCATTGTACGCCTCTCTTCTGAGCATCGACGACAAAGTGATGCCCATCGTTTCGTTCCGTAACCACTGCAACAAACAAGGTTCTTGCTCCCCAAAATATTCTTCTTGAATCGATTTCAAAATCTTCTACCCTCCCCGTTCCAAGGCCCAAGCATTGTCCTTGAACAATGGTTGCGATTTCACTGGGAGTATAGCCGTTGCTCATTTGGAATTACTTCTTTTCGTTCATTCTTGCTTGAAAAGCACCTCTGGATAATGGAATGTATTTGTCCTTCTCTCCCAACTCAACCACACTTTCACTATCTGAAATACGGTAAGAGTGATTGGCCAAATTCCCAGTGTCTACGCATATTGCATGAACCTTGGTTACATATTCCGCGATGGCCAAAAGGTGTGGCATTGGTCCAAAAGGCCTTCCCAAATAATCCATATCCAACCCGGCTACGATCACGCGGATTCCCTGATTGGCAAGACCATTACACACTTCAATTATTCCATCATCAAAAAACTGTGCCTCATCAATTCCCACCACATCCACCTCACTAATTAGCAAAGGAATTTGTGAAGAATGAGGAACGGGAGTGGAGCGAATGGTGGTGCCGATGTGACTCACCACTTCATTTTCACTGTAACGTACGTCCAAAGCCGGTTTGAAAATTTCCACATTGAGCTTGGCCAATTCCGCCCTTCGCAATCGACGAATCAACTCTTCCGTTTTACCGGAAAACATCGATCCACAGATGACTTCGATACAGCCCCTATGACCATTGGCACCTATTGAATTCTCTAAAAACATCGTTTTCAAAGGTAGCACAAAATTGCGCGGGATGTCGTACGTTTGTGGCCTGAAATTCAAGAGTCATGGGACGTATATTTGAGAAAAGAAAACACAAGATGTTTGCCCGCTATGATAAAATGGCGAAGGCTTTTACCCGAATTGGAAAAGAAATTGCGATGGCTGTTAAAGCCGGTGGTCCCGATCCTGCATACAACCCCAGACTTAGACAATGTGTTATCAACGCCAAGGGTGTGAATATGCCCAAAGACCGTGTTGAAGCGGCCATCAAAAGAGCAGTTAGTAAGGACGCCAGCAACTATGAAGAAGTGGCTTATGAGGGTTACGGTCCTTTTGGTGTTCCTATTTTCATTGAAACCGCAACAGACAACCCTACCCGAACCGTAGCCAATATCCGCATGTATTTCAATCGTGGCGATGGACAATTGGGTACCTCTGGTTCTTTGAGCTTTGTTTTTGATAGAAAGGGTGTATTTCGCTTGGATCCCGCTGCACACAGCAGCTGGGAAGATTTGGAACTTGAACTCATCGACCATGGTTTAGAAAACATGGAACGTGATGAGGAAGAAGTGACGCTTTACACCGACTATACTGATTTTGGGAAAATGCAAAAGGCGCTTGAAGATTTGAATCTGACACCGAAAAAGGCCGGATTAGAGCGTATTCCCAATAGCTACGCAGAGCTTTCAGAAGAGCAAACCGATCAAATTTTGGAATTGGTAGAGAAGTTTGAAGAAGATGAAGACGTCATTGCCGTTTACCACAACTTAAGATAAAATCCAAACACAGAATAATAGAAGGTTGAACTTTTAATTGAAGTTCAACCTTTTTTTATGCTTATTTTTGTGGGCTTCTATTCACATCATGAAGCAAATTCAAACCGCCCTCATCTCTGTTTTTGATAAAACAGGTCTTGAACCCATCATTCGCGAAATGCACCGTCTGAACATTCAAATGTTCAGTACAGGAGGAACACAAAAATTCATTGAAGACCTTGGTATTCCGGTCACTGCAGTGGAGGACATTACGTCTTTTCCTGAAATTTTAGGCGGTCGCGTCAAGACACTTCACCCCAAAATCTTTGGTGGAATTTTAAATAGACGTGACCACGAGGGTGACAAAAACCACATCGCGGAGCACGCCATTCCACATTTGGATTGTGTGATTGTAGATTTATATCCCTTTGAAAAAACATTGGCTTCAGGTGCCTCACATGAAGACATCATTGAAAAAATTGATATCGGTGGAATCTCATTGATCCGTGCAGGTGCCAAAAATTTCAATGATGTGGTCATCATCCCAAGTGTTGATCAATACGGTGTTTTGTTGGATATTCTTCAAAATAACGACGGGAAAACAGATTTAACTTTGCGTCAAAAGCTTGCGGGGCAAGCCTTCCAGGTTTCTTCTCACTATGACAGCAAAATCTTTGGCTACTTTGATCAAGGACAATTGTCTGCACTAAAAGTTTCTGAAACTGAATCTACACCTTTGAGGTATGGCGAGAATCCGCATCAAAAAGGATGGTTCTTTGGTGATTTGAAGGGATTCTTTGATCAACTCAATGGAAAAGAACTGAGCTACAACAATCTTTTGGATGTCGATGCAGCCGTTGCCTTGATGGATGAATTTCTTCACGACGATCCCACATTTGCTATCTTAAAACACAACAATGCTTGCGGCATAGCAACGCGCTCAACCATTCAAGAGGCCTATGAAACGGCTCTGGCATGCGACCCTGTATCTGCATTTGGTGGTGTATTGATTGCCAATAGAAATATTGATCTCGGTACTGCAGAAAAAATTCATTCTTTGTTCTGTGAAGTCGTCATCGCTCCCGGTTATTCTGAAGAGGCAGTGGCTTTATTGAAAGGCAAAGCCAACCGCATATTGTTGGTTCAAAAACAAAATAGATCCAAAGGAGTACAAGTGCGATCCGCATTGAACGGCGTTTTGGTTCAAGATGCGGACACCACGATGGAAGGAAAAGACCAAATGAAACAGGTCACTGAAAAAGCGGTCAGTCCAGAGCGCTTGAATGATTTGGTTTTTGCCAATAAAATCGCGAAGCACACCAAAAGCAACACCATTGTTTTGGCCAAGAATATGCAACTGATTGCAAGTGGAACCGGTCAAACCTCCAGAGTAGATGCTTTGAAACAAGCCATCGAAAAAGCCCAAGCGTTTAATATGGATTTGGAAGATTCGGTGATGGCGAGTGATGCGTTCTTCCCTTTTCCTGACTGTGTAGAAATTGCTTTCAACGCAGGAGTAAGAAGCGTCATTCAGCCCGGTGGATCAATCAAGGACGATTTGTCTATCGCCTATTGTAACCAAGCCGGAATGGCCATGGTTACAACAGGAATCAGACACTTTAAACACTAATTTTATTGGATGATCAATGGCAATGAGCCGCGTTGGCCGTTGTTATTGGTTATCGAAACCACGTATTGTCCTGAAGCAAAGTCATTGGAGTCAATGAGAATGAAACCTTGACTTGAGGTCAAGTTGTATTGACCAACACTTTGGCCCATCAAATTATAAATCTCCATTTTTCCTTTGGCATCATTCAATTGGTACTGAATCGAACCAATACCTGACAGTGGGTTAGCGGCCTTCATTTGCAAACTTGGAGCCATGGCTTGATTGGATACACCCAGGGTACAGTCCGCATCTACACAAAATCTTACCGTTTGAGAAACCAAATCTGAACTATTACTGGACAAGTAAAACACATAATCTATAATGGTCAAACCAGCATTTCCATGTGGCAAATAATGAGCATAAAAAGTATAATTGGTATCTGCAGCTTGAATGGTTTGTGAAACAGATGAAATGGTTACCGTTTCGTCATAACAAACTCCCCAACAAAAATAATTCGTTGATCCAGCTACCTCTTGGGTCACATTTCTTCTCGCCTTCACGGAAACAGCAGAAGCCGTGGTATTCACCACTCCCCACTCTACTTGTAACTCACCCGCTGCTCCCAAAGTATCCAACGAAGCTTGAACAAGACCTGTTGCATCTGACAATGATAACGATTGCGCTTGAGTGATAAATTGAACACCACAAGCCAAAAAGAAAAGAATAAATACTTTTTTCATAAAAATAGATTTAGCCAAAGATAAGCAGGCTTGATTACAATAAGTGTCCAAAATACACCTTGAAAACACGCAAAGTTTTAGCTAATTTTTTTTTTATTCAAATTTGAAAAGCTTATCTTCGGCACAATTAATTAATTAAACCATAATCAATGAAAAAAGTTTTATTAAATCTTGCGCTTGCTCTAGGAGTCATTTCCGCGAACGCGCAAACACCCGTTGGAACGGTGGTGAACGACTTCAGTTTGACCGACATCAACGGTACTACACACACCTTATTCGAGTACTTGGATGCTGGTAAAATGGTGGTAATTGACGTTTCTGCTACTTGGTGTGGTCCATGTTGGAACTACCACGGAACAAACGCACTAGAAGATTTCTATGTACAACACGGTCCTGCTGGAGCCAATGATGCAATGGTATTTTTTATCGAAGGAGACCCCACTACTACAAGCGCTGATTTGAACGGAACAGGTACTAACACCCAAGGTAACTGGGTTGCTGGAGCCACTCACCCCATCATCGACTTGGTTGCTACTGCTGATTTCGAAGCAACAGGTATGTCTATTGACTACTTCCCAGAAATGTACATTATCTGCCCAAGCCATGTTATTTTCAAAGCTGATGTTGCCGGTGTTATCGGTACTTTGGATTTGTTGAACAGCTACATGGGTGCATGTCCATCAGTATCTCTTGATCCTGCTGTTGTTGCATACACTGGACAAACCAACTCATGCAACGGTAACTTCAACATGAGTGTTACTTTGACCAACAACGGTGTTGATCCATTGACTTCTTGCTCTTTTGTAGTTGCAGGTTTGGATGCTCCTTTGACTTATGACTGGACTGGTAACTTGGGTTCATTGCAATCTACTACTGTTAACTTGGGTACTGGAGTTTCTACTTCAACTACAACGGCTACAGTGGCTATCTCATCTGCAGATCCAACACCTGGAACTATCGATGCTAACTTGAACGTTATCGATCCAAGCAATACAACTGCAATCCCTTACACTACAGATTTCACTGCAGCTGGTTTCCCATATGCAAACTGGAGAAATGAAAACCCAGATGGATCTATTGGTTGGGATATCTTGGGTAGCGCAACTGCTTCTCAAGGAAATGTTGCTTACATCTTTACTTATGGTTACGATGTTGTAGGTCAGTTGGACTACTTGGTTACTGCTCCATACAACTTGTCTGCTGCAACTACTCCTGGTTTGAACTTTAAAGTGGCCAACCGTCGTTATAACGCTACATACTATGACAAATTGAGCGTTGAAGTTTCTACAAACTGTGATGGTCCTTGGACACAAGTTTGGTCTAAAGAAAATACTGCTTTGGCTACTGGTGCTGATTATGCTTCAGGTGCATGGCAGCCAACTGTTGATTCAGATTGGAGATCAGAAGGTGTAAGCTTGGCTAACTATGCTAACGCTTCTTCTTTGTTCGTTCGTTTTGTATCTGAAAACCACTACGGAAACAACGTATTCATCGATGACATCAATGTTACAGACAACTTCGTAGGAGTTGAGAACGTTGAAGTTGTAAATGCTAATTTGGCTGCTTATCCTAACCCAGCAAACAACAACACCAATGTAAACTTTGCTTTGGCTACTGCTGGTGACGTTCAAATGAACATCATCAACATGTTGGGTGAAAACGTATACACCAATGATTTCGGTACATTGGCTGCAGGTAACTACAATGAAGTGGTTAACTTGAGCAATATGCCCAATGGTTTGTACTTGGTTAACTTGAATGTAAACGGTAAAGTTTCTACTTTGCGTTTGACAGTTAGCAAATAATATTTCATTTCAATGAAAAAGAAAGAGACCTTCGGGTCTCTTTTTTTTGCTCCTCTCCTGCTTTGGTATTATACTTGTGTAACGAAAAATCATGAAAAATTTATTCCTCACTTTCGCTTTGTCTTGTGTTGTTTTATTCAGCAACGCGCAAAGCATTCCCGCCATCACTTTGAAAGATTTGAGTGGCAATGACGTGAATATGTCAACCTTGAGCAAAGGGAAGCCCATTTTATTTTGCTTTTGGGCTACCTGGTGCGCACCATGCAAAAAAGAACTCAACAATTATGTAGACTACTACAAAGAATGGCAAGAAAAATATGGCGTAACCATTTATGCCATTAGCATCGATGACCAACGTTCTGTTGCGCGCGTTGCTCCTTATGTAAACAGCGTTTCTTGGGATTACAACATCATCCTTGATTCAAACAAAAAATTTGCACAAGCCATGGGCGTTAACAACGTCCCACACACTTTCTTGATTGACGGTTCTGGCAAAGTGGTTTGGTCACATAACAATTACGCAGAAGGTGACGAGGCTGAGCTCGAAGAGCAATTGGCCAAACTGGCGCACTAATGCCGGTGATGTTCAGATTTTAAAACCTTGGTAACCGGTGAGAATAGATATTCGTTGCCGGTGCTAATCTCTCTACAGAGAATTCGTGTTCGATTTTTTTTAATCCGCATGAATTCTCTTTTTTCTTTACCATAATAGAAGTTCCAACCGTCATGCAAGGTCTCCAGTAACACCACATTGGGATTGCTGTGCCGGTCATATTTGGCCAACACCACAGAAAGGGGAATATTGCTACAAGTAGCGGCGTCAGGATTGGACAAATAATGATGAACAGCGTGATGTACATCTTGCGGAAAAATCGGCAATTGTAAGAAGGGGCCCAAAGTTTTCTTAAAATTATTCTTCCACTCGTCTCCATGGGGTTTGACATGCATCCCATGCTCCATGAAGGTGATCAAGTGGGCCAACTCATGCATAAGGGTGATCAAAAAAGCATATGGATTGAGATTGCCATTCACGGTTATCTGGTGTTTTTTCCGATCCGGACGAACTGAAAAATCTCCTTGCTTGGTTTTTCTGGGTCCCGTAATTTCAATGTGATGCGGATATCTTCTCAACCACTCGCAGGCCAAAGGAACCGCTGCCGCAGGGATAAAACGAGCAAGTACGGATTCTAAATCCGTTGAATTTTTTGCCAACACCTTGAAAGAGAAATATTAATATTGAGGCTGCTCAATTCGATCATCCCACTTGGGACATGTATTGCATTTTGGCTTCTTTTTGTGGGTTGTACACGAGGCCAAAAACAAAATTGCAGCGATCCAAATTACTTTTTTCATATACCAAACTTGTTCACCGAAAGTACTGAATATCCTTTCACTTTTTTAAAGATTATGGGCAGAATTTCAGTTTATTTTTGACACATGCCAATCTTCAGTAGCATCGGTAGATATTCCATATTGATGGGTCGGGTTTTCTCGAGACCAGAAAAATTTCGCGTGTATCCTCCTTTGGTTATTCGTGAGATGGATAAAATTGGTTTGCAATCGGTGGGCATTGTTTCTTTGTTGGTTCTATTCATGGGGGCTGTTGTCGCCATCCAAACCGCTTCCAACATCGAGAGTGGATGGATACCCAGGTGGACCATTGGATACACCACCAGACAGTCCATTATTTTGGAATTTTCATCTACGGTAGTTTGTCTAATTATCAGTGGTAAAGTAGGCAGCAACATTGCCTCGGAAATCGGCACCATGAGAATATCGGATCAGATAGACGCTCTGGACATCATGGGAATCAACTCTGCCAGTTATTTGATCTTGCCCAAAATCATCGCGGCTGTTTTTATTATTCCATTTTTGGTTTTACTCGCGATGTTTGTGGGGGTCGCCGGTGGCGCTTCGATTGCCATTTTAAGTGGCAATGTTTCCTTTGCCGATTTTGAATATGGTGCACAATACGATTTTAGAATTTGGGATGTTGCCTATTCGGTCATTAAAACTTTTTTCTTTGCCTTTATCATGACCAGTGTGTCTTCTTACCATGGATACAACACCCAAGGCGGTGCATTGGAAGTAGGACAAGGAAGCACGCGAGCAGTGGTCTATTCCATTGTAATTATTTTGGTAGCCGACTTTTTATTGACCCAATTGCTCCTCCTGTGATTCAACTCAAAGACATACAGAAATCATTTGGCGATACGCAAGTTTTAAAAGGCATTTCTTGCACTTTCGAAACCGGTAAAGTCAATTTCATCATCGGTAAAAGCGGAGAAGGAAAAAGTGTGCTCACCAAGTGCATGGTGGGGTTGGTGGAGGTGGATCAAGGGAGTATCATATACGACGACCATGACTTTACCGCAATGGACCGTTGGGATAGAAAAACTGTGCGAACCAATATCGGCATGTTGTTCCAAGGTGCTGCGCTTTTTGACTCCATGACCGTGGAAGAAAACATTCAATTTCCCATGGTCATGTTTACCAAATTCACCAAAGGGGAAAGGGACAAACGAACGGAAGAGATTCTGGAGCAAGTGGGTTTGCAAGGCAAGAACAAATTATTTCCCAGTGAACTCTCTGGTGGAATGAAAAAAAGAACAGGATTGGCCCGTGCCATCGCCTTAAATCCAAAATATCTTTTTGTTGATGAACCCAACTCTGGCTTGGATCCTCTGACCAGTATCATGATTGATAAGCTGGTTCGTCAATTGACTGATCAATACAACATGACCACTGTGGTCATCAGTCATGATATGAACTCGGTTATCGAAATTGCGGACACCATTCACTTTATTTCTAAAGGAGAATTTGTATGGAATGGCGATAGAAAGAGCATCTTAAAATCGCAGCATCCGTTACTGAATGATTTTGTATTTGCCTCTCAATTTATGAGAGAAATCAAGGACAAGTTCAAGTAATTACTTGAGCACACTCCAGCGCTCTGAGTCCAGTCGGACCATGATAAAGAGCAACAGTGTAAATGCCATCAAGGAAGATCCTCCGTAGCTAAAAAACGGCAAAGGAATACCAATGATGGGCGCCAACCCAATCACCATCCCGATATTGATCAAAAAGTGCATGAAAAAGATAAATGCCACGCAATATCCGTAAACCCTTGAAAATTCAGACCGTTGACGATCAGCAATGAGCATCAAGCGAATGATGAGATAGACATAGGTAGCGATCAATATCAAACTCCCCAGGAATCCCCATTCTTCCGCTACTGCGCTAAAAATAAAATCCGTCCATTGCTCGGGTACGTAATTATTTTGGGTCATCGGTCCATCCAACCAGCCCTTTCCAAAGAATCCGCCCATACCCACTGTAATTTTGGCCATCTCTGAATTGTAGTCTGCGTCCTTGCGTTCCACAGGAAGCGAAAGCATGACGTAAATCCGCTCTTTGTGGTGTTTCTCCAAAATGTTATCTACGATATAAGAAACAGAGTAGCTAAAGGAAGAAGCGGCAATGGCGCCGACCGTGACCAAAACGTACATCTTCCTGCGATTGCGTGGAGGTATAAAATTTCGGGTATAAAGCAAAACCAATAACATCAAAACGGCGATGACGATAATCAATACCCACACGCCACTTTGTTCTCCGTAAAACGGAATCATCGCTGTACTTGCCCCAGACACAATGGACAATACGCCAAACAAGATGGCCGCAAATCCCACAATCAATACGTTACCAGATAATCCCTCACGGTACATCACAAAGACAAAAGCTACAAAAGTCAACAGAGAACCAACATCGGGCTGCAATAATATCAATCCCGCTGGAATACCAATGATAACAGCAGAGAACACACGACTGCGGTAATTTTTCAATTGGCCGCCCCCAATGGAGGCAATGTATTTGGCCAATACCAAACCGACACCAATTTTAGAAAACTCCGAAGGTTGAATACCAAAACTCCCGACACCAAACCAAGCCTTTGCACCATTGACTTCTTTACCAATGACCAATACGAGTGCTAGCAGCAAGACAAAAAACCCATATATCACCCAAGCAAACTTGGCAAAGAAATCGCCCTCCACATACAAGGTAAATATGGCCAACACCACGGAAATCCCAATCCACATCATTTGCTTACCATATTCCTTGGCAAAATCAAATGGCATCGGATGCTCACTATCATAAGCAGCGCTATAAATGGTCATCCATCCAAATACAATGAAGAAAATCCAAATGCCAATGATGGTCCAATCAATGGGTCCTACTACGCTGGTATTTCTATTTCTACTCATTTATTGATTCAAGAAATTCTGTTCCAAAATATGCTTCTCTCTCTCCACGTTTTTGATTTCGCCGTTGAGATATTGTTCAATCATCAAACTCGCGATGGGAGCCGCCCATGTTCCGCCAAACCCGCAATTTTCTACGTACACAGCCAAGGCTATTTTGGGGTTTTCTTTGGGTGCGAAACATACAAAGACACTGTGGTCCTTTCTGGGTTCGTTTTGTACTGTTCCCGTTTTTCCACAAATCACAATATCCTGCAACTTGGCGCCATTGGCCGTTCCTCCGGGTCCTACTACTTTCTCCATGGCAGAAATCACAACATCAAAGTAATCCGAACGAACGCCAACATCGTGCTTTTCTAAAAACTCAGGACGGGGCTTTCCTCCGATACCCACACTCTTTACAGTATGCGGCGAATAATAATATCCACGATTGGCTACAATGCACGCCAGATTGCACATCTGAATGGGAGTTACCAGCATCTCCCCTTCCCCAATACTGATGGAATAAATGGTGCTGAAATTCCAAGATTCTTTTCCGTAGGCACGGTCGTAATATTCAGGGCTGGGCACCATTCCCTTTTTGACACCGGGAATATCGGTCATCAAGTTGGTTCCAAATCCAAACTTCATCATCTGCTCTCGCCACAATCCCAATCCCACATGTGCATCTTTGTTTCTACTTCCTTTTACCCGTCCACCTTCAACTACACGTTGCAGCACTCCGCGGAAATAGGGATTACATGAGTGCACGATAGCCATTTCCAAATCGTCCATGCTGTGGCTTCCATGGCAACCAATCAGTGCTCTATTGCAAGGAATTCGGGTTTCCTTGGTAATCGCGCCCATTTGCATGGCCGTTAGTGATTGTGCAATTTTAAAAATAGATCCTGGACGGTATTGGGCCTGCGTGGCTCGGTTAAACAAAGGCTTTTGTTTGTCCCTGCTCAGGGCCAAAAAGTTCTTCCCTCTGGCACGACCCAACAACAAGTTGGGATCAAATGTTGGTGAAGAAACCATGGCCAAAATTTCACCGGTCTTGGGCTCAATAGCCACGACGCAACCGCGCTTGTTTTGCAGCAATTTTTCGCCGTACTTCTGCAATTCAGCATCAATGGAGGAAACCACATGTGTTCCTTCTATGGCCTTGACATCCAAAGTTCCATTGGCCACTTGACGCTCTACACCCAAATTGTCTCTGAATACATATTTGATTCCGCGCTGCCCCCGCAATTCATTCTCATAGGCCTTCTCAATGCCACTCAATCCTATGTAATCTCCCTTTTTGTATTCAGGATATTTCTCCATCAGCGCCTTGGTTACCTCGCCCACATCGCCCAATAACAAAGCGCCTGCTTTTTCTGGATAAACACGCAAGGTTCTGGCTTGGGCATAAAACCCCTTGAACTGATACAACTCTCCCGCAATGGGTGCATACTCTTCCGGCTTCATCTGCTTGATCACCGGAGAAGGCTTGTACTTGACATTGGGGTAAGTAACGGCCTTTTTTAAAATGGCTTTGAGTTCCTCCTTGGTCAAATTCACAATTTCACAAAAACGTGTTGTATCAAATGGCAAAACGTCCTTGGGCAATACCATCAAATCGTAAACCGTTTGCGAGGTCACCAATACTTTTAAATTTCGATCATAAATAACCCCGCGACTGGGATAAACAACCACCTCTTTTTCTGTAAGGGCTGTCCCGCGATCAGACCAGTATGAACTGACCACTTGCAAAGAGAAGATGCGTATCAAATAAATGGACGCAACTATGAGCACAATGACTATCAGGGTATAACGACGTCCGTCCATTTTTATCCTCTACCTTTTTGAACAGAAATCAAATATTGGCCAATCACCATTAAAACCACGGTGGCCATTGCACTGAATAAGATGTGACCCAATTGATAAAAAAATGGGGTAAACCGCAAGGTCTCAGCAAAGAACAAAATAAAATGATGACAGAATGTAAGAATCCCGGCGTAGGTGAGGTACCAGCGCAAACCCTGTTTTTGAATGGTGGGTTCTTGGTTAACCTCATACCCCTCACGTGGTGATAAAATGCGCTGAACCATCGGTTGCAACCAACCCAAAACGGTACAGGCCGTCATGTGCATCCCCATGGGACCTGAAAACAAATCCATCACATACCCCACCACAAAAGCAATGACCAAAACCAACCATTTGGGTGTCTCAAATGGCAACATCAAAATGGCAAAAATGTACACCCATGGCAAGATGAATCCATCCAATACTTGCAACCTTGAAACAACCAAGGCTTGCAAAAAAACAAGAAATACGATGCGAAGAATATTAAGGGGTATCTGTGTCATCGTGGATGCGTTGTTGGTTCAACAATGAGTCTTGCTCTTCTTTGAAAATATCACTTACTACTTGAACGTAGCTCAGCTTGCGAAAATCCGTAGACAACAGAATCTTGATGCGGTGGAAGTTCTCTTCTGGCTGATCATTGATTTCGCTGATATAGCCTATCAACAAATCATTGGGGAAGTGAGAACCAAATCCGGTCGTAAGCACTGTATCTCCAATATTCACCTGCACATGTTTGGGAATATCACGCACATCGGCATAGGCGGGATCTGATCCGGGAGGCCAAGCGATCAAACCAAAATCTCCGGAACCTTTCATCTTCACACTCTCTTGAAACTTAGAATTCAGTATGGGTAAAACAACAGCAAAGTTATCACTCACACTGCTGACTACTCCTACTACACTTCCATTGCTGATAACCCCCATGTTGGGACGTATACCACCAAACAACCCCCTATCCAAGGTCAAATAATTGTTCTCGCGATTAACGGATGCATTCACCACCCGCGCACTGCGATAGGAGTAGCGTTGTCTTCGCAATGTATCTTCCTTCTGTCCCACGGAGGTGTCCAAGACAAAGAAATTGTCTGGCATTCCCGCACGAAGCGTGGCATTTTCCAATGCCAATTGATCATTGATTTCTTTAAGACGCAAGTAACGTTGAAGTTCATCGCGCCAGCCATAGATTTTCCCTACCCAATCCGAACTCTGCTGCAAAAAAGCAGCACGCTGGTAACGATTGGAAGAAAACAAAACGGCACCTGAAAAAATAAACAAGATGACAAATAGAATGAAAACGAAATGACGCTTGATCAGCTCAATAATATTCTTCATTCCCTAAACAGCAAATTACTCTCTCATTAAGAATTGGAAGCGATTGATGTTTTTCAAAGCGATTCCCGTACCGCGGGCTACTGCGCGCAATGGATCTTCAGCCACGTGCACAGGCAACTTGGTTTTCATTTGAATTCGCTTATCCAAACCACGCAACAAACCACCACCACCGGCCAAATAAATTCCGGTTTTGTAAATATCCGCTGACAATTCGGGTGGGGTATTGTCCAAACAACTCATGATTGCCTCTTCAATCTTGCTGATACTACCGTCCAATGCGCCTGCAATTTCAGAGTAGCTCACTTTGATTTCCTTTGGAATTCCTGAAAGCATGTCACGACCGCGCACGCTATAATCCGCAGGTGGGTTGTCCAGCTCCGGCAAGGCCGCTCCCACTTCAATTTTGATTTGCTCCGCGGTGCGCTCTCCCACTTGGAGGTTGTGCTGACGGCGCATATAATCTTCAATGTCTTTGGTCAACTCATCACCAGCCACTCTGATGTTTTTATCTGTAACGATACCGCCCAAGGCGATTACCGCGATTTCTGAAGTTCCACCTCCGATGTCAATCACCATGTTTCCCATGGGCTCTTCCACATCGATTCCAATTCCAATGGCTGCTGCCATGGGCTCATGAATCAAATAAACCTCCTTGGCTCCTGCATGCTCTGCACTGTCTTTTACCGCACGCTTTTCTACTTCCGTAATACCAGAAGGAATACAAATCACCATACGCAAGGATGGCTGAAACAAATTTCGACCACGGTTGATCATCTTGATCATTCCCTTGATCATGTCCTCAGCAGCATGGAAATCAGCGATAACACCATCTTTCAAAGGACGAATGGTTTTGATGTTTTCATGGGTCTTCCCATGCATCTGTTGTGCCTGGCGACCTACAGCAACGGTCTTTCCAGAGGTACGGTCTTTGGCGATAATTGAGGGCTCATCCACCAAAACCTTGTCATTCATGATGATGATGGTGTTGGCGGTACCCAAGTCTATAGCAATTTCCTGCGTGAGGAAGCTAAACAATCCCATTTGGTTTCAATATTATTTGTTCGGTTTAGAAGTGCACGCACTCCCGTGCAAATATCGAAAAGGAATTCCGATTTAAAGCCATAAATGAACAATTTTGTAACTTATTTTTTTTAAGGTTAATGAAACTGAATTTTAAACTTTTTTCATGGGTGTTGATCATCTTATTCAGCAACCTTTCAACGAGTAAACTATTTTCGCAAAAAAAAACCAATATGAAATTTGAATTAGCCCCTCTTCCATATGCTTACGACGCATTGGAACCGCACATCGATGCAAGAACCATGGAAATTCACCATTCCAAGCACCACGCGGCATACACCAACAATTTGAATGCTGCCTTGGAGAACTCTCCATTGGCTGGAAAATCAATTGAAGAGGTAATGGTTGAAGGTTTTGATACCCCAGCCATTCGTAACAACGGAGGTGGATTTTACAACCACAACCTTTTTTGGACCATCATGACTCCCGGTGGAGCTACCGCACCTGAAGGAGAGTTGGCTGACGCGATTAACGCTGCTTATGGTTCTTTCGAAAACTTCAAAGATGCCTTTGCAAAGGCCGCTACTACCCGATTTGGTTCAGGATGGGCTTGGCTTTGCGTACACAAAGGGGGACAAGTAGAAGTTTGCTCTACCCCCAACCAAGACAATCCGCTAATGCCCGGCACTTGCGGTGGTTTCCCCATCTTGGGCATTGACGTTTGGGAACATGCTTACTACTTGAACTACCAAAATCGTCGTCCCGATTACATCAACGCATTTTTCAATGTAATCAACTGGACCATCGTTTCTGAGCGATACAACGCGAACAAATAAGCATGTATACACTCGATTTATTTCAATACAAACGTTTCCCAACGCGCAACGTTAAAGTAGGTTCCATTGGCATCGGTGGTGAAAACCCCATTCGTGTCCAAAGCATGACCACCAAAGACACGATGGATACCGAAGGCACCGTTGCCGAGAGCATCCGCATGATTGAGGCAGGATGTGAATTGGTACGAATCACAGCTCCAAGCAAAAACGAAGCTGAAAATTTAGCCAATATCAAAGCTGCTTTGATTGCACAAGGATACAACACTCCGCTGGTTGCAGACATCCACTTTACACCCAACGCGGCTGAAATTGCAGCCCGGTTGATTGAAAAAGTGCGTGTGAATCCAGGTAACTACGCGGACAAAAAGAAGTTTGAAGAAATCGAGTATACCGATGACACTTACCAAGCGGAGCTGACTCGAATAGAAGAGCGATTCACTCCGCTTGTTCTTTTGTGCAAAGAACACGGAACGGCCATGCGCATTGGCACCAATCACGGTTCCCTGAGCGACCGCATTCTCAGCCGTTATGGCGATACACCAGAAGGGATGGTAGAAAGCGCCATGGAATTCCTGCGTATTTGCCAAAAACATGACTTTCATGAAATTGTAATTTCCATGAAAGCCTCCAACACACTGGTGATGGTTCAAGCCTACCGTTTGCTCATGCAAACGATGATGCAAGAAGGCATGAACTACCCCTTGCACTTGGGCGTAACAGAGGCCGGGGATGGCGAAGATGGTAGAATAAAATCGGCGGTCGGTATTGGCGCATTGCTGGAAGATGGCATTGGAGATACCGTTCGAGTTTCACTGACAGAGGCGCCTGAATTTGAAATTCCGGTGGCCCAAATGTTGGTCAATCGATACAAGGACAGGTACACAGCACCTGCAGTTCCTCGTAGAAACTACAATCTCAATCCTTTCCAGCACCAACGTAGAATCACCGCTCCTGTTGAAAATATCGGGGGTAAAAACGTTCCCGTTGTGGTGATGGATCTGAGTCACAAAACAGACATTCAACCCGCCTCCTTTTTTAGTGCTGGATACGCCTACAGCGTGCCCATGGACAAATGGAACTTGAGCGACTTGGCTTGTGATTACATCTACTTGGGACAAAATCTATTGAACTTTGAAATCCCAGGAACCTTAGGTATTATTCAAGATTCAACCATTTGGCAATCACAAAAACATAGCCGTTGTTACCCCCTCTGGACATCAACGGATTTCATGCAAAGTGATGAAGTTCACCCAAGTTTAAATTTTGTACAAATTGACAACAACCTTTGCGGGATTGAGACCCTCCATTTTTTCAAAAACTGTCCCCATGTGGTTCTCGTTTTGAATAGCAATCATGCCCTAAAAATGATGGATATGCGCTCTGCTTATTTGGCCATGATTGAAGCTGGAATTCAGAATCCCGTGGTTAATTTTGCCTCCTATTCCAATGCCGACGAAGATTCCTTCATGTTGGATGCCGCGGCTGATAACGGCGTTTTATTCATCGATGGTTTGGGCGATGGACTTTGGTTGCAAGCGCCACACATAGCGTCTCAACGAGTAAACTCCACCACTTTCGGTATACTTCAAGCCACCAGAACCCGAATTTCCAAGACAGAATATATCTCATGCCCATCTTGCGGCAGAACCTTATTTGACCTGCAAGAAACAACCGCTAAAATTCGTTCAAGAACCGCGCATCTCAAAGGTGTTAAAATTGGCATCATGGGATGCATCGTCAACGGACCCGGAGAAATGGCTGATGCCGACTATGGATATGTGGGAACAGGACCTGGGAAGATTACCCTTTACAAAGAAAAAACAGTGGTCAAGAAAAATGTCCCAGAAGAAAATGCCGTACAGGAATTGATTGAACTCATCCAAGAATACGGGGATTGGGTAGATCCCCAAATGGTGGAGGGATAAGGACCAAAATCATACTTTATTTATTGAAATAGAATATTTTGTCCAAAAGAAACATTGTATCTTCGCGGCAAATTATTTTTCACCCACAATGACTGTCACAGTAGATGCAATCGAAGGGCTGAAAGAGCGCGTGTTCGCGCTCGGGAGGTACCTTTGACGTGGAGACTAAGAAACTCCAAATTCAAGAAGATGAAAAACTAACGCAAGATCCTTCCTTTTGGGACGACCCCAAAAAGGCTGAGGTCATCATGCGTCAAATCAGAACCCGCAAAATGTGGGTAGAGGCACACACCACTTGTCACTCCGGTGTTGAAGACCTCTTTGTCCTTTATGATTTCTTTAAAGAAGGCGCAGCCACGGAAGAAGAATTGGAAGAGCAATACCACGCAACCGAAAATAAAATTGAGGAGCTGGAATTTAAAAACATGCTCTCCGCTGAGGAAGATGGATTAAATGCCGTAATGCAAATTACAGCCGGAGCTGGCGGTACCGAATCCTGCGATTGGGCCGGAATGCTCATGCGCATGTACATCATGTACGGGCAAAAAAATGGCTATACCGTCAAAGAACTGGACCTTCAAGAAGGCGATGTCGCAGGGGTAAAGCAATGCACTTTGGAGTTCAATGGAGAATTTGCCTTCGGCATGCTTAAAGGAGAAAATGGCGTTCATCGTCTGGTTAGAATTTCTCCGTTTGACTCCAACGCAAAACGTCACACCTCGTTTGTTTCTGTATATGTTTATCCCCTGGTGGATGACACCATTGAAATTGACATCAACCCCTCTGATATTACCTGGGATACCTTTAGATCAGGTGGTGCTGGAGGACAAAATGTAAACAAGGTAGAAACCGGTGTGAGGTTGCGTCACAAACCCACAGGAATTATCATTGACAATACCGAAACCCGTTCACAGCTTCAAAACAAAGAGAAAGCCATGCAATTGCTGCGCTCTCAGTTGTATGAGATGGAATTGGCCAAGCGCAATGCTGCCCGTGAAGAAATTGAATCTGAAAAGAAGAAAATTGAATGGGGCTCCCAAATTCGCAACTACGTCATGCAGCCCTACAAATTGGTTAAAGATGTTCGCACCGGACATGAAACCAGTGATGTAGATGGTGTGATGGATGGTGATATCGGAGATTTTTTAAAAGCCTTTTTAATGGCACAAGGAAACGCAGTTGAATAATTGAAATAAAAAACAAATGGAATACCGTATCGAAAAAGACACCATGGGTGAGGTTAAAGTTCCTGCTCATGTATATTGGGGAGCGCAAACAGAGCGTAGCCGCAACAACTTTAAAATAGGTCCAGCGGCCAGTATGCCCAAAGAGATTATTTATGCATTTGGTGTTTTGAAGAAAGCGGCAGCCCATGCCAACTGCGAATTGGGTGTTCTTTCCGAAGAAAAAAGAGACCTTATCTCCAAAGTTTGTGATGAGATCATTGCTGGACAATTGGACGACCAATTTCCATTGGTGATTTGGCAGACGGGTTCAGGTACTCAAAGCAACATGAACGTGAATGAAGTAATTTCAAATCGCGGTCATGTATTGATGGGTGGCAAATTGGGTGAAGGCACGCCGCTTTTGAATCCCAACGATGATGTCAACAAGAGTCAAAGTTCCAATGACACCTACCCCACTGCCATGCACATTGCATGCTACAAAATGGTGGTTAAAAAAACAATTCCCGGGGTTGAACAATTGAAAACCACCCTTCGTAGAAAAAGCAATGATTTCATGGAGGTGGTGAAAATTGGACGTACACACTTAATGGATGCCACCCCCGTCACCTTGGGTCAAGAATTGAGCGGTTATGTTGCTCAATTGGAGCACGGCATTCGTGCAACAAAAAACACATTGGCGCACCTTTCGGAATTGGCCTTGGGCGGAACTGCCGTAGGAACAGGAATCAATACCCCACGAGGATATTCGGAATTGGTTGCTAAAAAAATTGCTGAATTCAGCGGATTGCCTTTTGTCACTGCTCCCAATAAATTTGAAGCGTTGGCCGCGCATGATGGCGTAGTAGAAGCCCACGGCGCTTTGAAACAACTGGCTGTTTCTTTGAATAAGATAGCGAATGACATTCGCATGATGGCCAGCGGTCCTCGCAGCGGAATTGGAGAGATTTTTATTCCTGAAAATGAGCCCGGTTCCAGCATCATGCCTGGTAAGGTGAATCCAACCCAATGCGAAGCATTGACCATGGTATGTGCCCAGGTAATGGGGAATGATGTGGCCATTACAGTTGGTGGAACACAAGGACATTATGAGCTCAATGTATTTAAACCATTGATGGCCGCAAACTTCTTGCAAAGTGCTGAACTTATTGGCGATGCTTGTGTTTCTTTTGACGAGCATTGTGCAGTAGGCATTGAGCCTAACTATATCCGCATCGAAGAATTGGTGAATGGTTCGTTGATGTTGGTCACTGCTTTAAATACAAAAATTGGATATTACAAAGCAGCTGAAATTGCTAAAACAGCACACAAAAATGGCACTACCCTTAAAGAGGAAGCATTGCGCTTGGGTTATGTAACTTCAGAGCAATATGACGAATGGGTAGACCCTAAGAAAATGGTTGGATCATTATAACGAATTCAGTGAACGAAACAAGTGTACAGACACCCACCAAGGTGTCAGAAATGGCAGAGAACCTCATTGGTTCAGAGATCATCAAACTGGGTGGAGAAATCCGTGAATTGATTGCCAAAGGCAACAAAATTTACAATTTTACCATCGGCGATTTTGATCCCAAAGTATTTCCTATTCCAGCAGAATTAAAGCATCAAATTATTGAGGCCTACCAAAATGATTTGACCAATTATCCCCCTGCTAATGGTTTGGTTGAATTGAGAAAAGCTGTGGTCAATGGTATAAAAAAATACCAAGGTTTGGATTACGATGCGGAAGAGATCTTGATTGCAGGTGGTGCTAGACCCATCATATATGCAATTTTCAGAACCGTCGTTGATCCCCAAGACAAGGTGCTTTTTCCCGTTCCTTCTTGGAATAACAATCACTACACGCATTTGACCTTTGCGCAACAAGTTTTTGTTGAGACCCAGCCAGAAAACAAATTCATGCCCACGGTAGATGAGATTTTGCCTCACATTCAAGAAGCATCATTGTTGGCCTTGTGTTCTCCATTAAATCCAACGGGAACGGTATTTACAGAAGAAGGACTATCCGCTATTTGTGATGCAGTCTTGGCAGAAAATGAAAGAAGGGGACCCGATCAAAAGCCCTTGTATGTCATGTACGATCAAATCTACAGCATGCTCACATTTGATGGAGTCAAGCATTTTGATCCTGTAAGTTTGCGTCCAGAGATGCGCCCTTACACCATTTTCGTTGATGGTATTTCCAAATCGTTGGCTGCCACTGGTGTGCGTGTAGGATGGGCATTTGGTCCGATGGATGTCATTGATAAAATGAAGAGCATTTTGGGTCACGTAGGAGCATGGGCTCCACGTGCCGAGCAGTTTGCTTCGGCACAATACCTCAACAATGAAAAAGCGTATGAAGATTTCATCGCCCACATGAACAAAGAAGTTTCTGCTCGCTTGAACGGGTTTCATGCCGGAATGCAAGCGTTGAAGAGCGCGGGTCAAGCAGTAGATTCCATTGTCCCTGAAGGAGCGATTTATCTCACTGTACAATTTGATTTAAAAGGCAAAACCAGAAGCAACGGTAAGAGACTTGACTCTACCGCTGATATCACGGCATTCTTGCTAGAAGAGGCTCATTTGGCGGTGGTTCCGTTTAGTGCGTTTGGCGCTTCTTCAGAATCCACTTGGTATCGACTGTCGGTAGGTACAGCCACGATGAATCACGTTCACGAGGCCCTTGAAGCATTGAACAAAGCGTTGAAGTCTTTGTCCTAACAACAGATTTAAAAACAAAAAAGGGGGCCAAGCCCCCTTTTTCTATTCTGTTCCGATTACGCACCTCAATCGTGTGTCATCCAATCCCAAAGTATAAATTCCATGCGTCAATTCTGGAAAATTGAGGGTGATTGATCCCGCAAATGTCTTCTGACCTTGCCAAACTTCCCTTCCCAATGCATCAAACAACTGAATGCGGTGAACTTGCTCCTCTTGATTGGATGAAACCAAAGTCAATTGCCCATCCAAACTGGGATTGGGATACAATGACCATTCCGCTGAAATTGATGGGACTTCCGCTGTCTGATGGGTAGACTCCAATACCATTCCACTCGATCCACCTATTTTCAGACATTGCACCGCACCCCATGCTCCAACATTACCCGAAGCATGAATGGCTCTTACCTCAACATTGTAAGTAGCTCCCGTGACCAATCCCGGAACGTTGCTTAAAAATAAAACCGTTGTATTCAAACCTCCCAAAACTTGGATGGGCGAAGCAGCAGTGGGCAAGATCCTAGTCAATCTCCACTCATAGCGCAACGTTCCACAAATGCTGCGATCTGTGGCTATGCTTTGCGACAAAGTTTTGGTAGCCGGGCAACGATCCGCTGCTCTTAAAGCAACATTGATCTCAGGCGTCAAAGTCACACTACAACTTGAATTTGCGATGGCTGTAATGGCCGTGTAATTGCCTGCGACATCCGCTACCATATACTTGGCGTCTATGGCCATAACATATGTCTTGGACGATGCGGAGACGTTGGCTGGCAATATACTGCCCAATCGAGCGACTATTGAACTGGATGACGGTGTCGTATACGACCACGGACTATTCTCTAAAACATTGAAAACGTATTGGGTCGCATTGCCGCGATACTGGGCTTTAAATGATGTGCATACACTGCTGTATACCCCCGTGTAATTGCTGTACACGTGATCACAAGTTGAAGCTACAAAATGATTGATACAGACCTTAGCACTTGTATTGATAGGACCTGATAAATGACGCACAGCGATGTAATAATCCTGTCCAACTGTCAATTGATCGGTCACCAAAATCTGATTCCCCGAACTCTCCTCATGCTCATCATTGATCAAACTCAAACAACTTCCCACGGCTTGGTATAGACGAATTTCATTATCACCCAATGCAGCCGTAAGTCCAATTCGGATTGCATTATACTGGGCATTTAATTTGTACCAAATAACCACTCCTTCATTTTCTAAAAGTGCATTTGCAGGTACGGCATTATTGAAATTGGCCGAGTAAATATTTCCTGTTGTACAAGTGGGATAAAGTGCAGAATTCACAATAGATGCAACAATGGAGGACGCAGACAAACCTTCATCCAATTGCCCATCGCAATCATCATCAAATCCATTACACGATTCCAAGGCTCCCGGATTAATCGTTGCGTTGTCATCATCACAATCAACAGTACTATCATATCCATCCTCATCTCCATCTACAATACAGCCTTCGTCAATATCACCATCACAATCATTGTCTATATTGTCTCCACATTGTTCTGTAGCGCCTGGATTGATAGTCGAGGTATTGTCTGAACAATCGCCATGCATGGTGACGAAGCCAAATGGCAAAACGCACTTCACAATACTCACCGCATCGTTTCCATAACCGTCTTGGTCTGCATCTTCATAGTACGTTTGAAATTGTAATCCTTCATCAATATTTTGATTACAGTTGTCATCAATATCATTACACACTTCTGTAGCATTGGGGTTAACAGCAACTTCTTCATCATCACAATCCCCAGGTTGTAAAACAAAATTATCAGGAGCCAAGCAAGCTGAAACAGTGACCTCAGAATTTCCAAATCCGTCACCATCAGCATCAGAGTAATAGGTGCTCCAGGTAAACCCTTCATCAATCTGCCCATCACAATTGTTATCCAACTGATCACAATATTCTGCGTTGTTGGGATGCACCACTGTGCTCTGATCATCGCAATCCAAAGCATTGGTAACGTAACCTGCCAAGACCGAACATTGATTCACCATTTGCCCCGCATCACCATATCCATCTTGATCCGCATCAACATATTGAGTAAAAGACAAATTCTCATCGATGTTACCATCACCGTCATCGTCTACTCCATTACAAACTTCAAAACTTTCGTCGTATACAAATTGACAATAGCGCGTCTCGCCAAAACTGGCGTTCTGAGATTGAGGAAAAAGTTCATTGCCCGAACCATCAAAAAATCGAACCGCCGCCAATTGATTCACATTATCGATCACCAAACTTAAACCTTGATTGATTGCGTAATTGGTCCAAGTCACATACAAAGTATCATTTGAAATTTCAGATGATACCTGCATTTGCATTCGCTTCTTCCAATACGCACCGAAATCATCCAAAAACATATATTTCACATCGTCCGGCAAACCATTTACAAACATTTGTTGCGCTGGCAGTTTGTAACCTCTATTTGGATGTATGAGCAAGACCGTTGGCGCATTGTTGTTGTAATTTTTGATGGTCACATTGATCCATCCTTGGGCTATACTCAATGCATTTTGCTCTGTGAACGGATTGGCTGCAGAGGCATCTGAGATGGTCATCGGTATTTCCAAAATGGACGTCTGACTTCCTGAGAACGTCATATTATCAATGTCCCAAAAAGGAAAGTTGGTTAAAACATCATTGGCAGAAAACGTAGAATTATACAAATAACCACAGTCTTGGAGCGCCTTAGGAAGTCGTTGATTAAAGGCCAAATGTCCAGCGCGAAAAGACTTCACCGCTACATTGTGATCATTCTCCAGCAAATACTTCGATACTTCCACTTCTCCAAACACATTTCCTCCTGAAGTGATTGAGTTAAAATGCCTGGGCTGATAATTCACGAGCGTATTACCCAACGAAGTAAAAGGGAATCTTGTCTCGTCGTCATAATCTGGGAAATGTCCCACAGAGTGTGAGGCGATGCGCTGGCCATGCTGTATCGCATATTCCACCTTATCATAAGAACCGTTGTAGAAATCGGTCATCCATGAATCATGAAAGTATCGCGTTGTAATATTGTACATCGCATTCAGATTATTCTGCTCTTCGTAATTGATGAAAATCTGCATGGTGTCCATGGCTGTTCTGCTGTCTACGTCATGGGTGATCATCACAACACTACCCTCACAATCTGGGCAAGTGTGGGCACGAACCGTGTTGGGCATGTGCTCACGAATGATGTTCATGATAAAGAAGATGAAGGTATCCGTAGTAGGCTCAAAAATATTGGAGAAGCCACGCTGAGCGTGCAAGTCCGAATTAATCAAATTCCGCATGATTACATCACGCAAATCCAAAGCAAATAAAAATGTTCTTCCTGCTCCAGTTTGCTTGGTAATGACTGCATTGGTATTGTTATCAAAATGAGCCAGAACCTGCGATGAGGCAGTTGCCGTGTAAGCTCTAATATTAAATGGCTCAGATTGAGGACCCGTTGAATCCGATAGCGCTATGACCTCTTCAAATCCATCATCAAATCGATCAAAATATTGTGGTGCATCATCCAAATGCCAGATCATTCTCTTTAAATCAGTATAGGTAGTGAACCCACTTACTCCAAACAAAGAATACAGGGCAGGGTCTCGTACCGAAGATGCTATGATTACGCCACCATTGCTCACATACTGCTGAATTTGTAAACGTTCCGAGGCGTTAAAAGTCGTTGAATAAATAATGGGAGAGAACAAAACCACTGGGTGGGTTAGAGCTTGAGAAAGACTTGTAGTCTCATCATATGGGACACCAGCAACTTGTAATATATGTCTACAACTGCGGATACGAGATTGATTGGTCTCCGCATTACGAATTGACAAATCCAAAAGTCCAACTGTACGCTCTTGAGCAGCACCCAATAGAGAAACCAAGAGAATGAAAACCAGAACACCGTATTTTGTCATAAGCCAAATTTTTTGGGTCGACAAATTTAGGTTATTCGAACCGAAATAAAGGTTAAATAATTGGTTTTTTGTGATTTACACCCAATCCAAAGAGCGCAAAATCATATTTGACAGGATCCTTTGGATCCAATAATCTCAGATTGGAATCCAATTCTCTTACCGATCGCGCATCATTCTGAATTCTCTTCAACAATTGAAATTCTCTGGCGGTGTTTCCACTATGAACATCCAAAGGGATACTCAGTTTGGACATGGGTATTCTTTTCCATAAACCAAAATCTACCCCCTGTTCATCTTTTCTTACCATCCATCGCAAAAACATATTGATTCTTTTGGCGGCTGAACCATCTTGGGGATTGGCCACATGCTTCCCAAAACGAGCCGAATGAATGGGCTCCAAAAAAGATCTCCTAAATTCGATTATTCCATCCATTGCATCTCCTTTTTCGAATCCCAGAATAAATGCTTCTTCAAGTGATGAATGCTTTTGATAGGCTTTTCTCAAAAGATAAATCAATGTAATCACATCATCCGCGTTCAATGTTCGATAGATAAATTTGGAAAGCGTTTTGATTTCCATGGGAGAGGCCGATTTTACAAAGGCATAAGGAGATTGGTCCATGGTCTCCATCCATATCCGTGCAGTATTCAAGATGGCCTTTCGATTGCCCCAAGAGATAAGTGCGGTCATTAACCCTGAAACTTCTTTATCCAATGGGTCTTTAAAACCATGTGGAATAGAAATGGGATCTGTTTCAATAAATTCGATACGGTTATAGGCCTCAACGGCCAAATCCATTGCATCCTTAAATTTTAAAAAAGGGAAATCAGTTTCCTTTGGTAAAGGCATACTCAACGAGATTGGCTCCCATTTTTAGGGCATTTAAACGGTTCTGCTCGCTGTCATTGTGAACTGCTGCATCTTCCCATCCATCTCCCAAATCACATTCAAAATCATAAAAACAAACCAATCGTCCTTCGAAAAATAGGCCCAATCCTTTGGGTGGCTTATTGTCGTGCTCATGTATTTTAGGCAATCCTTTGGGAAACTCATAGGTGCCATGATAAATAGGATGATCAAAAGGTACCTCAATCCATTCCAATTCCGGGAAAACCTTTTTCATTTCTCTTCTCACATACATATCCATTCCATAGTTGTCCGAAATATGTAGAAACCCACCAGACAAAAGATACATCCGCAAATTTGCCACGTCATCACCATTAAAAACCACATTGCCGTGTCCCGTCATGTGCACAAATGGGTAGTCAAATATTTCAGAACTTCCCACATCCACCGTCGCTACAGCTTCATCTACGGTGGTTCTCAAATTCTTATTGATGAACTTTACCAAATTGGGCAGGGCCGTTGGATTTGCGTACCAATCTCCGCCCCCTTTGTACTTCATCACCGCTATTTTAAACCCTCCCGGTGGAACGGCTGCCTGTATCGCAAAAGTCAGGAAAAACAGCAGAATGCCAAGATACTTTTTCATTTGCTCAAAGATAATGAATAGTAATTAGAACGATGCCAACCACAATTGAAACCAACGTATTCCATCTTGTGAAAGAATAGACTCCGGATGAAATTGAACCGCAGACCAGGGTTTACTTTCATGCTCGATTGCTAAAATCAATTGGTCATCTGAGACAAAACCAATCCGCCATTGCGGAGGCAAACGATCCTCGTCGGCCACCCAAGAATGATAATGGGCAACTGCCATCCTTTCTGGCATCGAGTGCCACAGCTTCCCTTTTCCCGTTTTAATTGCAAAACCCATTTTCCCATGCAAAGGCTGGTGAAGATTTCTCAATTCCCCCCCGGTATGCACCACCAAAGATTGCAATCCCAGACAAATTCCCAGCACCGGAAGACCAGAAGGAATTTCTTTCAACCAACCCATCAAATGCCCCGCATCTTGCGGTAATCCGGGGCCTGGAGAAATTACACAACCCGCATACTTTCCCCAATCCGGCATATCCCCAACATCATTTTTTACTACATCCACCAGACAATCACATTGTTCCAGATAATGAACGATGTTCCATGTAAAAGAATCGTAATTGTCAATTAAAATTATTCGCATCTTGCGGTCTGAAAGTTTACAAAGCTACTATGAAAAAAACGGTTGTCAATTATGAAGGTGCGCCAAAACCATTGGCGCCCTATAGCCCTGCAATTAGAGTAGGTAGTTTCCTATTTATCAGCGGGCAAATAGCGCTTGATTTGGAGACCAATGAATATATTCCAAGACCCGTTGAGGAAGAAACCCAAATGGTCATGCAAAGCATCGCCAGATTGCTCAGTGCAGCGGGAATGGATTGGAACCACGTGGTTAAGGCCAGTATTTTTATGAAAGACATGGCGGATTATGGCAAAATCAATGCTGTTTATGGCGAATATGTGGGTGACATTCCTCCCGCACGAGAAGCTGTTCAAGTGGCACAACTGCCCCGTGATTGTAAGGTGGAAATTTCTGTTATCGCAAGCATTTAAACCATGGAAATATTCAGAAAAATTTGGGGTTATCTTAATCCCTTAAATTGGTTCAAAAAAGAATCAAAAGACTTGAACCTGCGATTTATGCACGGCATCAACAAAATCTCTTTGGTGATTTTTTTGTTTGCGTTGGTGTATTTGATTCGAATCTGGTTCCGATAATTATTTCAGAACGATTTCCTCTCCTGAAGGAGAGAAATACTTGGATTGCAATAGCTCACTTGAACTCGATGCTTCCAATTTGATTTTTACACCATACTTCTTCTGCCAAGATTTTTTGATGTTGTTCCACCAACCTTTGGTTAGATAAGCTTCCACCATGGGATGAACGTGCATGATGAATTCCTTGTGACCCAATTCTTGGCCCACTACGCGTACTTCATTTTCCAGTTGATCCGTGTACAACACTGACGCTTCAACAACACCCTTTCCATGACAGCTTGGGCACTGCTCTGTCGTTTGAACTTGGGTAACGGGCTTGACTCTCTCTCTGGTAATTTCTACAACACCAAAACGACTTGGGGCAAGAACGTTGTGTTTGGCTTTATCCGATTTCATCGCTTCGCGAAGCGCATCATGCAATTTCTTCTGGTTGTCTTTATTCTGCATGTCAATGAAGTCGACACAGATAATACCTCCCATGTCTCGCAATCTCAACAATCTCGCAACTTCCTTAGCACATTCCAAGTTGGTCTGCAAGGCATTCTCCTCTTGGTCTTTGACTGAAGCCTGTTTTCTGTTTCCGCTATTCACGTCGATTACGTGCATCGCTTCCGTATGCTCTACTATTAGGTATGCACCACTTTTCAGATTGACTTGCTTCGCAAAAGATGATTTGACTTGTCGATGAATATTGAAGGCATCAAAAATATCCTCAACTTTGTGTTCTTTGACAATTTCTTCAAGTTCAGGAGCACTGTTATGAAGGAACTTGCGAACCGTCTTGGCCAACTCAGGATTGTTAACGTGAATAGCAGAGAAGCGATCACTCAAAATGTCCCTTAATACCGCTGATGTCTTATCCAATTCACCCAGAATTTTTTGAGGAGCCTTGGCTTGTGGAAGTGACTTGACCATCAACTCCCATCGAGCAACCAAATCCGTTAAATCCTGATCCAGTTCTGAAACAGTGGTATTCACGGCCTGGGTGCGAATAATCACACCAAAATTTGCAGGTCGAATGTTTTGAATGAGCTTTCGCAGACGGGTTCTCTCTTCTTCATCTTCTATCCTGCTGGACAATGAAACTTTGTTAGAGAAAGGAACCAAAACCAAGTATCTCCCGGCCAGTGTAATCTCACAAGTCACGCGGGGACCTTTGTTTGAAATCGGCTCTTTGGCTACCTGCACCAAGATAGGATTGGATTGTCCAACTTGGTCTTTGATTATCCCATCCTTGGGAATCTCAGGTAGCATCTTCACCGTGGATAGATGCCCAGATTTGGTGGTTCCCGTCATGACACTGCGCACGTATTGTAACGTGGTGCCAAAATGTGGGCCCAAATCAAGATAATGCAAAAAGGCATCACGTTCGTGACCCACTTCAACAAAAGCCGCATTTAGATGGGGAACGAGCTTGCGCACTTTTCCCAAATAAATGTCGCCCACTGAATAGTTCTGAGTGGCGTCTCCGTGATGTAATTCAACCAATTGCCGATCATGAAGCACGGCAAGTTGAACCCCTTTCGAAGTTTGATTAATGACTAATTCTACGTTCACAATAAAACAAGTTAATACAGGGTGAGGGAAGCCCTCACTCTGTATACCACAAATTCTATGTTAGCAATCGCTAACTAAAAACTAGCGAACTTTCTTTTTGTGACGATTCTTTCTCAAACGCTTTTTACGCTTGTGTGTCGCCATCTTATGACGTTTTCTTTTTTTACCGCAAGGCATATTCGTAAAATTTAAAGGTTCGTATTCTATTAATTATTTTTTTGTATCAATTCTTTCACTTTCGCCACTATCGCTGTATCCTCAGTATGTCGCAACAACTGCTGATAATATTTTTTTGCTTTCACTTTGTTGCCATTCAGCTCAGCCGCCTGGCCGGAGAAAAACAACGCGTAATTGTTGGTACTGTCAATTTCTGCCGCTTTTTCAAATAATTGAAGCGCTACATCAATCTGTCCCATTTCCTTGTATACCGCACCCAAATCCATGTAAGCTGACAAATATTGAGGATCCAATGCTATCACTTTTTCAAAGCGAGGAATGGCCTTCTCAAATTGTCCTGATTGAACGGCAAATACACCCAACCAGTATTGTGCTTCTACGTTATTGGAGTCCTTGGCCACAATCTCACGCAACATCATGATGCCTTGCATGGGATTGCTACCGTTTACCAAATCAATGGCCTGCTGCAACTTGGCTTGCTCACCGGACATTTCAGGCTTCACGGACTCTTCTTTCGAAGACCACGGTTTCCTTGGAATGATTAAAAAAAGAACGATAAGAACCAAACCGATTCCAATGAAGATAACCGGTTTTGTATTCTTGTTACTCATTTTCGGCCACTTTAACTTTCTCTTTCACCGCATCCACAAATTCCTTGGCGGGCTTGAAAGAAGGAACATAATGGGCCGGAATGGTTACCGTTGTCTTGGCCAAAATATTTCTTCCCAATTTTTCCGCTCTTTTCTTCACCACAAAGCTTCCAAACCCTCTCAAATAAACATTCTCACCTTTCTCCATTGAGTTCTTCAACGTGGTCATAAACCCTTCTACAATCGCCAAAACATCATTCTTATCAATACCTGTTTTGTTTGAAATCTCTGTCACAATATCAGCTTTCGTCATCTTTACTCTCTAAAAAGGTGAATATCAATTTTTTCGGGGTGGCAAATATACAACGTGTTGTGCAAAAAAAATCTCAAATTTGCGAAATCAATGAAAAATAAGGAAATCCCCGCTTTCAATCGTCTGGTTATTCCGTGGTACAATGCCCAAGGCAGGGACTTGCCTTGGCGCCAAACGCGTGACCCCTATGCCATTTGGTTATCAGAAATTATATTACAGCAAACCCGCGTTCAGCAAGGGATGGCTTACTACTACGCATTCCTTGAAAAATTTCCAAAAGTCCAAGATTTGGCCCGTGCTTCAGAGGATGATGTCTTTAGGGTATGGCAGGGTCTCGGCTACTACTCTAGAGCGAGAAACCTTCACAAAGCAGCAAAATTGATCGTTGACCAATGGAATGGTGTTTTCCCCAATGATTTCTCTTCATGGCTGCAGGTTCCAGGTGTTGGCCCCTACACAGCTGCTGCCATTTCCTCATTTGCTTATGACTTTCCAAAAGCCGCCATCGATGGCAATGTTCTTCGGTGGCTGAGTAGATACCTGGGATCACGTGCCCCAATAGACGCGGTAAAAACAAGAAATGATTTTCAAGTCATTCTTGATGAATGGATACAAAGCGCATCGCCGCATACCTTCAACCAAGCCAGTATGGAGTTTGGAGCGCTGTTATGCACTCCCAAAAACCCACAATGCAACACCTGCCCCTTAAGCCAAAACTGCGTGGCCTTTGCCCAAGGGAGTGTTGCTGAAATCCCCTTTAAAGCCAACAAAACCAAAGTAAAATCCCAATCTGTTTTTGCTTTGTTCATTGAAAACAATGCCCAGCAATGGGCGGTTATCAAGCGAAATGAAACGGGTATTTGGAGTGGCCTTTACACCTTACCTTTGATTATTCAAGATCACTGTAACACTGAACTGGGGTGGCTGGAACTTGTTCAGAAATTTGACCTAGACCCCTCCCGATTGGCATTTCAAGATGAGTGGAAAGCAACGCACATGCTCACACACCGGAAACTTCAAGTGCATATCTTTTCGATATTAATGGAGGATATGGAATTAAATACACATAAATTTGAAAAGTGGATTAATGCCAATGAGGCCGAAAATCTTGGATTTCCCAAGATTTTTGTTGACTTCCTCAAGCATAAGGGTCGCTTATAGGCGCCTTATACGAAGCTTGGAATGCGCCTGATGCATTTTCTAGGTTTGTCGCATAATCCTAAAAATTAAAATTATGTCAGGAACAGTAAACAAAGTGATCTTAATCGGAAACATCGGAAAAGATCCAGAATTGAAAACCTTCGAAAATGGAGGTAAAATTTTAAGTTTTTCATTGGCTACTACGGAGTCATGGAAAGATCCCAAAACCGGCGAGAGGGTCTCTCAAACCGATTGGCACAACATTGTGATTCGCAAGAGTGCCTTGGCCGAAATTGGTGACCAGTATTTGAAAAAAGGCATGAAGGTATTTGTGGAAGGTAAAATCAGGAACCGCAACTATCAGGTAAATGGCGAAACCAAGTACATTACAGAAATTCATGCTGATGAGTTTACCATGCTTACCGCCAAAGCACCTGAAGCCAATGCACAGCCGATGGCTTTGAATGAACCCATTCCAACAACCTCTTTGGAACAAGAAGATCCTCTTCCATTTTAATTCATGAACGAAAGTATCCTGCTCGTTTCAGGGATCATCCCTTTACAAATCAACATTACCCTCTACACATTGGGGGTAATGTTGCTTTTATTGGCCAGCGCTGCGGTATCCAGCAGTGAAGTGGCTTTGTTTTCTTTCACACCCGAACAGCGAAAAAAAATCGATGAGGCTGAACAAGGTGCCCTGAGTAAAATTAGAACCCTCACTTCGTCTCCTACCAAGGAAAAAGCTACCCGACAAATTCTGGCAACCATTCTCATTGTCAACAATGCCGTCAACATTGCCATCGTCATTTTGTCCACCGCCTTGATGGAAACATGGTTCCCACCTGAAGATTACAGTCCACTTACTGCATTGATTATTCATGTGGTTTTGGTCACCTTCATCATCGTCATGTTTGGCGAAGTAATTCCTAAAATCTACGCCACCTCCAACAATTTAAAAGTAGCCAGTTGGATGGTTGGACCACTGAATGTTTTACAAGTCATAGTCAAACCATTTGGATGGCTATTGATAAAAGCCGGCAATCTGCTCAATCAAAGAATTAAAAACAAAATTGAAACCATCAGCGTCGATGACCTGGGACATGCATTGGCCCTGACTCAGAATGAGATGCGCTCCGTAGAGGAAAGAAGAATTTTAGAAGGCATTGTCACCTTTGGTGAAAAAAATGTCAGTCAAATCATGACCCCAAGAACAGATCTCGCCATGCTATCCAGTGAAAATAGTATGGAGGAAATCATCGCTGCCATCAAAGAAAAGGGGTATTCCAGGTGGCCTGTTTACGAAGGACAAATTGATCAAATCATTGGTATCCTTCACGTAAAAGATTTGATCCCGCATTTGCACGACTCCGCATTGGATTGGAAATCCATCATCAAATCGGGAAAATTTGTTCCAGAAACCAAAAAAATAGATGATCTCTTGGTTGAATTTCGTCATGACCGAAAGCACATCGCGTTGGTGGTCGATGAATATGGCGGTCTATCTGGCGTGGTTTCATTGGAGGACGTTATTGAGGAAATTGTAGGCGAAATCCAAGATGAATTTGATGTCGATGACCTTAAGTATTCCGTGATTGATGATCACACCTACTTGTTTGAAGGGAAAATATCCTTGGTCGATTTTTATCGCGTTTTTCGTGCTGATGAAGCCCTGTTTGAAAATGCAAAAGGAGACAGTTCAACCCTTGCCGGATTTTTAATGGAGATTTTGGGGCGTGTTCCGCAGAAGGGAGAAAAGCATCAATTTCATCACTACACGTTTACCGTTGAGGCCGGAAATCACAGAAAATTGGATCGAATTAAAGTACAAAAACAACCATGAAAAAAATATTCATCATCGCAGTGATATTCCTGGGATTGGTCTCGTCTTTATTTTATTTTCTGATGAAAGAACCTGAAACAACCTTTCCCAAACCCAAAGGATATTTCAGAATTGATTTACCCAATCACGATTATCGTTCCTTTTCACCCGTAGCTCCGTTTTCCATTCCTGTATCTGCATTTGCCAAAGTAGAAATGTTGGATAAAAAACAAAATCCAGATTCGTGTCGTTTCAACATTTACTACCCCAGATTAAAAGCCCGAGTGCATTGTACATTTCTGTCCGTCAAAAACAACATTGATCAATTGGTAGCTGATGCTTACACATTTGCCTCTAAACATGAGATGAAGGCAAGTGCAATTGAGCGCGAAATGATTGACTTCCCCGAGCGAAATGTATTTGGAATTCAATATCGAATTGAAGGTGAAGCAGCATCTCCGCTGCAGTTGTTTTTAACAGACAGCACAAGCAAATTTTTAAGATGCGCGTTGTACTTTGAAACAGCGCCCAATCCAGACTCTATTGCACCCGTTTACCAATACATCGCCAGAGACATACAATATCTGACTGAGAATCTTACTTGGAAAAAGTAATATTACAATTTACACACCTTTCTTGACCACTGCCCTTGTGCAGTTTTAATGATTGCCCAATAGTAGCCTGGCTCCAAATCCAATTGCAATGGATTAACCCCTGCAAAAACGGGTATTTCTAACATCCATTGTCCTTGCAAGTTTGTCACCATCAAGGTACCTGCAGTAGGGATTTCAATATGCAGAACATCCTGCATTGGATTGGGCCAGATTTCAATGCTTGTCATGGGTGACTCCGCAATTCCTACACCATCGAGGCCATCACAATTTTCATCCACGTCATTGCCTGCAATATCCACTGCATTGGGATGCACATCGGGGTTGAGATCATCGCAATCTGTACCATCTGGAATAAATCCTGTCTGAGATTCACATAAATAAATGGACATATCCGGATTGCCATAGCCATCACCATCTTGATCTTCATAAAATAATGAAGCCTCTTGGACACTGGAAGTATTGTCATTACAATCCAATGCATTGTCCACTCCGCAGGGGTCGGGAATCGTTGAACCCCATCCATCCATATCCAAATCTTGGAAAGTCACCAAATTGTCGTCGCAATCGTCCATGTTCGATACCAAGCCTGGCTGCTCAAAGCATTCCACAATTAATACATTGGCATCCCCATAGCCGTCCAAATCAGCATCTTGATAAAAACTCAACTGAACAAACTCATCAATCTCACCTCCATTGCAATTGTCATCAATGTAATTGCATACCTCTACGGCGGAGGGGTTCACTCCTGCATTAAAATCATCGCAGTCCCCGGGTGTCAGCGTTGTGCCTGGGGGAACCAAGTCACATGGCCCTTCTGTGAAATTGAAATCATCCCCATACCCATCCATATCATTGTCCAAATAAAAAAGACAGGTCTGTCCCTGCATAACAGAGACCATAAAAATAGAAGTCGCTAAAATCAATAAACGCATAATTTCAAATTTAACCCAAGGCAACGTCAAAATGAAATTAAGTTTTGTACAATTAAAGACTTAGCCTATCTTTGCACTGCATTTGAGAGAGTAACAGAGGGGTGGAAGCCCCTCTTTCTTTTGCTAAATATTATGATTACCAAGGAAACAGTCGCTTCATTTATCGCCCCCCTTTTGGAGGATTCAGATTTATTTATTGTGGATATTCAAGTAAATCCAGGCAATGCAATTGAGGTACTTGTTGATAAAGACAGTGGATTAACCATTGACGATTGTAAAAAAGTAAGTCGCGCAGTGGAAGGATCCTTGGATCGCGAGGTGGAAGATTTCTCTTTGGAAGTTTCATCTCCAGGAGTGGGAAAACCCCTTTTGGTGAAACGTCAATATTTTAAAAATGTGGGACGCAATGTTGCGATTAAAACCATCGACGGCAAAAAAATCGAAGGGCAAATGACTTTGGCCAACGAAGAACATATTCAAGTTGATTTCCGTGAAAAAGAAATTGTACCTGGAAAAAAAACCAAGCAATGGGTAGAAAAACAAGTGGTACTGCCCTACGCTGAAATAAAAGAAACCAAAATAACGATTAGCTTCAAATAAAAATTAAGTCCTATGAAAGGCGTAAACCTTTTAGAATCTTTCGGTGAATTCAAAGAATTCAAGAATATCGACCGCGAAACGGTAACCAACATTTTGGCGGATGTTTTCCGCAACATGATCCTCAAAAGATGGGGAGCAGAAGATGGTTTTGACATTATCATCAACGCTGAGCGTGGTGACTTGGAGATTTGGAGAACCCGTGAAATTGTGCCCGATGGCGAGTTAGAAGATGAGGTTGCTCAAATTGAAGTGAGCATGGCCCGCAAATCTGTTCCTGATTTGGAAGTGGGAGAAGAATTGATTGAGGAAATCCGAATCGAAGATTTTGGTCGTCGCAATGTTTTGGCCATGCGCCAGAACTTGACTTCTCGTATTATCGAGATGGAAAAAGATCACATCTATCAAAAATACCGTGAGCGTGTTGGAGAGATTATTTCAGGTGAAGTTTATCAAGTTTGGAAAAAAGAAATCTTGGTGTTGGACGATGAGAACAACGAATTGATCTTACCCAAAGAGCAACAAATCCCTGCTGATTTCTACAAAAAAGGCGACACATTGCGTGCCGTGGTTTCTAAAGTGGAAATGCGCGGAAACACCCCTCAAATTATCTTGTCTCGTACTGCTCCTGAATTCTTAGAGAAATTGTTTGAGCAAGAGGTTCCCGAGGTATTTGACGGATTGATTACAATCAAAAATATTGTTCGCGAACCCGGTGAGCGCGCCAAAGTAGCCGTAGAAAGCTATGATGACCGCATCGACCCAGTGGGTGCTTGCGTAGGTATGAAAGGATCTCGTATTCATGGAATCGTCCGTGAATTACGCAATGAAAATATTGATGTGATCCAATACACCACCAATGAGCAACTTTTGATTTCAAGAGCATTGGCACCCGCCAAAGTAAGTTCCATCACCTTGGACAAAGAAAACAAAAAAGCAGACGTGTTCTTGAAACCAGACCAAGTGTCTTTGGCCATTGGTAAAGGAGGTCACAACATCCGTCTTGCGGGTCGCTTGTGCGGATTTGAAATTGATGTTTACCGCGAAACAGAGGCCGATTTGGATGATGTGGATTTGGAAGAATTTGCAGATGAAATCGACAGCTGGATCATTGACGAATTAAAGTCAGTGGGCTGCGATACAGCACGTGCCGTATTGGATTTATCGAAAGAAGAGTTGGTTAGAAGAACAGATTTGGAAGAGGAAACCATCGATGAAGTTTTACAAATTTTGCGCTCTGAGTTTGAATAAAACTCCAACGTTACAATAGGGTTGAGGGGAAAGAAAAGTTTTAATAAGAAAAAAATCAGATGTCAGAAACAAAGGGACCGCAACGATTAGGAAAAGCAGCTACTCAACTTAATGTGAGTAAGGACACGATTGTCGAATTCTTGGCCAAAAAAGGATTCTCAATTGAAAATAACCCCATGGCCAAAATTGAGGCGGAGGTATATGATGTTCTTCTTGCAGAGTTCGCTGGAGACCAACAAGCCAAGGAAAAAACCAAGGCTGTTGCTACCAAATACAAAGAATCTCGCGAGACGATTACTATCCAAGACTCCAAAAAGAAAACGGATAGTACCGAAGAAGAAAGTCAAGAGATTGATTTATCGCAATTCAAAAGAAAACGCCCTGAATCTTCAACCAGTGTATTGGATGCACCTGTAAGTGCCTCCGAGGATGCGCCAAGTGAAGCACCAACACCTGTTGTTGAGGAAGTCGTTCCAGAAGAGAAATCTGAAGGTCAAAACGAAGTGAAGATTGTTGGGAAGATTGATCTTTCTACCATTCAATCGGGAAGAGGCAAGAAGAAGAAAGAAACGCCTGCTGCACCGGAAGAAAAACCTGCAAAGGCCAAGAGCAAGAAGGACACAGAAGAGAAAGTGGAGACCCCGGTTGCTGCGGTAGAACCAACCGCAGAAGCGGTTGTAGAAACACCCATTGTTGAAACTCCAGCACCCGTAGTTCCAGAAGAGAAAGAATTGATCCGTGTCAATGTCGAAAGATTAACAGGCCCAAAAGTGATGGGAAAAATTGTTCTACCTGTAGAACAAGAAAAGAAAAAACCTGAGCAAAAGGCCAATGATGACAACAAAGAGAAACGCAAACGCAAGCGCGTTTCCAAAGTGGACATCACCCGTCAACAAGAGATTGACAAGCGCAATCAAAATCGACCTGGTGGACACACAGGGCAAAACAGACCCGGACAAGCAGCCGGACCAAAGCCCCCAATGAGTGAGCAAGACATCCAAAACAAGATCAAAGAAACTTTGGCGCGTTTGGGTGGTCAAGGGAAATCAAAAGCTTCCAAAAATCGTCGTGATAAACGTGATCAACAAGCCAGAAAGTTTGAAGAAAAGCGTATTCGCGAAGCGGAAGAAAATGCAATTCTAAAATTAACGGAGTTCGTTACGGTATCTGAATTGGCTACCATGATGAATCGCCAACCCACAGAAATTATCGCTGCGTGTATGCAGTTGGGTATTTTTGCTTCAATCAACCAAAGGTTGGATGCAGAAACGATTCAAATCATCGCTGAAGAATTTGGATTTGAAATTCAATTTGTTAGCGCTGAAGTATCTGAATCTTCATTTGAGGAAGCAGATACCGAAGATTCAATGGTGACTCGTCCACCGGTAGTTACCGTAATGGGTCACGTTGACCATGGTAAAACCTCTTTGCTTGACTTTATCCGTAAAGCCAACGTGGTTGCCGGTGAAGCGGGTGGAATCACCCAGCACATGGGTGCATACAGCGTCAAGCTTCCCAACGGAAAACAAATTACATTCATCGATACTCCTGGTCACGAGGCTTTCACAGCCATGCGTGCACGTGGAGCCCAGGTGACTGACTTGGCCATCATCGTCATTGCAGCGGATGACAACGTAATGCCGCAAACCAAAGAAGCCATCTCTCACGCGCAAGCAGCGGGTGTACCGATGATCTTTGCTTACAATAAAATTGATAAGCCGGAAGCCAACCCCGATCGCATTCGCGAACAACTTTCGGCCATGAATATTTTGGTTGAAGAATGGGGAGGAAAATTCCAATCTCAAGAAATTGCAGCCAAAAAAGGATTGAACATCGACAAGCTATTGGAGAAAGTTGTTCTTGAAGCAGAGATGTTGGATTTGAAAGCCAATCCAAACAAACGCGCCAATGGTACCATCATTGAAGCCTCGTTGGACAAAGGCCGTGGATTTGTCACTACTTGCTTGGTTTCATCTGGAACTATGCGCATTGGAGATCCCATTTTGGCCGGTCAATGGAGCGGACGTGTTCGTGCCATGTTCAATGAGCGTGGTCAAAAAATTGAAGAAGCCGGGCCCGCAACACCTGTATCGATCCTCGGATTTGAAGGAGCGCCCAATGCTGGAGATAAATTCTATGCATTTGAAGATGAAAGAGAGGCTCGTGAAATTGCCACCAAACGTCAACAATTGCAACGTGAACAAAGCGTTCGAACCAAGAAACATTTGACCATCGAAGAAATTGGTCGTCGTATTGCTTTGGGAGATTTCAAAGAATTGAATTTGATTGTCAAAGGTGACGTGGATGGCTCAGTAGAAGCATTGGTAGATAGCTTGCAAAAACTATCCACAGACAAAGTACAAGTGAGCATCGTTCACAAAGGGGTTGGACAAATCTCTGAAAGTGATGTTTTGTTGGCCTCAGCTTCTGATGCCATCATCGTTGGTTTCCAAGTTAGACCCAGCACCGGTGCTCGTAAATTGGCCGAAGCAGAAGAGATTCAAATCCGTCAATACAGCATCATCTACAAGGCCATCGAAGAAATCAAAGAAGCCATGGAAGGTATGCTCTCTGCTAAAATCGAAGAGAAAGTGGTGGGTACTGCCGAAATCCGTGAGACCTTTAAAATTTCCAAGGTGGGAACCATCGCCGGTTGCTACGTTCAAGATGGAAAAATCAACCGCAACAATAAAGTTCGAATCATACGCGATGGTATCGTGATGTACTCGGGTAACTTGGGCTCTTTAAAGCGTTTCAAAGACGATGTTAAAGATGTAACCAAAGGTTATGAGTGCGGATTGAACATTGATAAGTTTAACGACATCCGTGAAGGAGATATCGTGGAGGCATTTGAAGAGGTAGAAGTTAAGCAAACACTTTAATGAAATCTTGGATTCCCAACGGCATAACATTAGGCAACCTAATATTGGGCTGTTGGGCTATTCTTTTTCTACCTGATTATCCGCTTCTCAGCATTTATTGTGTAATTGGCGCCGCCATTCTTGATTTCTTTGATGGTTTTGCTGCGCGATTGCTTCATGTTTCTTCACCTTTGGGTGGACAATTAGATTCGTTAGCTGATGTTGTTTCTTTTGGTGTTGTTCCAAGTATTTGGGCCTATCACCTGCTACCACATTCTGGAATCAATAGTTTTTTACCCTTTCTAATCGCCGCTGGAGCAGCCTATCGTTTGGCTCGTTTTAATTTAGATCCCGCCAATTCAAGTGGCCATTTCAAAGGACTCCCTGTTCCCTCCAACGCCATGATTTGGATGGGCATCACGGGGTTAGCCAATGCTAGCTACATTGAAATTCCTGTACCATTGGTTTATTTCTTAATCGCTTTAACTACACTTCTCATGGTGTCCACTACTCCTTTACTTAGTCTAAAATTCAAGGGCTTGGGATGGAAAGGACAAGAGATTATCTGGATCCTACTCCTCTCCTCTCTTTTGATTATTGGAATGGGTTATTTCTTTTTTAAATCCATTTATGTTGGATTGATTGGTGTAATGGCGGTGTATTTAATTTTGTCATTGTCTTATTATAAAAAAATATCGTCATGAAATTCAAAGCAGAAGTAGACGTAATGCCATTGGAGGCATTACTTGATCCACAAGGAAAAGCGGTTACATCATCCATGGTGAACCTGGGATTGTCTTCAATCAGTAATGTTCGTATCGGCAAACACATGACCTTGTGGTTGGACGCTGAATCAGCAGAAAAAGCCCATGAAATGGTTGATCAAGCTTGTCAAAAATTGCTTTGCAATGCCATCATGGAACAATACCATTTCAGCATCGAGCAAATAGGATGAGGTCCAGAGTTAAATCTGAAGCGGCTTTTGAAATCGCCAAAAGCCTGTTTCCTGGTGGAGTAAACTCACCAGTACGTGCTTTTAAATCCGTTGGTGGTAGTCCCATCTTTTTTCAAAAGGGGCAAGGGTCCCATGTTTGGGACATTGATGGAAACCAATATATAGACTATTGTTGCTCTTGGGGTCCACTTATCTTGGGACATGCACCTAAAAACGTAGTGGCTGCTGTATCTGAGGCCGTGGCCAATGGCAGCAGTTTTGGAGCACCCACCTTACTCGAAAATGAATTGGCTTCTCTCATTCTTAGCCATCACAAATTCATTGAGAAGATTAGATTCGTAAGCTCCGGAACAGAAGCGGCAATGAGCGCCATTCGATTGGCCAGAGGTTATACTGGAAGAGATAAAATCATCAAATTTGAAGGCTGTTATCACGGTCACGTAGATAGCCTTTTGGTTAAAGCTGGAAGTGGTCTTGCCACATTGGGAACCTCTGATTCCGCCGGTATTCCTGAAGCTTACGCCAAGGAAACCATAGTGCTTCCTTTGAACGACATTGAAGCCGTTAAAGAAGCAGTAAAAACATATAAAAATCAAATTGCGGTGGTGGCCATTGAGCCAATTCCCGCCAACAATGGCCTCTTGATTCAAGATGTTCAATTTTTGAAAGATCTAAGAACCATTTGCACGGAAGAAGGAATCGTTCTTTTGTTTGACGAGGTTATTTCTGGCTTCAGGGTGGGTTTTGAAGGTGCAGCTGGATATTACGGCATTCAACCCGATGTGATGGCTTTTGGTAAAATTATCGGCGGTGGAATGCCCGTAGGCGCTTATGCATCCAGTGCTAAAATCATGTCCAAAGTATCTCCTGAAGGGCCTGTATACCAAGCCGGAACTTTGTCCGGGAATCCTGTAGCGATGGCTGCGGGAATCGCCCAGTTGAAGGAATGTCTTAAACCCGGTTTTTACGAAAATCTAAAAGCCAAAACGGATTACTTGGTACAGGCAATCAACGAATATGCAACGAGTAAAAGCTACGGTTTCCATATTTTCTCTGTTGGATCTATCTTCTGGCTTTCATTTGGATTTGCTGAGTCTGTAAGATCAATGAAAGAAATCAATGCGGAAGAGGTGAAACGCTTTGCACCATTGCACGCTGCATTGCTAGAAGAAGGTGTCTATCTCGGTCCCAGCGGATATGAGGTAGGGTTCGTCTCTGATGCCCACTCTAAAGAAGATTTAGATCGCACAATACTCGCATTTAAAAAGGGATTGGATATTGTTTTCAGTGCACTTTAATGCGTCACTAACTACTAATCAAAAAAAGTCAGATGATATCTGACTTTTTTTGTTTAAAAACCATTGAGCTTCTCTCGATTTTTGATTAACTCCCGCTCTTTCATACGCCCCCTTATCCTTTCCTCAATAGCAGATACTTCAAGTTGCACATTTTTATCCAATAAATAGGTAGCCGTCATGAAATTCATCTTTCCATCCAAATCACTATACCAAATACGTTGTACTTCATAACACCCAAATCCATAATTCTTTGTATCCCATGTACTGGTGATCTTTGAATCCATTCTCACCACCCTATTGCCTTCTGAATCTGAGAACACCTTCTCATCACCTTCGGTTGACTTGGTAGGCTCACCATATTTTACTGTCAAAATCTCTTTGATTTTGTAATCGCTAATTTTGATTGAATACAACTTACCCTGACAGAATTTCAAGGATACGTGATCCAATGATATTACCGGAGTAACAGCCAAACGATCTAAATAAAAACTACGAACACTTGGATCCAACGCACCATAATAAGGATACGCATTGGTCATAGTATCCAGAATAATTTCATAGATCTTATTTTCATTTTGAAACTCAGAATGCTCCAATAACACAGAGGCAGAGATCGGTTCCGCGTTATTCAGTTCTTCTAACTGGTCGATAGTCATGCCCAATTTAAGTCTTCCAAATCCAGTGATTGGCGAATACGCTGAACCTATGCAAGCAAGCGCCATTGTTATGGAAAGGACAAGTAATTTCTTCATCATATTTGATAGTGTTAAGGTTATTAAACAGCAATTAAGTGACTTAAATAACAATTTCACTCAGTGGATATACTGAATTTCCATTGTATGATAAACCAAAATAACCTCAAAAAAAAAGGGTCGCAAATGCGACCCTTATTTAATATCCTGCATCAATTACTCGATGCCTTTTAAGAATTCTTGATTCATCACTCCACCTTCACCACGCACTTGGATGACATACATCCCCGCAGGTAGAATATCCGTGTTGATTTGAATGTTGCTCATTCCGTTAATTCCCTGTGTCATTACCACACGACCTGACAAGTCCATTACTTGGGCAGTGCTGTACTTTTGACCATTGGCGGGCAATTGAACATTCAATACCTCTCCCGCAGGGTTAGGATATACAACCATGGTGTTTTGCTTCGCGTATTCATTTACACTTACAGTACCGGTAACGTTGATGTTATCCAAATAGAAGTTGTTAGAGAACTCAGAAGACTTGAAGATGAACTTGAATCGTACGTTGTCCGTCTCATAAGTTGAAGGAATCGTTACTGATTTCTGTTTCCATTGCGCACCAGAAACGGCTGAACCAGTCTCAGGTTGAAGAATGGTATTGGGAACAAAAGGAGCAGCATAAGCACCCGCAGTTACCAAATCCAAACCAGAAATGGTAGTGCGCAACTGCCATGTCTCGCCACAATCACGGCTTGACCAAATTTCCAAACTTTCAGTGATGTTGGCTTCAGTCAAAGCGCCAGTTGAGTATGCATAATCAAATTTCAATTTACCACTGCTCAACAAACTCAAATCCATAGAAGGTGTAATCAACTCATCCACATCAAAGCCAACCATTCCACTTGGGGGAACTTGAACAGAGGCGTTATCTAAAACAATAGAACCATTGGCAGTGCCAACTCCAGCATTACTTGCATACTCATAGTTGGACTCATTGCTTGCCTGGTTATCAGAGAAGTAATATCCGTATTGGAAAGGGTTTGTGTTAAAATCAGAAGCCAAGATTCCTGGAATCTCAGGCCAAGATTGCGTAACATAAATCGCCATTGCATCGGTGATTGTAGTAGAACCTTGGGCGTTGGTCACAGTCAAAGTAACTGTTTTCCAACCACCTGAAGTAAAGCTTACCGTTGGGTTACTTGCTGTGCTTGTAGCTGGTACAGCATCTTGGAAAGTCCATTCCCAAGAAGTGGCTTCAGCATCTGAAGAGTAATCAAAGAATTGAACATCGTTCCCTTGACATACCATTTTCTTCTCAGCATAAAAATCGGCTTGAGGCGCACATAACTGATCATGAATACCATCTGTTCCTGTAGCTGCCAAGTTCTCCGCCGTCCACAAATTGTTACGTGATGCAATTGGCGTATTCAATGCACCAATCATGCGGTCACGCTGACCCCATGTGAACATTTTTGAGCAATAAGAGTACTCCATGTAGTTTTGAACGTTCTCGATTGTTCCATAGCTACCCGCAGCACTTACGTTGTCTACACCAAAAGAACCTGCTGCATCTTCTGCATTCCATGCATATACACGGAAGGTGATGCTCTCTCCATTGATATTGGTGAAGTTATTACCGCCAAGGTTGATTTTAGTACCTGTAATCGAAGTATTGACATCGGAAGAAACAAAGAATACGTTACCGGCTTGAACATTCAAATTACCATTGGCAGGAGTTACCACACCAGATAGATTAGTAGCGAAGTTATCCGCGCTTGAACGAACCGCGAAAGTGCGAGGTCCATCAGCACTTCTTTGAATATCGAAAGTGATCGAAGTCAAATCCAAATTTTGAGTAACATCGTTGCTCAAAGTAAATTCATAATATTTTGAAGCATTGAAAGATCCAGTCAAAGAACCATAGGTTGAAGCGCCATCAGCAGCTCCAGTTCCCCAACCAGAAAATGCAAATTGACCAGCAACTGCAGAGTTCGCAGACAATCCAGTGGCTTGAAAATCGCTGAAAATTAGTCCGGCATCGTCCACATATGGCGTACCCAAAGTGTCAACATTGCCTGTATTCACGTCCACACCATTGAATTGATATACGGTTTGTAATTGGTTCGTGGCCAAAGGCAAAGCTTTGGTATCACATTCGTAATCATTTACATTTTGACAGTTATCATGACCTGCTGTGGGAGGAGTGTCCATTACGTTGTCATCTCCACAAGCTACTTCTGGATCATTGGTTGATCCCCAAGTATGTGATAAATCCAACCAGTGGCCTACTTCATGTGTCAAGGCGCGACTATAGCTTGGGTTTGCAGGGAACAACGAACCGATGTATTGGTAACGGATGATGATTCCATCTTTCCAGCTTGAACCTGCATCTGCAGTAGCAGAGGGATAGTAAGCATATCCAGCAACGCCGTCTTCCATGTTGTTGATGATCCAAACGTTCATGTATTTGTGACGAGGCCAAGGATTTAATTTGGCGATATCAGAACCAATGGTTGTTAAAGGAGAAACCACGCGATCAATACCGTTGGTACAATTGCCCAAAGGATCGATGGTAGCCAACTTGAATTGGAAACCACATTTCGCGATGGAACTGCGGAAAGCAGGAACGACATCGGCTGTGTCAGCATTTAACTTTTGATAATCACGGTTTAAGATGTACACCTGATCCAAAATGTTGGCATTGGGAATATTCTCAATGCCAAAATTGTGGATGACGTGAAATACAACAGGGATGGTGTAGATGACAGTAGAGTCATCACGGTCCAAACCTGGATTATTTCTCAGATAATCCGCGATGTATGCATCCTGCATTTCTTGAATTTGCTGGATTTCCGGATGCTCTTGCAAAATCTTTGCGTGCGCCTTTGCGTGGCCACACTTGTAATCATGCACATGCTGCGCAGTAGCAGTTAGGCCTGTACCTAAAACAATCGCAGCGACTAAAGAATATATCTTTTTCATAATTTTTCCTCGTATTCGCAAATATAAGCGGTTCATCCGCTCATCAAAAGAAATTTATTTTTGGGTTCCTTGATTCGGTATTTCTACGGATTTTAAGATTGCAAAGCGGCAATTTGTTGATTTAACATTTCAATTTTCTGCTGTGCGTCGCTCTGTTTCTTTCTTTCCCCGTCCAATACAGCCACGGGCGCCTTAGAAACAAAATTCTCATTGCTCAATTTCTTCTCGACACTGGCTAAAAAACCTTCTGTATACTTTAACTCCTCGGTCAACTTTTTAATTTCAGCCGCAGCATCAAATTGTGCCGTAAAGGGAACGAAATACTCACGACCTGAAACGATAAATGAATAGCACTGCTCCGGCTTTTCAAACACCCACTCCGTGGTTTCGATATTACCCAAGTGCTCAATGGCCGAATGGAAAGCACCGGCAGAACCCTGACTGCTCAGCATTTTCAATGTCAACTTTTCTTTATTGGCAATTTGATTTTCTTTTCTGATGTTTCTAATTCCGATAACCACCTGAGCAAATTCATCAAAACCTCCTGTCCATTGATTTCCTTGTGCGTGAACTTCTGGCCATTGCGCTATACACAAGCTTTCTCCATCTTTTCTTTCGCGAATCAAATGCCAAATCTCTTCAGAAAGGAAAGGCATAAATGGGTGCAATACGGTCAGAAGCTTTTCAAAAATATCCAGTGTCGCAGTATAAGTCACGGCGTCCAATTTTTCACCATAAGGTGGTTTGACCATCTCCAAGTACCACGCACAGAAATCATCCCACACCAATTTATAGGTGGTCATCAAAGCTTCATTTATTCTAAACTTTTCGTAATCATCGTTCAGTTTTTCGATGGTCGCATTGAGCTGATCATTCATCCAGTTCACAGCAACCGCAGCGGATGGTCGCTGCGTCACCTCAGTTGATGTATTTTCCTCCCAACCTTTCACCAAACGAAACGCATTCCAAATTTTATTGGCAAAATTTCTTCCTTGTTCACACAATGATTCATCAAACAACAAATCATTTCCGGCTGGAGAGGACAATAGCATGCCCACACGCACTCCATCGGCACCAAATTGATCAATCAACACCAAAGGATCAGGAGAATTGCCGAGTGATTTGCTCATCTTGCGACCTTGTTTGTCTCGAACGATTCCTGTGTAATACACGTTTTTAAAAGGAAGCTCTCCACGGTACTCATAGCCAGCAATGATCATTCTGGCCACCCAGAAAAACATAATCTCAGGTGCAGTTACCAAATCTGTTGTAGGGTAATAATAGGAAACCTCATCTTCAGAATAATAGCCGTCAAAAACACCAAAAGGCCATAACCAAGAGCTAAACCAAGTATCCAAAACATCAGGGTCTTGGGTAATGGCTCCGGCATACTCAGGAAATTGTGACTTGATTTTTTGTTCCGCCTCTTCTCTTGTTTTGGCTACCACCCAATGTCCATCCTCCGTGTAGTAGGCAGGAATTTGATGTCCCCACCACAATTGTCTTGATATGCACCAATCTTTGATATTCTCCATCCAATGGCGGTATGCATTTTTGAATTTTGGAGGAAAGAACTTAATGTTGTCATTCATTACATTTTCCAATGCAGGCTGACTCAATTCTTTCATGTCCACAAACCACTGCAAAGACAATCTAGGCTCGATAACCACATCGGTTCTCTCAGAATATCCTACTTTATTGTTGTACTGCTCTTGCTTGATTAACAAGCCCGCTGCTTCTAAGTCCAAGGCAATTTGCTTTCTAACCGCAAATCTATCTTGGCCAACATACAAACCTCCTGCTTCGGAAATTGTCCCATCATCATTCATCATGTTGATGATTTCCAATTGATACTTTTGACCCAGCATAAAGTCATTCATGTCATGCGCCGGGGTTACTTTTAAACAACCTGTTCCAAACTCCATGTCCACATAATCGTCTGCAATGATGGTCACTTCTCTGTTGACTATAGGAACAATGACTTTTTTACCGTGCAGATGCAAATACCTTTCATCCTTGGGATTCACACAAACCGCAGTATCTCCTAAAATGGTCTCTGGGCGTGTTGTAGCAACAACGATAAATTCTTCACTGCCTACAACTTGATATTTCAAATGATACAAATGGGAATTTACCTCTTTGTAGATTACCTCTTCATCAGATAATGCAGTTTTGGCGGCAGGATCCCAATTGATCATTCGCTCACCACGATATATCTTTCCTTTGTTGTAAAGGTCAATAAAAGTATCGATTACAGCTTCGTAATATTTCTCATCCATGGTAAATCGCGTGCGATTCCAATCGCAGCTGGCTCCCAATTTTTTCAATTGTTCTAGGATGATACCCCCGTGCTTGTGTGTCCACTCCCAGGCATGATCCAAAAAAGCCTCACGAGAGAGATCCGATTTTTTTATCCCCTCGGCGCGTAACTTTTGAACGACTTTGGCTTCTGTAGCAATTGACGCGTGATCAGTTCCAGGCACCCAACAGGCGTTAAAGCCTCTCATACGTGCTCTGCGAATTAAAACATCTTGAATGGTATTGTTCAACATGTGCCCCATGTGAAGCACACCGGTTACATTGGGAGGTGGGATAACAATGGTGTATGCAGGACGATTGTCCGGCTTGCTATTAAAAAAACCTTTATCTAACCAATAGGCATACCACTTGGCTTCTGCCGATTGTGGCTCATATTTACTCGGAATCTCCATGTTACAAAAGTAAACAGGGAGTGTGGTTTTTAAATCGTTTTATTGATCAAAGTCAACAACAAGTTTTGCGCTCACGGGTTGGGTTTGACAAGTGAGGACATATCCAGCATTTACCTCGCCTGGTTCAAGTGCATAATTCACGACCATATTGGCCTCTCCTTCCATCACCTTGGCGCGACAGGTGCAACACATACCGCCCTTACAGCTGTAGGGTATATCCAAGCCTGCCTTTTGTGCTTCATCCAAAACCATTGCCCCTTTGGACATTTTAAAATCCGTTTGTTGACCATCGTAAATGACCGAAACTTCGCATAGATCTGATTCATCTACTACTGCCTCTACTTTTTTGGGAGCTCCCTGAGGCAATGCAGTACCGAATAATTCCAAATGAACTGCATCTTCAGCTACTCCCTTGGCTATAAAGAAATCCCTGGCCGCCTCAGTCATTCCTTGAGGTCCACACAAAAACACTGCGTCTACTGGATTATTCGCCAAAAAAGTGGACATAAATCCTTCCAATTTCGCATTGTCTACTCGGCCATGCAACAAAGCGATATCATTGGGCTCACCACTCAATACATGAAATACACGAAAGCGACCCAAATGCATATCCTTCATGTCTTCCAACTCATCGCGGAATATGATGCTTTGAAATTGTCGATTGCCCAAAATCATGGACACTTCGCTCTTGGGCTCTTCACGCATCACAGTCTTTGCGATTGAAATCAAAGGCGTAACCCCACTGCCTGCTCCTACCAAAACATAGTGCTTTTTCATTTGGGGATCTATTTCCGGAATAAACCCGCCCATGGGCGTCATCACCTGCAAATCATCTCCAGCCTTTAACTCGTGATTGGCCCAGGTGCTGAACACACCTCCTTCCACCTGCTTGATTGCTACACGACAAAATTTTTCAAACGGCGCACTGCATATGGAATACGAGCGTCTTACGTCGTTTCCACCGATGGTGGCTCGCAATGTTAAATATTGCCCCGGTTGGTAGTCATAGGCTGATTTTAATTCAGCTGGAATATCAAATGCAACACTAACACAGTCAGCAGTCTCTCTACGGATTTCTGCTACCTTCAAAGAATGAAATACGGGTCTAGCCATGGCGCGAAAATAAGTGTATTCTCAGTTTTTAGAATGATTTCTGTTATTTCTCGTTTTGATTAAAGTTTCCTTTATTAACATTGCTAAAAATTTACACCATGAGTCTCGAAGAAAACTTCTTATCGTTTGTAGACGCAGAGAATAAAGTAGAAGCCAAAGACTGGATGCCAGATGGGTACAGAAAAACTTTGATTCGTCAAATTGCACAACACGCGCACAGTGAAATTGTCGGTATGTTGCCTGAAGGAAACTGGATTACACGTGCTCCGTCATTGCGACGCAAATCCATATTAATTGCCAAAGTTCAAGATGAAGGTGGACATGGTTTGTACCTATACAGTGCGGCCGAAACCTTGGGCGTTGACCGAGACACCTTAATTGATGAATTAAATACGGGAAAGGCTAAGTACTCTTCAATCTTCAATTATCCCACTTTGAGTTGGGCAGATATTGGAGCCATTGGATGGTTGGTAGATGGTGCCGCGATTGTCAATCAGGTTTCTTTACAGCGAACCAGCTATGGTCCATATAGCAGAGCGATGATTCGCATTTGCAAAGAAGAATCTTTTCACCAACGTCAAGGATACGAAATCATGATTGCTTTGGCCAAGGGAAGTCCTGAACAAAAACAAATGGCCCAAGATGCTTTAAACCGTTGGTGGTGGCCCAGTTTGATGATGTTTGGCCCATCCGATAAAGAGTCCGCGCATAGTTCTCAAAACATGGCTTGGAAAATCAAGCGCCACAGCAATGATGAATTGAGACAAAAATTTGTGGATATGAGCGTTCCTCAAACAGAGTATTTGGGTCTTACCCTTCCCGACCCACATTTGAAATGGAATGAAGAACGTGGACATTACGATTTTGGTGAAATCGATTGGACGGAATTCAATGAAGTGGTCAAGGGAAATGGTCCATGTAATAAACAACGTGTCGCCACCCGCAAAAACGCATACGACAACGGTGCTTGGGTGAGAGAAGCTGCGATAGCTTATGCTGCGAAGCAATCCAAGAAAAAAACAGAAGCGGCATAAAAAGACGTCATTGGGCGTAGCATAAGCTTTATTTTTGCTACGCTCAATGATAGCTTTATGACAAAACTTGTGAAGATTGCTCTAATTCGCGAAGGAAAAACACCACCTGATTTCCGAGTGGCCTTGACGCCACATCAATGTCAAGAATTACAAAAACTTTATCCTCAAATACAAATCGTTGTAGAAACCAGTCCCATTAGACGTTTCAAAGACGAAGAATATGCAGCTCTTGGTATACCTGTATTATCAGATATTTCGGATGCAGACATTATGATTGGAGTTAAAGAGGTTCCCGATCATCAGCTAATCTCGAATAAAACATATCTTTTCTTTTCACACACCTTTAAAAAGCAAGCATACAATGCGCATCTTTTGAAGGCCATTTTGGAGAAGAACATTAGATTGGTGGACTACGAAATTTTAAAAGATCGAAATGGAAAGCGCGTTATCGGTTTTGGTCGCTACGCAGGTATTGTCGGTGTTTTTGAAGGATTTCGTGCTTTGGGACTGAAAAAAGGTTGGTATGATTTACCTTCTCCTATGTCTTGTCATGATCGAAAAGAAATGGAGTCTTTTGGATCAAAAGCACATTTTAAAAATCCTATCAAAGCAGTGGTTACGGGTTGGGGAAGAGTCGGACACGGGGCAGAAGAAATGATTCGTTTCTTTGGTTTGAAGAAAGTAGATCCGCAAACTTTCCTTTCCTACCAGGGTGAAGAAAATGTCTATGTTCATCTAGACACTGCTGATTACTATAAGAGGATATCTGATGGCGGATTTGATAAATCTGAATTTTATCAATCTCCTGAAAAATACCACAGTGTATTAAATGAATACGTTTCTCAATGTGATATTTACTTGGCCTGTCACCTCTGGAAAAGTGGTAATCCAGTTCTTCTTTCAAAGGAAGATTTAATCAAAGAAAATCACCGATGTGTCGTTATTGCCGATATAAGCTGTGACATTAACGGACCGATTGCCTCAACGATAAAAGCCACTACCATATCCGATCCATTTTATGGATACGATAGAAATTCAGGTGTCGAGGTGGATTGGCGCGATTCAAATGCCATCATGATGATGACCATCGACAATTTG